>JAFAUH010000180.1 GCA_019243445.1 Streptomycetaceae bacterium | reverse complement strand
CTGCTCGACCTACTTACCGTATTCGAGGGTGACCGGCGGATCCAGACGGTCTCCACCTGTACAGGATCGTCGGCGCTGGACGAGGGAACCCTTAATTCCTCACTTCCCAGGGTATGTGTACATACCCCGGGAAGAAGCAAACGTGCGTAAATTCGACCTGGCGATTGCCACGAGCCGTGGCGGCGATCTACACAATCTGCAAACGCCGCTTGGTCGAGCCAGCAGGGACTCTATACTCGCTACGATTTTCGACGGGGTGTCCGTGGCCGTTGGCGAGCGAGGACAGTTCATGAGCGGGGGTGTCGGGTAGTGACCGACGAGGTGACCTTCACCGGTCAGTCGCGCAAGACATGGCGATACTGGGAGAACAAGCCGCTCGGGATGCCTGGCGGCTTCGGTGGTGTTTACGAGGCCGAAGGCCCGGACGGATCACCTATGGCGGTCAAGGTGGTCAAGAAGCAGCGCCCGTCGGGAGTGCTTGACGACCGGCTTCTACACCGAGAGATCCACATCGGCCAACGAGTCGGCGAAAGCGGTGGCGGGATGCTCCTGCCGGCAATCGACGCTGCTGACGCCGGGGACGCCTTGCTCCTGGTCATGCCTCGAGCCCAGCGCGCGCTGGCCTCTGGTTCGATGGCCGAGGGCGAGGTGGTGCCGGCTCTGGTGGACATCGCTACCGGCCTCCAGGAGCTGCACTCCATCGGGATTATTCACCGAGATCTCAAGCCGGCCAACGTTCTGCGCCACAATGAGCGGTGGAAGCTCGCCGACTTCGGGATCGCCCGCGATCAAGAGATCGGCACCCAGGACCCGACGTTCGTCGGATGGGGCTCCTTCTCCTACATGGCGCCCGAACTGTGGGAACTGAAGTCCCCCACGGTCAAGTCCGACCTGTACGCACTCGGGTGCCTCGCGTTCGAACTGCTGGCTGGCACCCCGCCATTCACCGGGGACCAGGCAGCGCTGCGAGCCGCGCACCTCACGCAGGCCCCACCCGAGGCTTCCTGCAGCGACATCGTGCTCAAGAACCTCATCGGTCGGCTCCTAGCCAAGCGCCCACAAGATCGCCCGCAGGATGCCCGCGCCGTGCTTGATCGGCTGAGCCGGGTACTGGTAGCCCGCAGTCCTGTCCAGGAATCCATCGCGCGTGGCCTTGGAGCCCACGCTATCGAACGGGCCCGCTCCGACTCTGAGCGCTCGCTCGCTGAGGCCGCCGAGGACGCGCGCCGTCAGCAGGCCGCCCAGGCCAAGGCGGACCTGCGCGAGATCATGAATGACGCGCTCAGCGACTTGCGGGCCGTTGAGCCAGACGCGGCCCTCGAAGAGCGTGGAACCGCTGGGAATTCCTTCGCGGCGGTGTCGAGCTTCAGCCTGACTGCTGGCGAAGTCAGACTCCGGGTCGACTTGTGGGAGGGGATGACCACAAGCCAGCCCGTCCCGGGTGACACGATGGTCCTGGCCGGCTGCGTCGTGATCACCAACCCGAGCTACAGCAAGGAGCTGAACTCAGCCAACGTCGTATACGAGCAGGTTGGTGACCGCCTCGTCTGGCAGATCTACAAGTTCCGCAGCAGCATGGTCCCGCCTGACAGGTACACCTTCGGACCCTACGGACGCACTCATGGGCTCAGGCACGGCGGGTTCCTTGACCCTCAGCAGCGGTACTTCATGCTCCACCCAGCACTGCATGTCTGGAGCAAGACCGTCGAAACGCTGACCGCCGAAACCCTCTTGGAGCTGTTCAAGGAAGCTGTTGACCTTCGGCCCCCGGACCCGCGTACCGGCCTGTGGTGAGTACGGAACGACGAGCATGTACGCAGCGTGCTGATCGTTCGCGCACTGGCTTCGGCCTGGGGCGTGGAACCCCACTCACGATGGTCTCAGCGAAACCGTCTGGTTCGAGCTCGAGATCGATTGTGTGAGTCTGCGCCCCCACCGTGTCGAGCGGGGGCGCGGTGGTAGCGCGGAGGCCACACGGGGCCCGTACCCCGGTCAGTCGCCGTCGGCCAGATCGAGGCCCTCTACTGCCTCGCTGAGGATCGCCCGGTCTTCGTACTCACGCGGAGCCGAGCGCCTGAAGTTCGGGTGATCGAGGTCCATCTGAAGGGCTGCGTGCAGCGGAGCGGGATACTTGGTCCGGTCCGACCACGACAACGCCTGATCACACATCCGGGCGGTGGCCACCGCCAGTCCCTCGCGCGTCAGCCCTTCGCCGCGGACGAACATCGGCGTGATCTCACGGCAGGTCATCGAGTACCAGGGGGCCTTCAGCTCGCTCTCCGTCTGCGTTCCGACCTTCTCGGACAGAGCCCGCCAACGGGTCTTCCACTGGCCGAACCGGGTCTTGCCGTAGTTCCTCGGCTCCGTGACGACCCACCACGATGAGTCCGGGCCTGCATCCGAGGGTCGGAACAGTTCGCTGCTCATCTTGATCCGGTCGTCGTTCGCGTACGAGAGGTAGGCGATGCTGGGCATCTCCTCCGACATGCAGTTCACCCGCACGATCCCCGCCGGCCGCATGTACTCCGGCAGGCCGTGGCCGGGGAGCCACACCCGTCCGAAGGAGTCGAACGCGTCCACGCCCTGCTTGTTGTTGTGCAGGCCGGGGAAGATCCGCCGCGCCCCGTGCCCGTCGAGCATCACCGCGTACGGCATGCCGTCGAGCTCTTCCAGCACGAGGTCCTTCAGGCACTCGTTAATATCCCGGCCGGCCTCAGCCCATCGTGCGACGTCGGTGGTCCCATCTCCGGTCCCGTTGTGGTTGGGGTAGTTCAGCGCGTGGCACTCGGCCTGGGCCACCCGGTACGGTTCCCAGCGCATGGTCAGGTTCGACCAGCCGAGCATGCGCCATAGCCCCCCGGGCTCGGCCGGCGGGATAAAGCAGGTCGCCATGACAACGCGCTTCGGCTCGCCCCTGAACAGAACGCTCTTCCCCTGCCGGCGGACGTGGAGGCCGACGAACGCGATACGCGGGATTTCGAAGGAGTCACCCGGCGCGTACAGGGCCTGCTCGTACCGCTCGTCGAGGACACCGCACGACCGGTACAGGTCCAGCAGGCCCATGAACGCCGGATGATCCTTGTTGCGGTCCTTCGGGACGCCCGGCACCTTGCGGACTTTGTTCCCCGCCTTGTCGTAGGTCGTCTTGATCCCGAGGATGTTCTGACTCGGAACCGTCTCGGTTGCGAACGCGCGGCGCACCTGGAACTTCGCATCGCTGTCCGCCAGATCCTTACGGACCTCGGCCGGCTTCATCCCCTTGTGCCTCTCGCCGGGCTCAGGGATCTCTGTCTCGCACCACGCGGCGATCATCACCCCCGGCTTCGCGTACCGGTCGACGATGTCCCGTGCGGCGTCGATACGCCCGTCCTCCGTGCCGTGCGCGAGAAGCCGCGTCGCGCGGACGAACACCGCTTCCACACCGTCGGCAAGGGCCACGACCTCCCCATCGGTGGGGTCCATGTCCACGTCTGCCCCGTGGGAGTACGCGAGAGCGCTGATCATCCGCAACCTGGTCTCCTCCCGATACCACAGGCACACGACCAAAAGCCGGTCAAAGTCCTGATCCTGGACCGAGTCACGCACCGCGGCGGGGGTTGGCAGCGCACAGAGGTTCAGGAATTCTCCGGCTTCCTTGCGCTGCTTCTTCTCGTCGCTTCTGAGGCTGTGAATCCGGTTGGAGAACACGCCGGGGACATTGCTGAGGGTCAGAAAGGTCACCTCGTCGCCAAGCGCCCGCGCGGCGTACTCGTGCAGCAGCTCGTGATGGTGCAGGCCCGCGCCGTTGCCGACCTGGAAGGACCGCTGCTTGGGAATCAGAGGACGGATCATTCCCGGCTTCTCGGTGACACGACGAGTCCGGCCGTTCTCACCTTTGGGCGCGTCGAGTTCGGCGATCTCTGCCCGCACCCGCCCGTCAAGCATCTCCAGTGCTGTCGCGTCGGCTTCCAGCCTCGCCAGGATCTCAAGCGCCAGCCGGTTCGTGCGGTTCAGCTTCCTGCCGTCGAGGCCGACCAGCAGCACCGGACCGGTTGCGCGGTCGACCATGATCGTCTTCGACCACACCAGCGTGTCGTTGACGCGCCGCATATGTGCGCCCAGATTAATTACCGGCTCCGGGCGCCCATGGTGAGTGCTCATGGCCACCGAGATCCGCGACAGCGAGTACTGCGCATCGGCTGGCGAGGGATTCTCTGGGTAGCCCGCGTCCAGGGCTTCTTTCGTCAGAGGGTGCGGGAGCTTGGCGAACGTCGGCCCGATCGGATGGTCCCACGCGATCAGGTCTCCGGAGCTGTCCGGCTGGTACCGGACCGTTGCGACGTTCCCTGTGGGCTTCCACGCTCCGGTGCGCATCACCGGGTTGCCCGCCTCATCGGTCTTCGCCACCGGGTTGCCGTCTTCATCCTTCAACGGCTTGCCGTTGGCGTCCTTCGCCATCTCCGGCTTCTTCACCGGTTCGATCTCCCGGTCGAAGAAGGGAGCGGCTGCCAGCTTCTTCGCCAGGTGCCACCGCACGGCCTGGTACGCCCACGACGGCGGATCGGCATACGCGGCGCCTTCGGCAGGCAGGATCACATCAGTAAGGTTCCTGGTAATGCTGTCGGTGTTGGCCACGAGTTCGGCCAGCTCGGATTCGACGCGCAGCGGAATCTCGTCGACCGGGATTCCCTGAACGATGCCTTCGAGGTAGGTGAACACCTTCCGCAGCGCCTTCGGCTCGATGTCCTCGAGTGCGACCATGAACCGCAAGTACTTGTCCAGGTACACGTACCCGTCCGTGATCTGCTGGAGAACATTCACCACGATCGAGTACGGCAGCAGGAACAGGTCGCGGTCGTCCCCCTTCTGTGCCTGCTTGCGTGCCTCCCGGGCCTTCTCTTCCAGTCCCTTCCACGTCTGCTGGGTGATCTCGCTGAACTCCCACACCTGCGCCGTCATGCCGTCCAACAGTGCTTCGGTGCACAGAATCGTGGCGGTGGGTGCGGTCAGGTCACGGCCTCGCGCCATAGGTCGGGTACCTCGTCCTTCTTCCTCGGTGCCGCCTGGTGCCGGCGTCACGTTGCTCTACTTGTTCATGTCCGCGTAGGCCAGGAACGCCTTCAAAGCCTCCCCGTACAGCTCCTCCATGACCGTGCGCTGCTCGAGGCTCCAGCTCTGTTCGATACGGCGGATGATCGCCGCCATGCCGGCGCTGAACGACGCGTCGTTCATGGACTCGTCGACGATGAACAGCCGCATGTCGGTCTCGCCGCGTCGGCCCCGGCCGGCCAGCTGGATCAGCTGCACGATCATCGTCGCGACCAGCTCTTCTTGCAGGTCGGTGGTGATGTTCGAGAAGTTCGCCGGCGATCGGAGGATCATCATCAGCCGTGCCCAAGCGGCGTCCCGCGCGGCCCGGATCGCTTCCACCGGGTTGTCACTGCCGCCTGGTGGCAGGGCGTTCATGCCCGCGGCGTTCACACTGGCATGGAGCCATGCTGTGGCCTCGATGCTCAGGTACGGGCGCGTGCACAGGTAGACGTCGTGGACGGCCGAGCGGACGCCGACCACGATGTTCAGGCCCCGGTAGATCAGCGGCAGGGGAGCCACCAGGACCTCTCCGAAGCCGGGGAACTGGTGCAGTTCCTCGCGGGTGAGCCGTGTGACGTGCGCGGGGATGTTCTTCTCGTAGTCCTGCGGCTGGTCATGGCTCTTGACCAGCACACAGACACGGTGGGCGAGACCTTCGGCCATCGCCACCCCCGAGGCCAAGTGCGCCGCCTGTTCGTAGGAGTTCGTCACGAGAAGCGCCCTGGCCTGATGGGGCTTGCTGTTCTTGAGCTTCTTCAGGCGCCGCTGGATCTTCTGCTCGTACATCGCCTGACCGAGTTCCCGCAGGACGGCCGGCTTGCGCTCGGCGTAGATGCCGCCGACGCGGATCGCTTCCTTGCCTTCCTTGCCATCCCGGTGGACAGGGTCGGCGAGCACGGTGATCGACCTTGGGCGTATGTCGGGGATCCACCAGCGCACCGGGGCGTGAACGTGCTCGCTGACGGCCTGCGGAAAGTAACTGGTGGCGGAAAGGCCGAGGATCGGCCTTTCCACGCCGGCCGACAGCAGCGCGGTCAAGCCGCCCAGTTCGGATACGAACGTGTGCGGGTCTCCACCGATGAAGCGGGTCATCAGCTCGGCGCTGGTCTCACGTTGGTCCATGCCCTTGAGTTGGAAGCCGTTGATCGCGGCGCCGAGCATCGCTGTCGGGTAGAGGCCGGCGACGGCGGACGACTCGATGGCGTCGAGGATCTTCCGCACCGATGCGAGATCGAGGTGACGAGCCGACTGTGCCTGGTAGCGCAGCTCTCTCAGCGAGGATTCGAGGTCGAGCAGAACGGCGCGGGAGATCAGCAAGTTGATCAGCGCGGCACGCTGCTGGCCGTCTTCCACCGTCTTCGACAAGAGATCGTGAAGGCCGGTTTTGACCTCTGCGAAGTATGTGTCGCCGCGTGGGGCCACGACCGCCCTGAGCGCCTGTTGGACACCGTCCCAGTCTGTTGCCCCGTCGGGCATCTCCGGTTGGTTGTCGGGGGCGTCCTCGTGCCACCGACCGGGCATCAGGGCATCGAGGAACGCCAGCCGACTGGGAACGATTGGGTCACCCCTCATGACCTGGCCGGGGAACAGAACGGCGAGGATCTCCCGGTCCCTGGACTTGGCCATGCGCCAGCCTGCGTTGTCGCGGCTCGCCCCCTTCGATCCGTCGTCGACAGCGCCGGGATTCAGCTTGATGCCGTTCTTCGCGATCGACCACAGGAGGACGGAGTTCGCCATGTGATCGGCGTGGCTGAGGGAGTTGAGGATCTGTGAGGCGTGGAAGGTGGGAAGGCGACGGAAGTCCTTGCCGATGTTCCACAGGTCGGATTCGACTCGGCGCGATGCCAGGGTGGTCTCCGTCACGCAGGAGTCGATGACAGTGGACAGGAACGCGTCGATCTCGTCGATCACGACCGCGTCACAACCGCGCAGGACGGTCTCCAGCACAGTCAGGCCGGCCGTTCCCCGCGGTCGTCCACGGACTTCCTGGCCATCGAGGACCATGCCGATACGCGTCGTGCCGGCCATCAGATTCGCGTGGCTGGTGACGATGACCGTCGCGTCCTGGGCGTCGTAGAACTGGGCGAACTTCCCGCAGTGCCGAACGAACGGGCAGGCGTGCGGGGTGTCGCCGCCCTCTCCCACGGCGGTCAGGGTGAAGCAGTTCTCTTCACCATGCGGGTAAAGGTCGTGGGGTTCCATGAGGGATCGCTGTCCGCAGCCGTAGGCGAGCAGCCCGATATCGGTCTTCCGGCGCTTCTGCCACGCGGTGATCTCCAGGTTCGAGTTCAACGCGGCGCGGGTCAGGGCGCGGCGGTACATGCCCCGGGGCGAGAACAGCGCGGCTACCGTGTGCAGCTTCTTGAGGTGTTTGTGCTGGTGAAGCCATGTGAGGTCGTTGGCGATGGTCCACCGCATGTCGAGCGTGGACTCCACGTCGGGGACGACCAGGGCGATACGGAACCCGCGGAAGGCCGCCCATGACGCGAGTACACGGGTGAGGACGGTCTTCCCGCTGGCTGTCGGCGCGTTGAGGAGGTTCACCATGCCGGAGATCACGGCGAACTCCGTCAGGCTGTCGTCGACGGTCTTCAGCTGATGGAAGAACTTGGTCAAGGTGTTGTGCAGGTAGGCGTTGTCGGGGTCCTGGCCGTCGAGGAGT
>JAFAUH010000353.1 GCA_019243445.1 Streptomycetaceae bacterium | reverse complement strand
CGGGCTCGGGCTCGGTGAGGATGCCTCGTGCGACCAGGCGTTTCAGCTTGCACCGGATGCCTTCGGTGTTCTTCGGGACGATGGGCAAGTCGAGGGCCTGGCAGAGATCGCGGGCCCGCATCGGCTTCCCGGTGTCGGCGAAGACTGTGAGGATCTGCTGGTAGGCCGGGTGTTCCGGCACGTCGGGGCGGGCCGGATCGTCGACGGGTACCGGTGCGGGGATGTCGAGGAGGGTCTTGCGGGTGATGCGCAGGTTCTCGGTCTCCGCGTCGAGTTCGCCCAGCCGTGCGGTGAGTTCCTCGATGCGGGAGCGGATCTGTCCGGCCTGCTCGCCCAGTTCGCGCTCGCGCGCCTCGATGTACTCCAGAACGGCCCTGATCTGCGGGTTGTCGGTCACGGCGTCCTCCAGGCGGGGACGGTGGCGCCGGTAAGCCGGCGGGCCATGACGGAGGTCATCGCCCAGAAGACGCGTGAGCGGGAGCTGGCGGGCCGGTGCTCATAGTCGCGAACCAGGCGCCGATAGAACATCAGGATCCCGTTCGTCTGCTCGACCACCCACCGCTTGGCCTGTGGGACGAAGCCCTTGTCGGCGGGGTTGCGTTCGACGATCTCCACGTCGATGCCGTACCGCTCGCCGTGGTCGACGACGCTCTTCTTGAACCCCTGGTCGACCAGGGCCTTACGCACCGTGTCAGTCTGCTCGGCCACGCCGTCCAGCAGGGCGATGCCGGCGGCGTTCTCGTGCGCGGAGGCTGCCAGCACGACGACCGCGATGACCAGGCCCAACACGTCCACAGCCAGGCATCTCTTCCGGCCCGGCACTCTCTTCGCGGCATCCCGGCCCGTCGTGGTGGCCGGCACGCCGACTGCAGCATGAATACTCTGCGTGTCCAGGACGACGAGGCTCGGGTCGGCTAATCTCCGCTTCTTCTCCCGCAACTGCCACCGCAGAAGATCGTGGATGGTCTGGTCGGTGCCGTCGTCGCGCCACTTGGCGAAGTAGTAGTACGTCCCGCCCCGGGGCGGGAGATCGTGGGGCAGGTAGTCCCACTGGCAGCCGGTGCGGTTCTGGTACAGGATCGCGTTCACGATCTCCCGCATCGCGTATCTGCCCTGGTGACCGCTGACCGACGGGTGCTCGGCCTTCCAGGCGCTGATCACGGGCTCGATCAACGCCCATTGCTCATCGGAGACATCACTCGGGTACGGCTTGCGATCGCTCATCCTGTCACTCAAGCGAATCTCGCACGCTTGACCGGCCCCGATGCCCCAACGTCACACCATCGAGCGATGACAAGCCGGATGTAAGCTCACGTACCGCACTCTCAGGTCCGGCCCACGGCGGCGCTGCGCCTTCAAAGCGCACTTCAGCCGCTCCGTGCCGTCGTCCAGAATTCGGGTGATCAGATGGGCGCACGCTCCGCATCTCGCCTGCGGGTCGGTGGTTTCCGGCTCCAGGAGGGGCTTGAGGGTGGCGGGGTGGATGCCTCGGTCAAGCTTGATCCGTATGGCTCCACGCCCCACGGTCGCGGGAGGAATGGTCAGGGTGGACATAGCGGTGCCGTCCTTTCGGTACGAGATGTGGGTGGGATGCTGCGCCCTGGCCGGAGGGTCAGGACCGGTTCTCATACGCGGCCAGCAAGCAGGCCTCGAAGTTCGCGTCGCACTGGTCTGCCAGCTCGACGAGGCAGGCCATCAGTTTGGCCAGCGCGGCGCTGAAGTAGTGCGGCACGCCGTCCGCGCCGCCCCCGGCGACGAAGCCGTCAACAGCTCGGGCGGCGGCCGTTTGTGGCGCGGCTGCCAGATCGGTCAGGGGTCGCTCGTCGTCGGGCCAGATCGGGATGATGCGGCCGCCTGTGCTGAACAGGTAGGCGCGGCTCAGGATCAGGCTGAAGTCCACGTTCATGAAGGAGGCCAAATCCATCGCCTCGAGGAGGAACCCGGTGAGGACTTCCGGAAGATCAGGGGGATCGACGCGCCGGCCGAGGTAGGTGGACAGCGCGCGCTCGGCCCGCTCACTCACGGATGAGCACCTTCCGCGCTGCTCCGCGGTTGTTGGTCATGGGGAAGACTCCGTTCGGGCGGGGCTCCCCGCCACACTCACAACAATACAGTGACTCATAGAGTTACACAACCTAGAGGGTGACGCAACCTCGTATGCGCGCTGCTGCGCTTCGAGGCCGCGCAGTAGCCGGTCGTAGGCGAGCCGTTCGTGAACCGCTTCCTCGATCGCCCGCCAGACCAGGCCCCGGGCAGGGTTGTCGGGTACCCGGGGTTCGCCCCGGTTGCCCTGGATCGTAGTGACCGTCCGTCTCTGCGGTTTGCGGTGGCGCCAGCTCAAGATCACGGTCGGGGTGCCGTGGCCGGGGATGTAGCACCCCGAGGTATCGATTACCCATTCGAGGTCCAGCTGGGGCAGGTACTGCTCGATGAACCGGCGGCCGAACTCTCGCTTCATGAAGGAGTTGGCGGTCAGCTGAGTCACCCTTCCCGCTGGCTTGGCCAGCCGGGTCATCAGCACGGAGAACGGCAAGGCGAGACTGTACTTGCCGCTGCACACCTCGGGATAGGCGCGGCGCACTGCTTCACGCAGCTTCGCGTCGCGAGGCGTGATGTAGGGAGGGTTGCCGACGACCGCGTGATAGGTCCCCGGCTGCAGCAGCGGCTCCTCGGCATCCAGCAGAGTATCCGCAGCGGCCACCTGCACCGGCCACTGGGCCGGCACCCGAGCGATGGGCACGTCGAGGATGGCGGCCGTGGTCGCCAGCAGCCGGTACCGCGCCACCATGGCCGCGTAGTTGTCCAGCTCGACACCGTGCACGGCCTGGAGCGCGCGCTCCAATGACCGCTGTCGGGAGACCGGCGCCCGGGTCGCCCGGCCCCTCGGCTGGTGGACGCGGAGCCGGTGGAACGCAGCGAGCAGGACGTGCCCGGTCCCACAGGACGGGTCGATCATCCGGATCTCGTCGGCTCCGACCTCGTCCGCGGCGGGCACTACCGACAGCTCCAGCAGCAAGTCGGCCACCCACGGCGGGGTCTGGCACAACGCGCGATTCTTGCGCGCATCGGCGGACAGCGCCTGGTAGGCATCCCCGAGCCGGTAGCCGTCGACGCGGTAGCCGTCATCGGCCAACGACGCCGTCTCCCAGAACCGGGCTGCGGCCTCCCAGTCGCCCCGGCTGATCGGCCGCTCCCACAGCGCGACCACCTGCGGATCTGCAAGGGGTGCGAGCGCCGGATGCGAGCCGGCCAGCGCATCGAGGGCCCGCCGTGTGCTGTCGGGGCCGGGCGCGCCGCCGACCGACTCGATCAGGCCGTGGTCCGCGGCGTGCTTGGCCAGCGCCGTGGCGTGGGCCCACGAGACGGCCGCACGGCCACCGACTTCCCGGGCAAGCTCATCGACCAGGCGCTCGAAGGCACGAGCGGAGGGAACAGCCGAAGACACAGGCACTCCTTTGCATGTCGATCGGGTCCGCAGGGCACGCAGGACGAGCAGCAGGGCGCTGGCTGGTCCGCGTAGTTACTCTGCGATCAGCTACGAGGTGAGCTCGGCGACTTGGCGGCCGAGGTCGGTGCGGTGCGGGCGGCGGGTCGGACGACTGGTCCCGGTGTCTCCGTCGGTGTCATGCCAGGTGCCGTCCTGGTCCTTGAAGTGGACCAGGCGCAGATCGGCCAGCACGCGGGAGGTCTGCCACACCACGTTCGGAGCCAGCTCGTCGTCCGGGCTCGCCGTGGTCAGCGCCTTCAGCTGAGGCAGGCTCAGGATCACGCGCCGTCCGGCCAGCGTGATGACGTGCCCAGCCGCTTCGTTTTCTGTTCCGGTCGACGGCTCGGCCCACCCTTGCTCCAGGATCGTCGCCAGGATCTTGGGGCTGACGGTGTCGGGGAGGCGGCTTTTGGGATGGCGTGAAGCGGTGGTCAGGTGTCGGTGGATGGTGCCGGTGAGCCGGTGGTACACGAGGATCTCCTCATCGGTTGGGCGGCGGCCCGCGTGTCCGCCGCGGTGGTGGGTGCTACAAGCCCAGGGCCCGCAGAGTCGCCAGCAACTCCTCGGCGTCGGGCCTGGGGTTCTTGCGGATGGGGCGGACCCGCAGTACCGGTACGTTCAGGTCGATGCCGAGGAGGTGGTTCGGGTTGGCCGGGTCCGTCTTGAGGCGGTAGTGGGCTGCCGCGATCATCCAGGCGTCGAAGTCGTCGGCTGGACGCCCGGCGCGCAGATGGTGGGCATCGTCGGAGGTGATCTTCGGGCACGGGCAGGCCGGGTCGTCGCACGGCCGCCCGGCGGGGTGCTTGGCCGAGACGGGGGTGCGGCGGTAGGTCGCGGCGCCCCCGTTGAGCATGGGGCACTGCTTCTTGCTGTACGCCAGGCACTCCGGATGCAGGCCCGGCTCGGGGGCGACTCCCTCGCGGACGTCCATGGGCCGCACGACCAGGCAGATCCGCTCCTCCAGGCGCTCGCCGCAGACCTGGCAGAGCCGGTGCAGGAACGCCTTGGCGCGCCGGATCGGATCGAGGCTGCCGAAGGCGGCACGCCCGCCGTGTTCGTAGGAGATCCACGGCACGACCAGGCCGCCAACCTGGGGGCGCGCGGCGCACCTCACCGGTGTCGCCGGCGCACTGGCCGGTGCCCCGGAACGGCTGGCATGGCTGGCGCTTCGAGGGCATGAGCGCTCAGACGGGTGTGTCGGCATGGCGATCCTTCATCAAGGGGGCGGTGTTTCGGCAGACTCGGGCTGACAAGGTTCAGGGACCGGGAGGGACAGGGGCGTTCGGGCATGCAGCGACGGGGTGTTTGCATGGCCGCGGGTGGTGGACTGCCGCATCGCGCGTTTACGAGCTAACTCACTCTCATAGAGTTACGCAGTCATCCTCGGTCGGCTGACGGTCGGCCCGGAGCGGTTCAGGCGATGCGCTCGACGTGAGCGAAGATCACGGTTTCGGCGGCATGGGCATCGAAACCGCGTTCCCCAAAGTGGTGGACGAACCGGTAGGTCCCTGGAGGTACGTCCACGACGGTGGCGGACCTGCAGAGCTTGCCGGGGTCGCCGCCCCGGGCTTGCCAGTGTTCGAAGTCGGCGACGCTATAGGCCCACAGGTCGGTGCAGATGTTCGCCAGGCAGGTGTCTTCGGGGAGTGACGGGGTGTCGTCTTCGTCGTATGCCGGGCTGGCGATGATGTAGCTGTCCGCACCCGTGCGGTACAGGCCGAGGCCGCAGTTGCCTGCCGGGCCGTAGGCGCAGCCGATGGCGGCCATGGCTTTCACCGCCTGGGCCCGCCCGAGGACCGAGTTGTAGCTGGCGGAGGTGTTGCCGTCCCAGTCGTAGACGGGGCGGAGGTCGTCGGTGACGATGATCTTCCCGGACGGCACGCTGAGGGTGATCTTGGTGGTGATGCCGTCCGGGTAGAGGCAGGGGTCTGGCACCTGGACGGCGTCCTCGGCGATGTGGAGTTGCGGCCGCTCGTCGCAGATTGCACAGCTGTAGGCGATGCCCCGGATCAACGGTTCCAGGCCGTCGAGCCGCATCACCTCTACCTCATTCTTGCGTGATATCCGGTGTCCGTTGGTCTTCAAGGGCAGTGTCTCGATGCTCATGACGTCTACGGCTCCATGACTTCGTCGCGTTTCA
>JAFAUH010000342.1 GCA_019243445.1 Streptomycetaceae bacterium | reverse complement strand
GCATCGCCCTGGAGCGCGGTTTCCACCGCGCCCTGTCCATGGCGGATCTCTTGATCGCCGCTACCGCCGAACGCCACCAGGCGACCGTGCTCCACTACGACGGCGACTTCGACATGATCGCATCGATCACCGGACAGCCAACCCAGTGGGTCGTACCCCCCGGAACCGCGGACCGGTAGCCCGACCGCAGCCACAGCGCCGCTGAAAGCTGCTGGATCCGATCACACCGCGGCGAATTCCGCGACCGCTTGGTCATCGGTGGCCCAGCCCCTGCACAAGTGGACCGCACCGCGGCGGGATTCCGATGGGCAAGAACACTGATTCGCGGGTTTCTCTGTTTTGCCAGAGCCAAGCAAACTCACAGGTGGCGGATGCGAGGGGGCTCACAACGGGCGCTGCCAAACCGGCTAGCTTGGGTATTCATAGGCGGCACAAAAACCAGAAATCCATCCCTTTTTCTCTTTTGTGTGAGGCGTTCCGTCATGAGCTTGAGCATCCGCAATCAACTGCCCGGCACTGTCACCTCCGTCACCCCCGGCGAGGTGATGGCGGCCGTGAAGGTGCGCCTCGACAGCGGCCAGGATCTCACCGCGGCGATCACCCTGGAGGCGGTCAAGGACCTGAGGCTCGCCGAGGGCTCGGCCGTACGCGCCATGATGAAATCCACCGAGGTGGCGCTCGCCACCCGTCGCGTGGACGGGCTGTCGATCCGCAACCAGTTGCCCGGCACGGTCAGCGACGTCGCCATCGGCGGGGCCATGGCCACGGTCAAGGTCTCGGTCGACGGGGGCGAGCTCACCGCGGCGATCACCAAGGACGCGGTCACCAACCTCGGTCTGGCGGCCGGTTCGCCGGTCGTGGCGCTGATCAAGTCGACCGAGGTGTCTCTCGCGACCGCGTGACTGCCGGAGCGCTCCGGTCAGGTGTTGACCGGCCCGGAGCCCTCGCGCAGGACACGGCCCTCCTCGTTTACGACCTGGGGAGCAATGACGACCTGGGGAGCAATAGGGCGTCGGCACCACATCCACGGCTGAACCACCGCCCGCCGCCGCTCGCCTCACACGGCTCCGCCGCGGTATGTGCGCGGGGAGTAACCCCACATGCGCCTGACATGTCATGGACCGGAAATTCGCTCTTCCTACGGTGCTGTTCTTGGGGCTGCTGCCGCCAGCGGGACAGTCCCGGCCCAGGAAAGCACATACCGCGGAGTGGGGGTTCGATGGCATCTGGCTCGAACGACGGCAGCGTCCGCACGGTCTGCTCGTACTGCGGGGTCGGCTGCGGGATCATGTTGGACGTGGCGCGGGACCCGGCTGACGGCCGCCGCCGTGCGGCGAAGACGTCCGGGGACAAGGCGCATCCCACCAACTTCGGCCGTCTGTGCACCAAGGGGGCGACGAGCGCGGACATGATGGCCGCGCCCGGGCGGGTGGAGAAGGCTCTGGTGCGTGCCGAGCGGGGCGCCGAGCCGGTCGAAACGGATGTGGACAAGGCCATCGGGTCGGTCGCGGGCCGGCTGCGGGCGATCCTGGACGAGCACGGGTCGGACGCCTTGTCCTTCTATGTCTCCGGGCAGATGTCCTTGGAAGCGCAGTACCTGGCGAACAAGCTGGCCAAGGGCTTCGTACGCACCAACCAGATCGAGTCGAACTCCCGGCTGTGCATGGCCTCCGCCGGCACCGGCTACAAGCTGTCGCTCGGCGCCGACGGCCCGCCCGGCTCCTACCAGGATTTCGACTACGCGGATGTGTTCTTCGTCATCGGTGCCAACATGGCCGACTGCCACCCCATCCTCTTCCTGCGCATGATGGACCGCGTGAAGTCGTCCGGCGCCAAGCTGATAGTCGTCGACCCGCACCGCAACGCCACCGCCGACAAGGCCGATCTCTTCTTGCAGATCAAGCCCGGCACCGACCTCGCCCTGCTGAACGGCCTGCTGCACCTGCTGGTCGCGGGCGGCCACACCGACGAGGAGTTCATCACCGAGTTCACCGAGGGCTGGGAGGAAATGCCCGCCTTCCTCGCGGACTACCTGCCCGAGAAGGTCGCGGAGATCACCGGCATCCCCGAGAGCGACATCCGTCAGGCGGCGCAGTGGATCGGCGAGGCCGGCGAGTGGATGAGCTGCTGGACCATGGGCCTGAACCAGTCCACCCACGGCACCTGGAACACCAACGCCCTGGTCAACCTGCACCTCGCCACCGGTGCCATCTGCCGCCCGGGCTCCGGCCCCTTCTCACTGACCGGCCAGCCCAACGCCATGGGCGGCCGCGAGATGGGCTACATGGGTCCCGGTCTGCCCGGACAGCGCTCCGTGCTGGTCGACGCCGAGCGCACCTTCATCGAGAACCTGTGGCAGATCCCTGAGGGCTCGTTGCGTACCGAAGTCGGGCGCGGCACAGTCGAGATGTTCGAGCAGTTGGCTGCCGGCGATATCAAGGCGTGCTGGATCATCTGCACCAACCCGGTCGCCTCGGTCGCCAACCGCAAGACCGTCATCGCCGGTCTGGAGGCCGCCGAACTCGTCATCACCCAGGACGTGTTCACCGAGACTGAGACCAACGCGTACGCCGATGTCGTGCTGCCCGCGACGCTGTGGGCGGAGTCCGACGGCATCATGATCAACTCTGAGCGGAACCTCACCCTCGTGCAGGGGGTCGTCGATCCGCCCGGCCAAGCGCTGCCCGACTGGCAGTTGATCGCCCGGATGGCCTGTGCGATGGGCTTCGCCGAAGCGTTCACCTACGCCTGTGCCGAGGAGGTGTTCGAGGAGCTCAAGCAGGCGTGGAACCCCAAGACCGGCTGGGACCTGCGCGGCGTGACCTACGAGCGGCTGCGCACCACACCGGTCCAGTGGCCGGCACCGGCCGCCGACGGCCCGGATCGCAACCCGATCCGCTACCTCAACGACGGCGTCAGTCAGACCCTCCGGGAACGCGAGGACGGCACCCGCCCCCGCCTGGCCTTCCCGACCGCGAGCGGACGCGCCCAGTTCTTCGCCCGCCCGCACCTGCATGCCGCTGAACTCCCCGACGACGACTACCCGTTCGCCCTCAACACGGGACGCCTCCAGCATCAGTGGCACACGATGACCAAGACCGGCAAGGTCGCCAAGCTCAACAAGCTCAACCCCGGCCCGTTCGTGGAGGTCCATCCCGAGGATGCCAAGGCTCTGGGCGTCTGCGAGGGCGACTTCCTGGAAGTCACCTCCCGTCGCGGGCGTGCCGTACTGCCCGCCGTGGTCACCGACCGGGTCCGGCCCGGAACCTGCTTCGCGCCTTTCCACTGGAACGACCTGTTCGGCGAATACCTCAGCATCAACGCCGTCACCAACGACGCCATCGACCCGATTTCCTTCCAGCCCGAGTTCAAGGTCTGCGCCGTCGCCCTCGCCAAGGCGACCGCCCCCGTCCCGGCGGCCCGCCCGAGCACCCAGCCGGAGACCACACCCGTGACCCCTGCCCCCGTGCCCGTACCGGCCGCCGCCGTAGCAGCAGCAGCCCCAGCGGACTCCCGCGTCCACGCGCTCGCCACGGTGTTCGGCATCACCGACCTTGCCCCCGTACCTCTGGCTGAGCCGGAACGCCACTACCTCTCCGGCTACCTCTCCGGCCTTGCCCTGACCCCGCCCGACGGGCACGTCCCCGTCCTGCCGCCAGGTGCGCCCTTCGACCCGGGCCACGCCCTGTGGGTCGACGGCGTCCTCGCCGGCATGTTCTCCCGCACCGCCACCGCCACCGCCACCACCGCCACCACCGCGCCCGCGCCCGCGCCCGCGCAGACCGGAGCGCCGGCCGTCGGCACCTCCATACCGACCCGCCGCTTGGTCATCTTGTGGGCCTCCCAGACCGGCAATGCCGAGGAGTTCGCCGCCACCGCCGCCGCACACCTCACCCAGGCGGGCCGCACTCCCGAACTGCTGCCCATGGCCGATGTGTCTCCGGCGCACCTCGCCGCCGACACCGATGTCCTCCTTGTCACCAGTACCTTCGGTGACGGTGACGCCCCCGACAACGGCGCCGGCTTCTGGCAGGCCCTGTCCGCCTCGGACACCCCGCGACTGGAGGGGATCCGGTACTCGGTCCTTGCCTTCGGCGACTCCAGCTACGACGACTTCTGCGGCCACGGCCGCCGGCTCGACGAACGCTTCGACGCACTCGGCGCCACCCGTCTTGCTCCCCGCACCGACTGCGAACCCGACTTCGAGGAGACCGCCGAGCAGTGGCTCGGCCAGGTGCTCACCGCCCTGGCCACAGCCGACGACCGGCAACCCGTACCCGCAGGCGCGATCGAGACGACCGCACCCGAACCCTCCGTCACCTCAGCCGTCGCCGCCACCGCACCGGCCGTCGTCACCCCGCCGCCCGCTCCCGCACCGGCCGACTGCACCAAGGCATCACCGTTCGCCACCCTCCTCATCGGCAACAGGCTGCTGAGCTTGCCCGGTTCCGAGAAGGAAGTACGGCAGTTCGCCTTCGACACCCGCGACGGCGAACTCGCCTACGACGCCGGTGACGCCCTCGGCGTCTGGCCGGTCAACGGCGCCGGACTCGTCGCCGAGTGGCTCGCCCTCACCGGGCTGGATCCCGACGAGCCCGTCGATCTCGGCGACGGAGTGCCCCTCCCCCTCGAGGAAGCACTGCGCACCCGCCTGGACATCGCCCGCATCACCAGCGACCTGCTCAAGTTCGTGGCCGAGCGCACCGGCAGCCACGACCTGAAGCGACTGCTGCGCCCGGACAACAAGGACGCGCTCGCGAAGTGGAGTTGGGGCCGCCAGGCCGCCGACGTCGTGGCCGCGTTCCCCGTCCGCGCTTCCACCGCGGACTGGACGGGCGTACTCAAGCGTCTCCAGCCTCGCCTGTACTCCATCTCCTCCAGCCCGCTCGCCCACTCCAGCGAGGTCCGCCTCACCGTCTCCATCGTCCGCTACACCAACGACCTCGGTCGGCACCGTAAGGGCGTGTGCTCGACCTACCTCGCCGACTACGCGGACGACGGCCCGGTCCAGGTCTTCGTGCAGCGCTCACCGCACTTCCGCCCGCCCGCCGACCCCACCACCCCCATGATCATGGTCGGGCCCGGAACGGGCGTGGCGCCCTTCATCGGCTTCCTCGAAGACCGCCAGGCCCGCGGCCACACCGGCCCCAATTGGCTGTTCTTCGGCGAACAGCGCCAGGCCACCGACTTCTACTACCGCCAAGACCTTGAGGCGTACCAGGCATCCGGCCACCTCGACCGCCTCGGCCTCGCCTTCTCACGCGACCAGCGCAACAAGATCTACGTCCAGGACCGGATGCGGGAGAAAGGCGCCCGCCTGTGGCAGTGGCTCCAGGACGGCGCCCACTTCTACGTCTGCGGCGACGCCGGACGCATGGCCAAAGACGTCGACCAGGCGCTCAAGGACATCGCTGCCACTCACGGCGGCATGGACATCGACGAAGCCACCGCTTATGTCAGGCGCCTGTCCGCGGACAAACGCTATGTCCGGGACGTTTACTGACAGCACTTCCCACGCCCTCGGAGCCCGTGTCCCCGCGACGCGCGGGTTCAGACGGGTCTGATGCCACCATGATCGGATTCCTTCCGGGTTTTCGATGTCTCCATCAAACCCGGGGCAGCTCAGGTGGAGTCGTGCTGAGATCCGCGCACAGCAAGGCGAACACGTTTCTTCCGCGACGCGGGCGCCAGGGTCGCCGAGGGCGGGAGCGGGCCCTCGCACCCCACGATCAGGTAGCGGCGCCAGTTGGATGCCCTACTCAGAACACGCACCGGCGGGAGGAGTGGGAGTGTGGGGCGCCCGGGGCGGGGGACGGTATTCAGCACGTCCGCCCTCGGGCCGACGTGGTGTGCGGTGAGTGGCGGCCCTGCCCGCAGGTCCGCTGGTGCGGTGTGGATGCCGCGCGGGCGGCACCTGGGTGGCTCGCCCGCGCGGCGGTGTTCCTACATTCCGGGGCTTCGAGTTTGCCCGCGTGCTTCTTCGACCGTGGTCTGTGCGGACTGACGGGCCTGGTCGGTGACCTGCCCGGCTTGCTCCTTGGCCTGTCCCTTGGTGGTGCGGGCGGCCTCGGCGGCAGTGTCCTTGACCTCCTGGGCCGCCTGCCGGCCGGCCTGGGTGGCGTCCTCCTTCAGCTGCTGCGCGGACTCCACCGCGGCCTGCTTGACCGGTTCGACCGCCGGGCCGACCCGCTCCACGATCCGGGCTGCCGCCTGTTGCTCGGCCTGAGAGGCGGGCACGAGCGAGGCGGTCAACAGCCCCGTCCCGAAAGCGATCAGGCCGGCCGCCAGCGGGTTGCCCTGAGCCTGCCGCACCGCCTGCTCAGGGGCCTGCCGTGCTGCCTCACCCACCTGCTCGACGGCCTGACGGGCAGTGTCGGTGACGCTCCCAGCCACCTGACGCACAGTGTCCGTGGCTTGTCCGGTGGTTTCCTGAACCGACTGGGCGGCCTGCCATGTGCGGTCGGTGACGTCGCCGGTGATCTGGGAGGCGCTGCCCATCACCCGCTCCCTCATCCCGGACAGCGCGCCACGGACCCGCCGGACACGGCGTCGTGCCATCTGACGGGGGCGGGCGTGCTCAGCCAGCCGGGAGGCATCCCGGGAAAGTCTTTCCCGGGTGTTTTCTATGTCGGCTCTTACCTGCTCGGGTGCCGTGCCCATCGCGCGTCCTCCTTCAGCGTCTCCATGGTCTGCGCCGGCTTCGGCGAGACGGTGCGCATCTGCTCACGGCCCCTGCGATACAGGACCGCTCCGATCACCGCCCACAGCGCGGTGACAGTCAGCGCAGCCCATCCCAGGTCCATGACGTTGGCCAGGGCGAACATAGCCGCCAGCGTCAGCAGGAGGGCCACCATGTAGCCGGCGAAACCGGCGCCGCCGTACATCCCGGCGGCCTTGCCCGCCTTGGTGGCCTCCTGCCGGACCTCGGCCTTGGCCAATTCCACCTCCTGGCGGAACAGCTGCTGTACATCCGCCGTCACTGCCGACAGCAGCTGACCCACCGAACTGTCCTGACCGTCCTGCCCCCGTGACTGCGGGGACTGCGGCGAGACCGACGACATCTCACACCGTCCCCTCTGGCATCGGCGGTACAGGCTCACCCGGCAGGCGCTCCTTGACCGGAGACGAGGGCTGCGCCGACGACCGGCCGGGACCGGAACCGCCAGGACCGTAGGCGCTAGGACCGTAGGCGCCGGCCTTGCTACCCGCCCTGCCGCCCGCCTTGCTGCCCGCCTTGGCAAGTCGCCCGACGGCGAATCCGGCCAGTACCGCTCCGCCCAGGAACACGCCCGGCCGTCGGCGGGCGAAGCCCTGCATGTCCTGGACCAAGCCCTCGGCGCCCTGTCTGTCCAGGTAGTCGGCGGCACGGTGACCACGCTCGGCCGCCTGGGCCACCAGTTTCTTCGCTGGGGAATCACCACCTGCGTTGTCCACAAGACCGGCCAGATCGTCCGCCCACTGCCGCAAAGCTCCCGCCCCGCGCCGCGCCTGGCTCTCGACCTGCTCGGTGACTCGCTCACGGAGATCACCAGCCACCGCCCCTGCCTGTTCCCTGGCCTGACCCGTGACGGCCTTGACCTGCTCGGCGGCCGTGCCGACGACCTCACCGGCCGCCTGCTTGGCCCGGCCGGCCGTCACCGACGCCTCCTGTCCGGCTGTCTGCCCGGCCTGCTGCACACGCCCGGCACTCACGTTCGCCATCTCGCTCATGGGTCCCTCCTTATTACTGGCACCCCACCACCCGCACCGCGGCCGATGTGCCGGGGAAACAACGCCCACCTCGGTGCCTTCGCGTCCCCTCATCCCTCGACTAACCACCACCTCCCCAGCAAAACGGCGCAAAGTACTACAAAAATAGTTGAAGTGACAACAGGGTTGATCATCCGTCATCGGGCTTGCCGCATTGCATGACCGCACCCGGTGCGCCTGGCCATGCCGGGCACCCGCGCGACTCGGGCACCCACGCGGCTCGCGGCTCGGGCACCAGCGCAGCTCGGACACCCGCGCGGATCGGGTGCCCGCGCGGCTCGCGGCTCGGCTGGCCAGCGACAAAGCGGGGCACGCTCTTCCTGCTCACCCGGCCGCATGGAACTCCGCTGCATGGGACTCCGCGCGCTTGTCCATCGCCGAGACCAGCCCCGACATACTCCGCGGAGTGCGGTGCGGGTCCGGCAGCAGTACGCCGGGCTGGATCTCGATCTCGCCGATGCTATGGCCGTCATCCTGGCAGCCGACCACGGAACCGATGCTGTGCTCACCGTTGACCAGCGCGATTTCCGTACTGCCCAGCCGCTCACCAACTACGCTGCGTTTCGCTTCTCCCTCTCTTCCCCGACGGCCTCCGGCCGCACGAGCAGCGCAGACATTGATCGAGATCGGCCGCGGTGAGCACGAACAGCGTGAACCGCCCAGCCAGGGAGCGCAATCGATCAACTGCACGGCGCTACATGGCAGTCAGCGGGAGCTCGGTGAAGGTGTGCTGGTGCCAGAGCTGACGGGATGCAGTCTCCGGGTAAGCGGTGACAGTGGGTTCTGCGTCGAAGATCTGGACGAGGCGCCGGTCCGTGTCATACGCGGGCCAGCCCGGTTCACCGGTAGCCGCGAAGGATGTCCACGCCGAGCGGAAACGGGCGGAGATCTCCTCGCCCTCGGGCGGGAGCGGGCCTCCCAGCAGCATGGCGCCGAGCCCGACGACAGCCCCGAAGACCAAAGGAATGTCCAGGCCGTGACAGGCACCCAGCGCACCACCGTTCACAGGTGCGGACCAGGTGAGTTCGTAGACATGAGCCCGGCCGCCCCCAGCCACGTGTGCCTCGGCCAGGTGCAGCGAAGGCATGCGGAACAGCCAGTCGGACTGCACAAGTTCGAAGAGGTACTCCGCGGAGGCGTCCGGGAACGCCGTGCGATATGCCTGCTCGGCATCCGGAGTCGGCCCGAACAGGCCGAGCGCCCCGGCGGCCATGCCCTCGTCCACCCTGCCGAGCAACCCACCGAGCAAGAGAAAAAGGCGAAATTCGTCCCGATTGTGTCCGGTAATCAGTTCGACGTCCCGTGCCGCGCCTGCGGCCAGTGCCTCCCACGGCGCGGTGGGGAGTACGTCACCGTCGACGACGGGCGAGAAGAGAGTCGGGGTGAGGGCGACCACACCCCACCGATGCAGGTGATCGCGCATTCGGGCATTCAACTGGACCCCCGCCTCGGGAAGTTTGCGCGGGTCTATGCCGGAGAGATCGGCAGCAGTCGGCCCTAGAGCGATCCCCGCGGCCAGGACTTCGGCGATGTCCTTGGCGAGCGCGTCGGAGAAGAAAGTGCCCGGCACGCTCTGGGTAATCGCCCGCCTGAACAGTCCACGGGACCGGGGCATGGTCATCAAGGCGGCGATGCAGCCGGCACCGGCCGATTCACCGAAGACGGTGACCTGGTCCGGGTCGCCGCCGAAAGCCGTGATGTTCTCGCGCACCCACTCCAGGGCGGCGACCTGGTCCAGCAGTCCGCGGTTTGCGGGAGCACCCTCGATGCGCAGGAAGCCCTCAATACCCACTCGATAATTGAGGGTCACCACGACGATCTCGCCGTCCCGGGAGAGACGACCGCCGTCGTAAGCGGGGTCATCGGCGGAGCCGAACTTGTAGGCACCTCCGTAGAGCCAGACCATCACCGGCCGACGTGCCGCTGAGTCCGGATCCGGCGTCCAGACGTTGACGGTCAGCCAGTCGTCACCGGACGGCAGGCTCGCGGCGGAGGCGGCTTCGGGGCCGAACGGCTCCTGCGGGGGAGGCGGACCGAAGGCGAGGGCCTCCCGCACTCCGTCCCAGCGTTCCACCGGCTGCGGCGCCGAGAAGCGCAACTCCCCTACTGGAGCCTTCGCGTACGGGATCCCGCGGAAGACCGCCGTCCCGGCTTCACGGCGGCCGCGTATCGCGCCTGCTGACGTCATGACCTGCGGAAACTCGGTGTTGCTCATTAACGACTCCTCCAGGGACTGCTGGACCGCAGACGGCGGCACGAAAAGCGCCTTTCTGGGTCGGTCGCCGTCAGTTGTGCAGCGCCCAGGAGCGTTCGCCTACGCCGGGGGCGGTCATCATGCACCGGAACTGCTTGAGATATCAATAGATGCGAACATGAACCTTTCTGACTTCCGGCCTCCCGCCTCGTGGTCGGATTGCCCAGCCGACCGGGCCTGCTGACCGCCGTGCGCCCGGTGCAGGGCGCAGATGTTGTGACGGCCAAACGCCCTTCGGCCGGAGCCTTGTACGGTGAGGGCGCAGCCACCCTCGGCGTGGGATTGCGGCGATGGGAACCGCGGACCCGCTTGGTTAACTCTTAGCGAGTGAATCCGGGTGCATGGGCAGCCGGCACGTCCGGTTGGGGAGGAAGCTATGCGAGCGCTGCACAAAACGGGCCAAAGCACGGCAAAATTGGCGGCTGTCGGAGTAGTGGGAATGCTGCTGATGGCAACGGCCGCCTGCAGCGGGCCGTCAACTAGTGCCCAAGGCACCCAAGGCACGCAAAATACGCAGGGAACGCAAAATGCGCAGGGCGCCCAAGGCGCGCAGACCGGAACGCCGTCCAACCCCGCCTCGACGGGCGACTCCACTCTCGCCGGGAGCGGCGTTCCCTCCTCAGCGGCGGAGCACCCGGTAAGTCCACTGCCGACGCACGCCGCCGCAGGTACGGCAACCGTTCCGGCTGCCTTGCCCGTCCTCGGCATGCCCTGGGCGCAGCACCAGGAGGGGTACGGCCACGTCCGCCCCGCCACCATCTTCAACGGCGGTGACCCGACCGGCCTTGTGGAGTCTGTGACGTGGAGCTCATGGGGCGGGGCGTCAGCCGTCGGCACCGGCACTGCCGAGTATGTAGGCCCCGGGCAGAGCGTTGCGGCCGGAAGCTCGGCGCGGGCCGAGGTCGTCGCATTCCATCTCGGGTTCTGCAACGGCAAAAAGGCATACCGGGCGATCGAGTGGTACTTCCCCGGGCACGGCCAGCATTTCGATCCGACCCGTTATATCGATGCGTGCAGCGGCGAGAACCATGGCATGTGAGCCACTGCCCTTAACTTAGGTACGGTTTGACGCTCTTTGGGGCGATTTTCCCAGTCGGCAGTTGCGGTTTGATTACGATTTGGGCGGGGCGCCGAGTGCAACGAAGCTCCTGACAGCAGGACAGGGCAACCCTTCGGACGGATCAGCGGATCAGCGGTCGACGGTTTCGGCGGTGGTGACCGCGTCGGCGGCGGCCACGTCGAGGGCAAGAGGCTGAGCAGCGTAGGTGATGCGGACGACGCCGTCGGCGTGCCGGTCCGTGTCGGCCCGTACGCCGAAGACATCGCTGAGGACCTGCGGGGTCAGCACTTCGAGTACGGGCCCGGCCGCGACCACGGCGCCTTCGTGCAGGACTACGAGGTAGTCGCAGAGGCGGGCGGCCAGGTCGAGGTCGTGCAGGACGGCCAGAGTGGTGATGCCAGTGCTGCGGATCAGATCCAGGAGTTCGAACCGGGCGCGGATGTCCAGGTGGTTGGTGAGCTCGTCGAGGACGAGGAGTTGGGGGCTCTGGGCCAGGGCGCGGGCCAGCAGGACGCGCTGGCGTTCGCCGCCGGACAAGGAGGTGTAGTCCCGGTCGGCGAGCGGTCGTACGCCGCAGCGGTCGATGGCGTCGTGCACAGCCTGGTGGTCCTCGGCGCCGTCGCGCCCCAACAGGCCGTGGTGGGGGGTGCGTCCCAAAGCGACGATTTCGGTGACGGACAGGCCGGTGGTGTTGCCGGTGGTGTCTTGAAGGACGGCGGCGGTGCGGCGGGCCGCGGTGCGTGCGGGCAGGGCCCACACGTCGTCGTCGCCGACTCTGACGACGCCCTCGGCCGGGCGCAGCGAGCGGTAGACCGCGCGCAGCAACGTGGACTTGCCGCTGCCGTTGGGGCCTACGAGGCCGACGATGTCGCCCTTGCGTGCCTCCAGGCTCACGTCACGGAGGATCGGTCGGTGATCCAAAGTGATGTGGAGCTGGTCGACGGTGAGTTTCATGCGTAGTCCAGGCCCTTGTTGCGGCGCAGCAGCCAGAGGAAGAAGGGGGCGCCGAGCAGGGCGGTGAGGATGCCCAGCGGCAGTTCGTTGGGGCGGTCGAGGGTACGGGAGAGGAGGTCGACGAGGACGAGGTAGACAGCGCCCAGCAGCGCGGTGAGGGGAAGCAGTCTGCGGTGGTCGGCGCCGATGGTGAGGCGGACGAGGTGAGGGATCATCAGGCCGACGAAGCCGATGCCGCCGGCCACGGCGATGACGGTTCCGGTCAGGAGCGCGCTGAGGATCAGCAGGACGGCGCGCAGCCGGTTGACGTCGACGCCGAGTGCGGTGGCGGACTCGTCACCAGCCAGCAGGACGTTGAGTCGCCGACCGAAGAGCGTAAGCAGGGCGGTGCCGGCGATGACCACCACCGCGACCGTGGGCAGCTGATTCCACTGGGCTCCGGCCACGCTGCCCAGCATCCAGAACATCACCGTCCGCAGTTCGGTGGGCGTCGCCTGCAGCTGGACGAAACTGGTCGCCGAGAGGAACACGTAGCCGACCGCGACGCCGGCCAGGATCAGTCGGGTCGGCGCCATCCGGCCTCTTCGCTGCCCGAGGGCGAAGACCAGGGCGCCGGCCGCCACGGCGCCGAGGAAGGCCGCGGCCGACACTCCGACCCCGCTGAGCACGGCGCCACCGCCGAGGGTGATGATCAGCACGGCGCCGAGTGAGGCACCGTAGGAAAAGCCTAGGACAGTGGGGTCGGCGAGCGGGTTGGAAACCACGGTTTGCAGCACCGCGCCGGAGACGGCCAGACCTGCACCGACCAGGGCGGCCAGCACGACCCGGGGCGTGCGGAAGTTCCAGACGATCTGGTCGAGCGCAAGGTCCCCGGGGGTTCCCGTGCCGGTGACGTGGTGCAAGACGATCCCCCACACCTCACCGAGCGGGATGGTGACCGCGCCGATGCTGACCGCCACCATCATGGTGGCGAGCAGCAGGAGCGACAGTACCGTCAGGGCGAGCGGGAGCTGCAGGCGGTTCAGAATGCGTCGGGGTGCAGCATTTTGGCGATCTTCTCCACGGCCAGGTCGTTGCTCGGGCCCAGGTACATCGAGTCGGACAAGACGACGTACTCGTTGTTCTTGGCGGCCGGCCACTGGGGGAACTCCTTGAGCAGTTTCTTGGCGTAGGCCGCCGGGTTGGGGTCGTTGTAGCCGATGACGACGAGTGCGTCGACGTCGGTGGCGGCCACCTTCTCCTTGCTCAGGTCGGCGAAGGAAGTCTGCGATGCCGACTCGAAGGCGTTGGTGCCACCGGCCTTGGCGAGGATGTCGTTGTAGATGCCCTTGGCGACGACCGAGCTGAAGTCATTGCCGCCCATGGCCATGTTGGAGAAGAGCACCATGACCTTCGGCGCCTTCTCACCCTTGCTCTTGACCTTGGCGGATACCTCGTCGATGTGCTTTTCGGAGGCGGCGATCAGCTTCTCCGCGCGGTCGCTGACGTTGAAGATCTTACCCATGTCCCGCAGCAGGGTGTAACTGTCGGCGATGGTCATCTTCGAGGTGTCCTGGTCGCAGCCCTGCGGGGAGACGTAGCTGTTGGCCTTCACCTCCTTCAGCTGCTCCCGGGTGGCGAAACCGTTTTTGGCGTCGAAACCGTACGACGTCGTGGACAGTACGAGGTCGGGGCGCAGCCCGAGCATCGCCTCTCGGGGGATGTCGTAGGCGTCATTGAGCTTGACGTTGCCGGTGGGCAGGGCCTTGATGGCTTGGGCCCGGCCCGGCACCTCGGACATGCCGTAGCTCTGCTGGTTGGCGACGATCTTGTCTCCGAGGCCGAGGGCGAGCAGTGTGGAGACCTCGGCGACGGAGGCGCCGTTCATGACGACCACTCTGCTGGGCACCTTGGTGAAGGTCTCGGTCTGCCCGCAGTTCTTGAGGGTGACCGGGTAACCGGATGTCGACGCGGCTTGGGAGGTCTTGTCGCTCGCCGTGTCGGTCGAGGAGCCGGCGCATGCCGCCGTGACCAGGCAGAGGGCTCCGGCCAGGGCTACGACGACAGGCCGTTTCTTCGACATTCTGGCTCCTTGCTCGCAGGGTTGCCGGTCGGGCGCCGGGTTCTGATGCAGTAGTCGTGGCGCGGGGTCGGGGAGTTCCCGGCGATTTCCCACTACTTTGCGGGAGTCGTCAGATGGGCCTGGTTCCCGGTGGGGCGGGCAGCGATCCGGCGGCGACGCAGTGGTCGAGATATCGGAACACGAGATCCCGGTCGATGAGCGGGCAGGTGATGCCGCTGTCGTGCAGGCCGGTCCGGACGTTGTTGGCCTGGATGTGCCCCAGGCGCAGCTCGGGCACGGCCGTATCGTCCGTGCCCGCGTCGTGCGTGCCTGCGTCGTGCGTGCCCGTATCGTCCGTGCCTGCGTCGTGCGTGCCCGCGTCCCAGGAGTCGAAGAAGGCAAGCGTAGTCGCGGCGACGTCGGCGGAGTACGGCAGTCGGTTACGCCACTGCGCCAGCGGCAGACGCCGTACGGGATAGCCGTACTCCTCCACCCAGTCGTAGAGATCACTCAACCGCACTCGCTCGATGACCGCATGGTTGAAGACAGTCGCGGTCGGCGGGCGCTGCGTGAGGCACAGGTGCACGAGGGATTTGGCCACGAAGTCCACCGGCGTCCAGATCTCGTCCTCGAACAGGTCCGGGAGGATGCCCGCAGGGATGCCCGCCCGCAGCACGCTCCACAGGAAGTCCCGTTCGTTCACATATCCGGTGTCGACTGGTCCGACCACTCGGCCCAGGCGGTGCACGGTGACGGGAAGGCCTCGTGCGGCGGCCTGTTCCAGCAGGCGTTCGGAGGCCCACTTGGACTGCTGGTAGCCGTGCAGCAGTCCGGGGTGGGGTGGCAGGAACGTTTCTGGTACGTCGGGGCTGTGGCTGAGAGGCGGGGCCACGGACAAGGTGGACACGTAGTGGAGAGGTGTCGCCCGTACGGTGGCCATGCGCAGCAGATGTCGGGTGGACTCGGTATTGGCGGCGCGGAGTGTGGCGTACTCGCGCATGATGCTGACGGTCGCCGCGTTGTGGAAGATCGCTCCGCAGGTCTCGGCGAGGTCGGTGAAGAGGTCCGGTTTCAGACCGAGGCGGGGGCGGGCGAGATCGGCCGGAAGCGCGGTGATCCGATGCCTCGCTGGTTCCGGGAGCAGGATCCGGTGGTGGTCCAGGGCCTGATGGATGCGGGCGGTGGCCTCAGCCGGGCTTGAGGCCCGGACAGTGCAGACAATGTCGGCTTCGGTGGAGGCCAGGAGTTCCGCCAGCAGGTGTGCGCCGACAAAGCCGGTGGCGCCGGTGAGGAGGATCCTGCCTTCTTGGTTCGCCCCGCCGCGTCGGCAGGTGATGTCAC
>JAFAUH010000112.1 GCA_019243445.1 Streptomycetaceae bacterium | reverse complement strand
CTGGGGTTGTCCTCCTCGGTCTGGATTTCGGAGGCGACCATGCGGGCGCACGCCTGCCGGGCCAGGCGCGGCCACGGGCCGCCCGCGAGGTCGGCGACAATGACCAGAGGCTCCCAGGTGTCGGCGGCCCGGTCCTCGACCGGCATCTCCGGCTCCAGGCGCAGGGCCTGGTCGATCAGGGGCTTGGTCCAGGCCGCGAGCCCGGCGCGGATCGCGTGCAGACCCGGGGTGTCCCGCTTGGAGCGGAAGGGCGAGACACGTTCGCCCTCGGCGCGGCGGCGCATACGGATGACGATTGACCGGTCCATGATCGTGTCTGGCAGGTCACCGATGCCCGCGATGGCCGCCATCGCGAAGGTGTGGAACTGGCGGGGCGTGTGGTCGTTGCCCACCACCCGCAGCACGTACCGCCCGCGCTGGTGACCGGCGTTGAGCAGGCCGCGCATCTCCTCGTTCTTCTCCGCCATCTTCGGGGTGCCGAAGATCGTGTCCGCCTCGTCCACCAGCAAGGTCGGCGGCTCCTCCGTGATCGAGCGGAAGACCGCCGCCGGAGTCGAGTTGACGGTCAGCACCGGCTTGTGCGCGGTCTCGGTCAGCACGTCGAGCAGACGGGACTTGCCGCACCGCTTCGCTGGGCCCACCACCGCAAGACGCGGGGCGTGCTGCCACGCGGGCTGCAGATGCGTGGCAGCCGCCCACAGCGTGACCGCGTCCAGCGCCTGTCCCGACGGAAGGATCACGAACCGCGCGATCAGCCCTTTGAGCTGAGTCAGCAGGTCGGCTCCCTCAGTGGCCGGTGCATCCGGCATGGCGTCAAGCTCCGTCGGCCCGCCAGGAACGGCCGATGCGGCGACGACCTTGTCTCCACAAGGTATGGATAGGTCGGTGCGCTCATGGGCCGAGTGGTGCCTGCCGGGCTGGCCAGGTATCGCGACCGGGGGCCATGAAGCGCTGGGGCATGCGCCTGCGGCATGCGGGGAAGTAGTCTTCAACGTGCACTCCTCTTGGTGGAGCGTGCGGGCTGGCAGGCCCTGCTCCACCGGCTCAAACGGCTTGTTTACGTGTGGGGTGTTCATCGGGCCCTCGGCGTTCGCACCGCCGAGGGCCTTCTCATGGGCGGAAGTTGGACGCATCAGGCCCCCAGCACCCAGTTGTCGCCCTGCTTGCGCAGTTCCTGGTCGAAGCGGGCGAGTTCGGACTCCAAGTAGAGGACGCGGCGGCCGACCTTGACACCGCGCGGGCCATAGCCGGTGTGCCGCCAGTACCGCACGGTGCTCTCGGCAGTGCGGTAGCGCTGGGCGACCTCGGCGGTGGTGAGGTAGCGGTCCACGATTTTCCCTTTCGACTAAGTTGTATTTCCTAGTGCATAGGTTGTACCGCACGACCAGCGTCTAGTCAAACCGGAAAGCCTGTGATTCAATAGGGATAGTGATGGCATGCGACGGAGGTGGAATGTCCGAAGAGACCGGCAGGGGCGAGACACCCCTGCTGTACAGCGAAGGAAACGCGGCGGCGCGCATCGCCCTGGAGCGGGAGGTCAGAGGGTGGAGCACCACCGAGCTGGCAGCCCGCATGACTAAGGCGGGAGTCCCGATGAACCAGACGGCGGTCTGGCGCATCGAGAACGGAAACCCTCGCCGCAAGATCACACTCGATGAGGCTCTCGGCTTCTCCCGGGTGTTCGAACTGCCCTTGGACGAGCTGATGTCGCCTCCACTGGAGGGCGTCGACATCGAAGGGCGACGGATCGTCCAGGAGGCGGTCGAAGCGTTCTACGAGGCCCGTGACGCGGAGGACCGCCTTCACCGCGTCGTCGTCGCCGCCTCCGCCTACATCGAGTCCCATCCCGACAGCTCGAAGGGCATCCACGAGCAGTTCCTCCGCCTGATGGGCGAGGAAAGCGACGCCCGCGCGCTCACCGAGCATGTCGAGCGCGGCAGTTACTACTGACAAACAGGAGAGATCAACTTGGCGAACATACAGAAGCGCCCCAACGGCAAATGGCGCGCCCGATACCGAGACCACGACGGCAAGGAGCACGCCCGCCACTTCGACCGCAAGATCGACGCCCAGCGCTGGCTCGACGAGGTCACGGCCAGCGTGGTCACCGGCCAGTACGTGGACCCGCGGTCGGCCAAGAAGCCCTTCAAGGACTACGCGGAGGAGTGGCGGGCTCGCCAGCCGCACCGGCCTTCGACGGCCAAGGCCGTTGCCCAACACCTGCGTTGCTACGCATACCCGGCATGGGAGAAACGGGCGCTGGGCGCGATCAAGCCGGGCGACGTCCAGGGCTGGGTGACCGGACTGACGACGACCCACGGCCTGGCGGCCAGCACCGCGCGAACCGTGTTCAACACGGTCAACGCGGTCTTCCGCGCGGCAGTCCGTGACCGCATGATCCCTCACAACCCTTGCGAGGAGGCGAAGTTGCCGCAAGTGCCCCGTAAGCGCATCGTGCCGCTATCGGTCGACCAAGTCCGCCAGCTGGCAGCAACGATCTCCCCTCGCTACCGGGGCCTCGTCCTGTTGGGCGCCGCCACGGGCCTACGTCCGGGCGAGCTCTTCGGGCTCCAGCTCCGGCACATAGACCTGCTCCATGCAACAGTCACGGTGGAACAGCAGATCCAGCAGACGGCCAAGCACGGCGTGTACGTCGGGCCTCCGAAGACCGCTCGGTCGTACCGCACCGTGCCGCTGCCGAAGATGGCTGTCCGGATTCTGAAGGAGCACCTGCGGGACTTCCCCGTCGAAGGCCCCGAGGGCTGGCTCTTCACCGCTCCTCAAGGCGGGCCGGTGGTCTACACCCACTTCATGGACAGTGCATGGCGCCCCGCGTGCCCGAAGGCCGACATACCGAAGGGCACCGGCCCGCACGCCCTCCGGCACCACTACGCCAGCCTACTGATCAAGAACGGCGAGTCGGTGAAGACCGTCTCCGAACGGCTGGGCCACACCAACGCCGCGATGACCTTGAACATCTATACCCACCTCTGGCCCGACTCCGAGGAACGGACCCGCGCCGCCGTGGACCGCGCCTATAGCGACGGCACCGGCAGCGGCGCGGACCAGGGTAACGCACCGGCCACTGAAGCGGCGTAACAGCGCCGTTCGCGTTGACCGGAGTTGGCAGGCTCGCGGACTCCCTGCGGACCGCAAGGCCGCCCAACCCGCTCCGCCGCAGGTCAGAGGGCCTTTCCGCCAATCGATTAGACGTTGAAGCGGAACACTCACCGCCAAGAACACCGACTGGACGCCGCCGCTGTGCTGGTACGAGCCGTACTGGACGGCGAAGAACTTCAAGACCGTCATGCAGGCGCAGTGGAGCATCGCGCAGAATGTTGCCGCGTCCGTGCCGCAGTTCGGCTCGGCGTCGCCGTCGGCCCCGCCCCCATCGCCAGCAATAACGGCTGCCCAGGACCGCTACCAAAACGGCCATCCGTACAAGGACTTCAATGTCGCCGAGGACGGCAAGGGCATGTGGTGGATCGGGGTAAAAAATCCCCAAATGACCAATGATTCCCGCTCTGCGCAGTGCAACCAGCCGGCGTTCTGGGTGCCGGACAACGCCACCCCCAACGTCCCCCTCGCCGTGTCGCCGCAGGTCCTCGCCGAGTACGCCTACGGCCAAGTCCATCTGCCGGCCACGACTGTGCAGATGAACCCGGCGGGCAAGCAGACGGTGAATCTGCCGACCTGGGTGTGGACGGACAAGGGGACGTTCAAGCCGGTGTCGGTCACGGCGAAGCTGCCCGGCACCGGGCTGTGGGCAACCACCACGGCCAAGCCGGTGAGCTTGCACATCGACCCGGGCACACAGGACGCCACCGTCTTCCCGGCCTCCGGCGACTGCCCGATCAATCCGGACGGCAGCCTCGGCACCCCGTACAACGGGCAGAACAACGCGACCCCACCGTGCGGCCTGACCTACTTGCACTCGACGGCGGCCACCGGACCCTTCCCGTTCAAGGCCACGCTGACATGGCAAGTCTCCTGGACCGGCAGCGGCAACACCGGAGGCACCCTTCCGGACGGCACGTTCGGTACGACAACGCCGCTGACCGTCCAGGAGATCCAGACGGTCGTAGTGCAGTAAAGGGCGAGAAAGTGCGCTTATGACCGGGGGGAGGATTCCTCGGGTACACCGCCGGGATGCCAGTACTCCAACTCGTCCAGTACGGGCAGACGCCGGCCCCGGCTCTCGGCGATCCGGAGGAGATCCCGCAGGGACTCCGCCAGGCGCACGGCGGTGAAGCGCAACTCCCTTACGCCCGCTTTGGGGTCGTCCATCACAGCCTTGGCACCGCCGAGCACCTCCACCGCGTTGGCGAGCTGGAAAAGCCTGCTGTCGCCGCTGTCCGCGCTCAAGTAGCAGGGCTTACGACCTGGTCGTAAGTGCGATGTAAGTGTACAGTAGATACATGTCAGCTACATATCCCATCGCCGAAGCGCGAGGCAGGCTCGGTGATCTTGTTCGCCGGGCTGCTCAGCACGAGCACATCACTCTGACTGACCACGGCGTCCCCACAGCAGTGCTCATTTCCCCCGCAGAACTCGAAGACCTTGAGGATGCCCTCGCACTCGCACGCCTTGAGCGTGATCGGGCACTAGGGCGTTCCGAAGCTCCCATTCCCCACGGCGAGGCACGCCGCGCTCTTCTTGACGCTGCGGGGCGGGGCGAGTGACCTGGCAAGTCCAGTGGGAGCCTGCAGCTTTGAACGCCGCTACCGGACATCTCAAGGCTGATTCCCACGGAGTTGAAGCACTACTGCACGCCACCGATCAGCTCATCGAGAATCCACGGCCCGACGCGTCCCGCCCATGGGGCACCGATCATCGCCGCCTACGCCATGGGCCCTGGCGGATTCTCTACCGCATCGACCCGGATGCCCGCGTCATTCATATCGAGCACATCGGCCATATCAGCGTGTGAATCGCCGTGCGGCCTCGGTGGTTCGTGCCAACCGGGCGCGATAGCCTCCACGGTGGGGAAGTAGGAGCGGAAGTCGCTGCGATTGCTGGTCAGTAGCCGGTAGCCGCCGACCGCCGCGTGTGCGCCGATGCAGAAGTCCGGCGAAGGGGAGGGTTTGGTCCCTCCTACTTTGCGATGGTCTTACTCACCGCGCAGCAGTTCCATCAGCTCGTCGGTGGACATACCCGCCCTACTTCGCACTCATGTTGGAAGCCCTGCACGACACATAAGAGGGCATACCTTCAGCAGGTAATCGGAGGGCGACGGTTTCGGGCGTGAGGTGACGGCCGGTGACCGGTGGTCAGCGGCTCGCGGGGCGGGGTGGTCAGGCGGGTGCGCCGGCTGCGGGCGGCGTCCACAGGCGTCCGCAGAACATGTCG
>JAFAUH010000067.1 GCA_019243445.1 Streptomycetaceae bacterium | reverse complement strand
CCGTTGTGGACTGGAGCACCGATGCCCGCACCCGGTTCAGCGACAACTACGCGCGGTGGAAGCCCACCGGCCCGGTGCCCACCACTCCCCTCCTGCCGCGCGCCGCACCCCCTTGCGCCGCCATCGCCACCTCGGCGGAGACCTCCGCCGCGCGGGCGCCTGTTCGCCGCTGACAACGGGCGGCATCCTTGTGCCCACCCCGGGGATGACGATCGTCATCGCCACCCAACGGAAGAGCGGAGCGGCCCGGCTTCGGGTGAGTTCAGTGCCTCAGGCTGTAGTGGATCAGGCGGGAGCGGGCCTCGGCCTCGGTCAGCCCGAGAGCCTTCCCGATCACCTCCCACGACAGCTCATCGGCCTCGACGTTTGCGGCGGCCTCACGGCCGATGCGCCCGGTGGTGCGCTCCAGCGCCGCCACCGCCTTCAACGCAGCCAGCGGCGCATCCATGGCCAAGGCGCCCAACTGCTCGCCCAACCTGCCCAGCAGATCCTGCAGTTCGGCTGGCAAGGGAATCGATCGTGCCTCGACCTCGCCGATGTGCCGCACCCAGTCGGCATGCGGGCCCGAGGTGTCGGTGTCATAGCGGACCTCGTCGCCGTGGGACCAGTCGATCGCGTAGCGGCGCGTGCCGCGCCAGCCGCACGCGCACGAACCCCGCAGATGGGTCGCCCGCCGCGTGCCCAGCGTGCCGTCGTATACCCGCCAGTGGCTGGTGGTGTGCCCGCCGCCTCCGCTGCCGACATCCAGGTACACCGGCTTCGGCTCGCTGCCGTCCGCCAGGACCGCCCCCGCCCTGCCCTCATGAGAGGACCCGAACTGCTCAGTCTGCCACCCCATCACTCCTCCTTCGCTTTTTGTTGGTTGGGCTCAGCTCGGCACGACGGCGACCAGCCACGGACGCAACGCACGCACCCGGGGCGTCGGTACAGCGCCCCTTGACAGCCGGCGTCCGTACAGGGCCGTAGGAGGTGGCCGGTTGCCCGCAGGACATCACGGCACCGGGCATCTTCGAGAGGGCAGGTCCACGGCCCCAGAATGCCCGATGCACCGCACCGGGACCGGCGAATCCCGAAAAACCGGTCACCACCGCAATGCGCTCCTCAGCACCGCTTCACAACTGAGAGCCGGCACCCACGCGACATGCGCACCACGTCAGCGATCGCCCGCACCCGCGCTTCAGGGGCCACCACGGCCCCGAACCGCAGCCGTCGACACGCCGTACGCCACACCAGCAGACCCACACCCACCACTTTCTTCTCCGTCGGCCACACCCACCCACCCATCCACCACCCGCGACCCGGAGCCCCATGGCCATCAACAGCACTGCGCCCCCGAGCGCACTCCCGCCCGACACCCCCATGCTCGTCCACCCCGTCTACCTGGCCGGACGCGGCGAGAGCGAGCCGATCTACGACGCACTGTGCGACACCCGCGGCTGGGGCAAAGCGATCACCGCCACCGGTCTGATGTTCACCAGCGGCTGCCAGAGCGTGCACGTCGCCTACCTGCCCGAACACCTCCACGGCGGCTGGAAGATCACCCAATACCGCGAACCCCTCGGCATGCCCGCCTGGTCCGCGCGCTTCACCGAAAACACCCCGGCCGAGATCACCGCCGCGTTCACCACCGCCCTCGCCGACCATCTGGGCAGCGAGCACCGCGACTACGCGCCCGGCGGGCCGAAGTACCTCGCCACCGGGCCCTCAAAAGTCCTGGCAGGCCGGGGCTGGACCCATACCTCCAACGCGCTGTACCAGTACCTGCACGCACCCGACGGCCACGCCTACTTCAGCACGCGCGAGTACGACCTCGACGAGGACGAGGAACTCGCCGGCGAAGGCCCCGCCCAGTGGACCATGTACGGCTGCGTCGACAAAGCGGGCGGCGAACGCTGGCACGCCACCTTCACCAGCGGCACCCCGCTCTCCCTGGTCACCCGCACCGCCCTCGCGCTCAGCAACCCGGAACCGGTCGAACGCCGCCTCGGGGCAATCCCCGTACGGAACCTGCCCTACGTCACCGCCCGCCCAGCCAACGTACCGGCCGCCCGCACAACCCGCACCCAGCCGGTCACGTCCCCCGCACTGCCATCACCGGCCCCAGGCCACCCGCCTGCTTCCACCCCGTCCCATCACCGCTAACTAACCAGCCCAGTTACGGAGAAAAGAGAAAAGAATGTCGCACACCCTGGATGACGAGGAGCAGTGGCGCGAGTACCACGTCACCCCGCGCTACCTGGCCGGCTCCAGCGGCGTCGGAGACCCAGGCTTCGAGCCCGTCGCCGATTGGCCGCACCACTACCTGGACGACGACGGCCCGTGCCAGCTTCTGGTCACCTCGCCGGACCGGCGCATCCGCATCGGCTGGTTCGGCGACGACTACCTACTCTGGAAGATCGCTGCGCACGAGGATCCCGTCTGCTCGCCCCGTTGGACAGCGACCTTCAACCACACCATGCCTGCCGAGATCGTCGCCGGGCTCACCACCACACTGGCACACGACTACGCCGACGGCAACGACCGCTTCCTCGCCGCCCCGTCACTGTACTGGACCGACGGCATCCAGCCGCTGACCGACGCCGGCTGGACGCATGCTGCCGCCGAGCGGGACACCGTGGAGATCACCGCCCCGGACAGCCAAGCCGGTGTCCTGATCGACCGTCGCCTCTGCGACCCCGACGAGGAGACCTGGACACTGTGGGCGGGGCCCCCAAGTTGGGGTACCCGTGCGGAGGCGACCTTCACCGCCAGGACCCCCGCCCACCTCATCGCCGCCACCGCCGCTGCCATGGCCGACCCCGCCCCCGTCATCCGCACCCGCCGCCAGATCCACCGCGACGTCGCGCACCTGGTCCGCCTCACCCCCCTCGAACCCGCCGAACGGGCGGATACGGCGGATACCGCGGTTCCGACACCGCTGGAGGTGCGGCGCACCGCTGTGACGGCGGCCCTCGCCCGCGCTGCCCGCGGCCAGCACACCGATCTGCGCGTGCGCGCCGGCCAGGGGAGCATCCCCGGCCCGGCAGTCGTTCCCTCCGTCCACCGCGCCCGCCGCTGAGCATGTCATTGCCCTTCGTCTCCGATGCCCGCGCCGGCGGATGGGTGTGAGCGGGCAGCCGGTGCTGGTGTCCGCTGACAGATGCTGGGCGCAGATCACCCGCCGTCACCGCCTTTCCGCCTCCCGCAGGCCCTGTGCCCCACCCGCAGTCGTCCACTCGTGACCGACCTTCAGGACCCTTATGTCTTTTGAGACCATTCCCGCGCAGATCACGCTCGCGTTCAGCCCCGCTGCCAGCATCGTCGCCCTACCAGGTGGCGAGCAGTATCAGCGGGCGCAAACCGCCCTCGACCAGAGCAGTTTCCAGCCCCGTCCCGACGGCACGTATGTCTTGCCGCACTGCGACCCGGAGGCCATGCGTGCCGCGTGCGTGGACCTGGCCCGTATCGCCGAGGGTCGTCTCACCGCGGTGACGGTCAGCCCTCGCCGCTACCTCGGCGATGTCGCCGACGAGATCGCCGCACGGCTGCCCGGCAGGTGGAGTGCGAGCGTGGAGGTCTACAGCCACCCGGCATGGCAGCAAGATCTCACCTTGTGGCTGTGGGATGCCGGGGAACTCATCCATACCGTCCGTCGCACCCGGATCCCCTATGCGGCGGTGCTGAGCGAGGATGCCCACGCCGGCGCGGGGGTCAAGCTGCTGCTGATCGAGCGTCCCGGACCTCAAGTCGGCTATCTGGTCGGCGCATTGACACCCCACGGCTTCGGCGCCGATGACAGGGAGCCGCTTCGCTCCGTCGTCGTGCCCGCCGCGTGGGGGCCGCAGCTGGCCGCCCGCGTGATCACCGACCAGTTCCTGCCCGCCTACTACCGGGCCCTGCACGCCCGGCGCATCGCCGCCGTCGCCGCCGCTCTCGGCCGCATCCGCGCCGAGCACCACAGCCTGCAGCTGCTCACCGAGCCCGGCGCCTCTCCCATGGATCCCCGCGATCTGCGCGGCAGGGAGGAGGGGTTCGCCAGCGAAGCCTGGTACGAGTTCCGCGAGGTCCTCACCCACGGGCCGGCCCTGCTGGAGGCGTGCCGCCCCGAACACAGCGCATGGCCCGAGGACGCCGCCGCGCTGGAGCGCCTGCGCGGCGCTCTGGAGCAGGGCAGCATGATCCAGGCGGACTGGGTCGCCCAGGTGGTAGCCCTGCGGCAGACACCGAGATGGCCGCCGGGACGATGGCCGGCCGAGAGCTACCTTGCTGCCGAGGCCCGGCGCGCCGAGACCTACCTCACTGCCAAGGCCCGGCGAGGCGCCCAGGCGCGGCCGGTGATCGTCACCTGGCTCGCCGACGGCGACACGCTCATCCGGCAGGCACGCACCGCCACGCCCCCCGGCCCCCGCACCGCGCCCTCCGTACCAGACCACAGCGCCGCCGCCGCTCTCCCGGCCCCGCAGCAACCGCCTGGCACCACGCCCCCACGCCACTGACCACCAAAGGGCCCCGCCTGCCCCGGGCGCTTCCCCCTTCGGCCCCGTCCTGACCACGGCTTCGTGGCCGCCGCTTGCGCGAACACACCCGCACAGCTGGCGGATCGGCCCCGACTGCCGTCCCGTCCACGAAAGATTTAAGGAACCCTGTGTCCGCCGACGCCACTTTCGATATCCGTCCACGCCACGGCATAGTGGCCGCCTTGTCGGCCACCGCACCCCGCGCCGCGCACGAAGTGCTTGCCGACCACGGCTTCTTCCACGAGATCGCCCCCGACACGCTCTACCGCCGTCCTCCCTACGGCGCCGGGCTGGTACGCATCCGCGAGACCACCCCCGCCAAGGACGATATCGCCGCCGGCCACTACCGCCAGAACCCCTCCACCCCCGCCGAGAAGATACTGGCCCGTGCAGCGGTAGCGCACCGAGCCTTGACCACCATCGGTTGCACCAGCGCCGTGGACCCGTCGTTGATACGGGTCTGGGAGCTGACCCGTACCGTCGCCGCGCTCGATCTGCCCGGCCGGCCCCCGGAAGTCATCATCTGCGCGCACCCGTTCTGGGGGTACGACGCGATGTTCCCCTACGGCGACGACCGCTGCGGCCTCGCCCTGGCCCACGGCGGCTTCGCTGTGCAACTGCGTGCCGGCTGGGCGAAGCTGCCGCGCCACCTGGACGCCGTCTCCTCGCTCGACCGCAGCATCCGTCACCTCGCCCGCCAAGGGTACGGCGTACGCCTGGAAGACAGCGCGTTCCACTGCCTGGCCACAGGGCGGCACCGCATCGAGGAAGGGCACGAGCAGCGCGATAGCGCACCCGGGACACAGACTCCCGGGCAGCACGAACAGGAGATCTCCCAGGCCATCGCCACCGGACGCCTTGCCATCCACACCCGGGCCCGCGGCAGCGACGGCATCCTGTACGCCCTGGGCACCTACTGGCGTGGCGGCACCAGCGTGGTGCTGTGGGGCGCAGCGGAACGCCTCCAGCATGCCTTCATCTGCCGCGACCGGACAGAGGCCGAGCGGCTGTACTTCCAGTGGTCCGGCCACCACCCGCCTACCGCCCCCGGCCAGCAGGCCCGGCAGTCGGCGGCGAGCCGCCGCCGAGCGGCCGTACCCCGCACCGCGGGAGTGCTGCCCGCCCCGCCCGTGCCGCCACCGGTCCGACCCGACAGGCCGACACGACAGGTACCTACCCGTGCCACGCCGCACCCCACCTGCCCGCCTCCATCCGGCACCACGCCGCAGCGCCACCGCTGACCCCCACCTCGCTCAACGCCAGAAACAACGCTCCGGATGACGGGAACGCGGTGTCCGACGAGCACACCGACGAACAGGACGTCCCACTCGATGACAAGCGCCGCCCATACCGCTTCGCCCGACCGCATCCGGCCATTTCGCGTCACCTGACCGACGAGCCGCCAGCGCCGTCGGCGACACCAGCAAACACACCCCCACCTACGTGAGGAGCCATATTGACCGGCCCCGCCCCGCACATCACCATCGAAGATCACCCAGTCCACGGTGTGATAGCAACCGACAACCACGACTTGGCTGCCACCGCTCACGTCCTGGGCCGTGTGGGCTTCCAACCACTGCCCGGCCAGCGGCTGTTCGCCTTGACCGAGCCCGACCGCGACCCGGTGCGGCGCGCCCGGCAGGCGGTCGCCTCCCTGCGCGCGGCGCGGTACACCATCGCCTGCGATCCGGCCTACGAGCCGCAGGCGGAGCCCGCGGCCCGGCCCTCCACCGGGCCGGCACCCCAGGCCACTCAGCAGCATCCCGACGGCCCCCGACCTGCCACCACCTCGGCCACCTCGGCCACTTCGGCGCCTTCTCGCGCGGGGTGGTTCGCCTCCGCCATCCGCTTGTACGACGACATCGCCTCGGGCCGTATCACCGTCCGTGAACGGCTGCGGGATGCCGAAGGAACGCTGCGGGCGGTCGGCACCGATACCCGTACCGGCGAGGGCGTGCTGCTGTACGGCGAGGGCGGAACCCGCTACATCGAGTGCCGGTTCGCCGACACCGAACGCACCCTGGCCGCCTTCGCCTCTATCCGCGGCAACGGACGCCCTGTCGCATCCCCGGCCGAGCGCCGCGCCCAGGCCGCCCGTACCCGCTCGCCCCAGACCACCAGGCCACTCACCGCCCTCCGCGGCGAAATCCCCGGCGCTCCCGTGCCACGGCCGCAGCCCGCCTCCCGCCACGGTCTGAGCCGATAGCACCCACGGAGTCTCACCCGCTACCGCGTCTGTTGCCCGGTGGTGACAGTGCCCTCGTCATCGGCAAGGTGCTGCCGCCAACGAACGCCCGGGACTCACAGGGATGCATCCGAAACCGTCGGCACACAGCGTTCCTTCAACCCGCCGCCCACATCGGCATCTTGGGTGAACAGTCCCCCCTACCGCGCCACGAAGACTGCAGGGCCGCCACCAGCACCCGGTACCGAACCCAAGGGCAGCATCCCGCGCACCCGCCGACTTCCACCACCCCCACCAACTAACCGCACTACAGCTTCGAGGAGTTGTTCATGGCTGTTACTGGTAACCCCGGCTATCACAAAGTGCGGAATGCACGCCCCCAACGCAATGGATAACTCAGGCGCGTGTCACCCTCTGTATCGGTGGAGTCGAGTTGTCGATCACCCTTGGTCGCCCGTTCGCGGACGGGGATGCGGTGCCGGATCGTGATCTTTTCGGGGCCTATGAGGACGTCTTTGACCAGAAGCCGCAGGACGCGCTGGCGCTCGGGGACCTCGGCTGTGGCAGCGCTGGTTCGGAGTTGGGTGAGAAAGCCTTCCAGGTCGTCGGCGAGTTTGAGGTAGGCGTCGCGGTCGGCGAGCTGTGCTTGGAGAGCGTCGAGTTGGCCGCGGAGGTTGCTCTCGCGGGCCCGTAGGTCGGGCATCCGGGTGCGCAGTTCGTCGATGGTGATCAGCTGTTCCTGGTAGGCCTCGATCATGCGGGTGATGGCGGTGGTGGCCTTGGCCAGGGCCAGCTCGAGGCGGGCGCGTTGGCGTAGGGCGGGGTCGGAGGTACGGGCCCGCTCCAGACGCTTGTCGATCTCGGTGCGGATCAGGTGGGGGTCGGCGAGGAGAGTGGTGATGTGTTCCCAGACGACCGTGTCGAGGTAGTCGGCGCGGACGGGTTTGTTGGGGCAAATGCGGCCGTTCTCGTAACGGTAGTCGTCGGAGCCCAGGCACCGGTAGTAGTAGATCTTCCGGTTCTTGGTGCGGGTCGAGGTGCGGTAGTAGCCGTATCCGCAGCCGGCGCAGGCAGCCAGGCCTTGGAGCAGGGAGGGGACCTTGCTGTTGCGGGAGGCGTACTTCTTATTGTCGGCAAGGCGCTGAGCTGCACGTTCGAACGTGGCAGGGCTGATGATCGCGGGAACGGGGATGGCGATCCACTCTTCGCGGGGCCGGTCGACGGCCTTGACGGCGCGTGGGGTGGAGCGGCCTTGCAGACGGGCGATGCGGTTCAGGCCCGGCGACTCGTGGACAATCATCGTCTTGCCGAAGACGGCCGATCCCGTGTAGGCGGGGTTGCGCAGCATGCCCCACACGACGCTGCGGTCCCACCGGGCCTTGCCGGTGCGGGTCCGGGTGCCGGTGCTGGTGAGCCAGCGGGTCAGCTCGGCGATCGAGGAACCCTCGTCGACGTAGCGCCGGAACAGCTCGGCCACCAACACCGCCTCGTGCTCGACGATCTCGTAAGTGGCGCCGTGTTCGGGGGTTTTCCGCAGGTAGCGGTAGCCGAACGGGGCACCACCGAGCACGTTGACCGAGCCGGTGCGGGCCCGGTAGGTCTTGCCGCGCCGGTAGCGCTCCATCAACTGGGCCTTCTCGTACTCGGCGAACATACCCTGGAACTGGATCAGTAGCTGGTCCTCGGGGCTGTCGCCGCGCGGGCCCTTGACGAAATCCACTCGACAGCCTGCCCGGGCAAACTCCTCGATCAGCAGGGCCTGGTAGGCGAACTTTCGGGCCAGCCGGTCCGGGCTGTAGCACAGCACCACATCCACGCATCCGGTGGCGGCCAGGTCCCGCAGCCGTTCCAGCGCGGGACGCACCAGCGTGGCGCCGGAATGGCCCTCGTCTTCGAAGACCCATTCCTCGGGCACCTCAAGATGCCGCTGGCCAGCGTGTGCGCGCAGGGCTTCGGTCTGCGAGGCGATCGTCTGGTCCTTCTTCTGCCGGGCTGACGACACCCGGGCGTAGATCGCTGCACTGCTCACCACTCGGCCCTCCCTCGCCGCTGCCGCCGCCTGTCCGGGCCTGCCGCTGGGGCACCAGCAGCGCGTAGGCCGCGGACAGATCCGCATCCACGTGCCGGTCGAAGACATACTCCGACTCCAGCAGCCGGGCCCTCATCGGCCCGCGTGCCCCTCGGGGGCGTCCCGCTCGAGGAACTCGGCCAGCGCCCGGGAGACCACCGCCGAGATCGTGGCATCCATCTCGCGCGCATGGGCGCGTACCTGCCCTGCCAGTGATCCCGGCAGCTTGACGGTGAACACCACGCTCGTTTCGGGAACTTGCATCCGCCCAGTGGCCATGGCCTGCTCCACATACCGACGTGCCTGGCGTATCGACACGTCATACCTGCTGGCCATCGTGTGAGCGGCAGCGACGACGGGCACACCCGCCTCGACCAGGTCAGCGGCGGCATTGACCCGCCGTGCGTACTCGACGCCATCAACGCGGTCACGACGCACCATGTCACAAAACTACTACCCATCGTGACGATCCTTACTCTCAGCGCGAGGAAGAAGTTCCAACCGCCGATAACCGAGCGTCACCTCGAAGCAGAAGTTGCCCATTGCGTTGGGGGCGTGGTCTCGCTCATGTGGGCTGCCTTGGCCGGGGAGGGAGCCGCTGAGTTCTGCTCGGCAGCTCCCTGACTTTCGACGCTCAGCCGTAGGTCCCTGCAGGGACGTTGAAGGAGATCCAGACGTCATCCGGCAGGTCTGGGCGACCTGGGACCGGCCTGCGCTCCTCAGCCCATATGTCGCCGGCGATCTCGGTGGCGACGCGGCGCCAGAAGTGGGCTGCGGTGGCGTTGTCGTCCTGAAATGCGACTTCCCACGGACCCGGGTGTTTGGCTACGACCTCTTGTACAGCAAGAAGTCCGATCCCGCTTCGCCGTGCCCCACGCACCACGAAGAAGCTGTTCAACACGTGCGTTGGGCCAGTCAGACCGCGGACGAAGGCGAGTCCGACAGGGCGCTCGCCACTCGTCAGCAGGTACGGCGCCCAGTCGGAGTCCGTGAAGACCGTTTGAAGCCGATCGTTGCTGAAGGTTCCGTCTGGGTCGGGCAGCCGACCATCGAACTCCGACATGTCGTGGCGGAACATCAGCCACAGTCTTTCGACTGTAGCTCGGTCGTCGGCGTTCGCGATGCGGACCGATACCTCTGGCATGAAACTCCTTTGCGGAGGCGGATCTACTGGCGGGTGCTGAATGCACGGTTCAGTCGTCAGCGGCAGGACCAGCGCCCTGGGCCGCCAGAGTCTGCACGGCAGTCAGCGTCGGGTGAGGTCGGCGGCGTAGTCGGTGCTGAAGCCCTGGCTTTCGCGGGTCCAGTTGTCTCCGGTGGACTGGTGGAATCCGAGCAGTCGGCTGATGACGATCGCGGGCAGCTCCGAGGCGATGTCCATCAACGAGGCGTGGCGCGCGAGCTGGGGCGGGATGCCGATCGCCTTCAGGCGCCGGCCCAGGGTGTGCGGGTTGATCGGCTGTCCGGGGTAGATGCCGTGGAACAGCCACCTGGGTTCCTCGAGCGGGACGGTGGCCGCGCGGCCGTTCCGTCGCTCGACGAGTTGGCGGATCAGGTCGTCCAGTGGCGCGGGCACCTCGACGGGTACTCGCCCGAGCTTCAGAGCGAGCGTGTCGCCTCGGTCGACGACGTGCTCGGTGGTGAGGCGGCTGATCCGGCCGACGGGCTGGGCGAACAGCAGCAGGAGCAGGCCGGCGGCCCGGTCAGCGACCTGGAGTTGCGCGTCGTGGGCGAGGCGGCGGACCAAGGCCCAACGCTGGTCCTTGCTGATGATGCGCGCGGCGAAGTAGGTGCTGATGACCGGCGCGGTCAGTGGCCTGCTGTGGCCGTGTCTGCTGGTCCAGAGCAGGAATCCGCGGACCGTGGCTCGGGTGGTGGGGTCCTCGCTGAGCCAGACGTCCACCTGGTCCTGGGTGCAGGCGGCCAGGGTGGTGCCGCCGTCGTGGAGCCACTCCAGCAGGCGGGCCACGTTACGGATCTCGATCCGGACGGTGTCGGCCCGGCCATGGGTGACCAACTCCCCTGCGGGCAGACGGCGGAGTCTTCGCAGGGGCTGCCAATGCGTGTAGTTGCGCAGGATCCTGCGCTCCTCGGCGGACGAGACACGGGCGATCGTCTTTGCCAACCAGCGTTCCAGTCGGGCAAGTTGCTCATCCCGGGCGGGCAGCGCTCCCGCGGCGACCAGCGCGGCCCGCAGGTACTCGATGGTCGGTGCGGCGGCGAAGCGGTCAAGGACCTGGTGGGTGACCGGCCCGTTCCCGGTCGCCAGGGCCTGGAGGAGGGTCCGGCGGGCGGGAACTTTGTGGATCCAGTGCAAGACGGTGCGGGGCGGCGGAACCAGCAGTGCCTGGAAGACCGGCTCCAGTTCCGGGCGCATCAGATTGCCGGGCGGGCTGAGCACGTCGCGCAGGTCAGCGGAGCGCGCGCAGGCGGGACAGCGTCCGTGCCGATAGAGCCGTTCGACGGACCCGCACTGGGTGCAGGGACGGCGGGCGGCGGGATGCTTGGCCCAGCAGGTCTGGCACAGAGGCTCGCCCTCGGGACTCCGGCCGCTGGTGCGGAATATCCCGCCGCAGCCGGCACAGGGCTTGGGCTTGTTGCCGCAGTTTCCGCACAGCGGCTCGCCGGTGGCGGTGCGGTTGTTGACGCGCCGGTGCTTGCCGCAGCTGGCGCAGACGGCCTCCTCGCGTTCCTTGGCGCTGCAGGGCAGGCACTTGGGGGCATCGGTGGCAGCGAAGTAGCAGGGTCCGCGTTCGCCGCAGGTCGCGCAGAGGGCGGTGGGGATCTGGCGGCAGGCGGCGCAGACTCCGCCGTCGTCGGTGCGCGACTTCCTCAGCCGCATCTCGCCGCAGACACTGCACGGCCTATGGTTGAAGGGGTCGTGCTGGCGGCAGGTGCCGCACACGGGCCGGCCGTCGAAGCTGCGGCCACCGATCGGTCGCACGCGTCCGCAGACCGCGCAGGTCGCGATCTTGCTCTCGCGCCAGCACTGGCAGCAGCAGCGGACACCGTCCCGCCGCTCCTTCAGATCGGTGGAGCGCCGGCAGAACGGACACGAAGGGACGACCACGCCGCGGGCGCCGCGATCGATCAGCGCCCGGGCCAGTGCGGAGATCTTGGGTGGCCCCTCAGCGCCGCGACCGGTCAGCAGGCCGGGCGTGTCCTCCAGCGCCCACAGCAACCGGAGCTGGCCGGGTCGGGTGCGCTCGACCGAGCGGACAGCCTGCAGCGCGGTCACGGGCGAGACGCCGAAGGGGCCGGCGGCGATCAGCTTGGCCAGTTCCTGGGCCGGGTCGGTGGCGCCCCAGGGCGGATGGGCCCGGCAGCGGGGCCGGCCGGCGCGGTCGCGTCCGGCGAAGGTCGTGCTTCCGCAGATCACGCAGGGGTTGGCGCGCGCGACGCGGCGGTTGCTGCAGGCGCCGCAGATGCGTGCACCGTCGCCGAGGGCGGTCAGCGGACGCTCGCACCCGCAGTCGCCGCAACGGGGCATTACCAGCTTTTCAGCGCCGGCCTCGCGCAGCGCGCGCACGAGCCGTTCGATCGCGCGTGGTCCCTCGGGGCGACCGGATGTCAGCAGGTCCGGGCTGGCCTGGAGGACTTCGGCGAGCGTCCGCAGCTGGGGGCGCTGGCGGAAGGTCGCCTGAAGGACGGCGGCGACGTCGATCTGCTCGCAGACGGGGTCGGCGGACCGGACAATCTCGCTGATCACGGCCTCGGGCTCGGTAGCGGAGCGCGGCAGCTCAGGCTCAGGCACGACCGGCGCCTACTCGGGCACGATCCGGGCCCGCTTGGGCCGCAAGTCGCCGAGCCCAGCGTCCTTTTCGGGCCCCGGCCCGTCGCCGGCCGCGGCACGGTGACGGCGCCGCGAACCGGGCGCCGCGACGGGCTCGATGAGCTCGTCCATGCTGCAGCCCAGGATGTCGAGCAGCGCCATCAGGGTCTTCAAGCTCAGCCGCTCGGGCCGTTCCACCACCAGGCGGTAGGTCTGGCTGGGCGACAGGTCAATACCGCGCTCGGCCAGCAAGGGGCGCAAGTCGGTGGTGGAGAACATGCCGCGGGTGGCCATCACCTCCCGCAGACGCCAACGGTAATCCAGCTTCTGTGTCACGCCGTCTCCCTACTCTCCGCCCTGCAGGGCGCGGTCCAAGACCTTACGCATCATCGTGTTCATGAAGTCCCCGCTCACCCCGGTATACAGCGCGGTCGTGGAGGCGTAGCGGTGGCCGACCTGCCGCTGGACGAAAACCGGGTCGGCGCCGTCTTCGATCTGGTGGCTGACGTGGCTGTGCCGAAGGCAGTGCGGCACCAGGGCCTTGTCCAGGCCCAGCGCATCGCGGTAGGCCGCGAACCGGTCCTCGATCTCGCGGGCCTGAAGGCGCCCGCCTCGTTCGGTCAGCCACAGCGCCGACTGTTCGGGGGCCGCCGCGTAGCGGGGCCGGGCGTTGATCACGTAGTCCTCGACCGCTTCCACCGCCCATGGCATGACGCTGAGCGTCGTGCGTCGTCGCGGCGGCGATCCCTTGGTCCGCTTGCCGTAACGCACGTGCAGCGCCCCGAAGTTTCCCAGCTCCGGTGCTCTCGGGTTGCGGTAGAAGTCAGTGACGTCCAGCCGGGACGTCTCGGTGCACCGCGTCCCCCATCCGTACATCAGCTTGAACACGGTGGCGTCCCGGTAGGCCGCCAGCGCTCCCTTGCGCCCCAAACGGATCGCCCGGTCGACCTGGGCGTCCGCGTGGTCGAGGAAGAGCTGGATCTCCTCGCGCGTCATCGGCCGCCGCCGGGCGCTGCCTTCGTAGTCGGCCAGGTGGGCGACGGTGTTCCACTCGTGGCAGATCTGCACCGGGTGGGCGCCGAAGCGAGTCTCGCACTCGGCCGGCCACTGGTAGTGCGGCGAGGTGATGTAGTCGCAGAACATCCGGATCGCGCCCTGATAGCTGCGGATCGTCGACTCCGCCCGCTTCAACTCCGCGATCAAGTACGCCATCCACTCATCCAGGTCGGACGCCGACCACTGCCACGGATAGGCGTTGGTGTACTCGGCGAAGCGCCGCACCACGCTCTGACGATCGCTGATCGTGTCCGGCTGCAGGCGGCGCCCGCCGCGCTGCTGCCGTGCCCAGCCCTCGATCATCGCCTCGAAGACCGCGTCCTCGGGGTGCAGCAGAGACACGCCCTGGAGCAGCACGAGCTGCTGACCCGTCTCGCTGAGGGTGAGGCAGGGAAGTGCTTCGACCTGGGATGCCTCAGGTTGAGCGAGACGCCGAGTGTTCGTCTGTCTCGCTCAACCTGAGGCATCCCGTCACGACGCCTTGGGCTGGCTTATGAGCGAGGAAGAACGCTTGCTGGCCTTGTCGGGGTTTCTCACTCTCGTCGGGTTCGCGGACCATTTGGGCGTCCATGGCGAGGCCGGCCTTGCTCATCAGGTCGGCGACGTGATCAGGAGGCATCCAGTAGACATCGAGCGACAGTTCGTGGCCGTATGCCTGGTCCAGGTGCCGACGTTCGTCTCCGGCCTTGAAGGCCAGGAGCATGTGGCCGCCTGGGACCAGCACTCGGTGGCACTCCGCGAACACGGTCGGCAGCAGCTCCGGTGGGGTGTGGACCGTTGAGTACCAGGCGACGATGCCGCCCAGAGTTTCGTCCTCCAGATCCAGCGCACTCATCGATCCTTCTTCGAACCGGAGACCGGGGTGCGTGTGACGGGCGACTGCAACCATCTCGGACGACAGGTCGATGCCGAATGCGTTCACTCCGAGCGAGTGGAGGTGGGCCGTGATGCGGCCGGGGCCGCAGCCGAGGTCGGCGACTGGCTTGGTGCCTGGTGCCTGCACGAGTTCGGAGAACGCAGCGAGCATGGCGCGGTCCAGCGGTTTGGCGTTGAGTGCGTCGCGAAGGAGCCTGTCGTAGTCGGCGGCGACGGTGTCGTAGGCCGTCCGAGTGGCGTGCAGGTAGGTCGCTTCGGTCATGGCCGATGAGGGTAGCCCCGTTCTTCCTCGCCGGTTGATGTCCGTAATGGTTTCAGTCGGTGTCTGGTGCGGTGCCGTGGATGTGTGAGAACGCGTGGCGGGCTACTTGTCTCACCGGTCATGGGGAAGGTTGTCGAATCGCTGTGTGGCGTGGGGGCCGTGGTGTTTTTGGTACCAGTGGAAGAGCGGATCGTAGGGGCTGTCCTGCGGGTAGTACCGGATGCCGAGGTGGTGGTGGATGTCGCGCCGGAACTGTTGGAGATCATCGCAGGTGGGGACGGTGGGGTGACGCCAGTGAGGCATGGCGAGCACGCGGGACAGGTCGACGGACTCGGGGTAAGTCACGAGCGGCGTGATCGGGTCGCCTGACCGCAGTCGGCTGGTGAAGGGGCGGTGGCCGCGCAGTGCCTGGATCAACGGGATCCGGCGCTCGTGGTGGAAACCGTGGCGTGCCCACAGGGTGGTGATGTGGGTGGCCTCGGTGAACGCCTCGGCGGCTGTCTGACGGCCGTGGCGTCGGGCTAACCGGTAGTGGCGTCGTTGGGCGTGGAGGATTTCGGGTAGATCGCCGACGTCGTACTGGTCGCCGTTGTGCGTGCGAACGGGTGGTCCGAGCCAGATCGGGTGGGAGGGACAGATGTTGACCTCGACGGGCCGCCAAATGGTGGCGAAGCGGAATGCGCCGCGGTGGGCCGCGCAGCGCCGGCAGATCGTGCGACGGGCGTGGGCGGGCAACGCCGGATACGTGCCGGGCGTGGCGCCGGGCCGCAGTTCGGGAAGCGCGTGGCTCAGGCTGTGCGGGGACCTGCCTGTCGCGGCGGCCAGGCCGTCCAGGGTGATCGGGACATGGTGGCGGGTGCCGGTCAGGTGCGCATGCAGATCGTCGGGATGGAGTTGGTTGGCGACGGCCAGCCGGTAGAGGTAGGACTTCGTGGTTTCGCCGGGGAACGGCGGGATGGGCCGGGGCAGCCGCGACGGCGGCGCGAGCCGGGAGCTGAAGGGGAACATCACGCCGCACCATACCGGCCGGACTCGGCGGCGTGGTCAACGGGAATGGTGTCCATCAGCTTGCGGGTGATGGCCTCGTCGCCTTCCAGGATCGCCAGTTGTGCCGCGGCGCGGACGAGGTGGGAGAGGCTTCCGATCATGCCGCCGGTGCGGCGGTGCAGGTAGCGGGCATGGCGGGTCAGCGATCCGGGCTCGTGGCGGTGCAGTCGTAACGCGCTCTCCAGAGTGACGACCAGGCCCTTCCACTCGGCGTCGCAGGGGAATGGGCCGGTGTTGACCAGCACGCAGCGGCCGGCGATCTGGTTGCCCCGCACCCCGGTGAACAGCCTGCGCTCGACGTCGATGCCGGCATACACGAACGTCGCCGGCAGGTGCTCGGTGAAGTACTTGAGGTGATCGGACATGTCCTCCCCGGCCGCGGTGGCGAGATTCAGGTTGTGCAGTTCATCGACCAGGACCAGGTCCACTCTCGCCTCCAGCATGATCTGGCAGACCGCGTCGGCGATGTCGGTGGTGTTGTAGCCCCGTTTCACCGGCGGCAGGCCGAGGAAGCGCGCGAACTCCATGGCCAGCTTGCGCGGCGATCCCTTGGGCGGGGTCGTCACGTAGACCACCGGGATCCGGTCGGCGAGCCGTGCGGGGTAGCGCTGGCGGACCATCAGCTCGTGGGTGCGGCCGAGCTGCTTGAGGGCCGTGGTCTTGCCGGTGGTCTGCTGCCCGGAGATGATCAGCCCGCGGCGGGCGCTGATCT
>JAFAUH010000015.1 GCA_019243445.1 Streptomycetaceae bacterium | reverse complement strand
AAAACTCCGGCGCGCCCAGCGCAAGCTGTCCCGCTGCCAGAAAGGATCGAACAACCGGCGCAAGGCCAAGCTCGCCGTCGCCAAGGTCCATGCCAAGATCGCCGACAAGCGGCGGGACTTCATCGAGCAGGAAACCACTCGGATCGTCCGCGAGAGCCAAGCAGTCTATCTGGAGGACCTGAACGTGAAGAGCATGGCCTCGGCGAAGGGCAAGCGCGGCAAGAGCATGCACGATCAGAGCTTGGGCATGTTCGCCCGCGCCCTGGAAGCCAAATGCGCCCGCTATGGACGCGGCTTTGTCAAGGTCGACCGGTGGTTCCCCAGTACCCAACTGTGCTCAGTCTGCAAAGCCCTCACCGGCCACAAGCGTGTGGAGGAGCTCGGCATCCGCCGCTGGGCATGCGACTGCGGAGCCCAACACGACCGCGACCAGAACGCGGAGATGAACCTACGCGCCGAAGGGCGCCGACTCCTCGCCGCAGGGCCTGCGGAGAGGTAAAACGCCTGTGGAGTCCGTGTAAGCCCTCGCAAGCCGGGGCCGTGGGCAGTGAAGCAGGAACCCGCCGAGACCCGCACCACGCGGGTGGCAGGAACCCCGGCCCCTCAGGGCCGGGAGGAGGTCAGAAGACATTCGCCGCAGACGCCCCCATCGCTGCGCCGACGATCCCCGCGTTGTTCTTCAGCGCGGCCGGCACGATCGGCGCCCTACCGTGCTGCTTCAGCCGACTCCGTCGGTGGGCCTCAATCAGCGGCAGAAATTTGTCCGACTTACGACTCACGCCACCGCCGATCACGAACAGCTCCGGGGAGAACAGCATCTCCAGATGGGCCAGATACTCGGCCACCCGCTCTGCCCAGTGCTCCCAGCTCAACTGGTGATCTTCCTTCGCCTTTGACGAGGCCTGCTTTTCTGCCTCGTGGCCCCCTAGCTCCAGATGTCCCAGCTCTGTATTGGGGAGCAGCCGTCCGCCCACGAAGACCGCGCTGCCGATGCCCGTACCAAACGTCAGCAAGATCACTGTCCCGTCGTGCCCCTTGCCCGAGCCGAAGGCCATCTCGGCGATCCCGGCAGCGTCGGCGTCGTTGCGCACGGTGACTGGCGTATCGAGCGCGTCGGCCAGCAGCCGCTGCGCGTCGAGACCCACCCACCCCTGGTCCATGTTCGCCGCGGTGCGTGTCACCCCGCCCACCACCACGCCGGGGAACGTCACTCCGACTGGCCCTGACCAGCCGAAATGCCTCACGACCTCTTCGACACCCGCCACCACGACTTCCGGCCTCGACGGATGGGGCGTCAGCACCTTGTAGCGCTCCTGCGCCAGTTCGCCGCGCTCCAGATCCACTGGGGCGCCCTTAATGCCCGATCCGCCGATATCCACACCGAAGACATTCATACGAACCAAACTACGGGTGGTGGTTGTACGGGCTCACCCCTCGGCGGCGAGTCTCGCGAAGAAGCCCCTTGCGTAGCCCCTTGCACAAGGCCCTTACGGCAGGCCTTTGAGAAATCCTTTGCATAGCCAAGAGCCAATAGCCAATAGCCAAAGAAAACGCTACGAGTCTGTTGGGTTCCTGAGATCACGGCGCAGCTCCTTCGGCAGCGAGAACTGAATGCTCTCCTGCGCTGAGGTCACCACCTCTACGTCCCCATAACCACGCTCGGCCAGCCACTCCAGTACGCCCTCGACGAGGATCTCCGGGACCGAGGCGCCCGATGTCACGCCGACCGTCGTCACGCCCTCCAGCCACGCCTCGTCGATCTCCTCCGCGAAATCCACCAGGTGGGATGCCTTCGCTCCTGCTTGCAGCGCAACCTCCACCAGACGTTTGGAATTCGAGGAGTTTTTCGATCCGACAACGATCATGAGATCGGCATCCGCGCCGATCTGTTTCACTGCGAGCTGCCGGTTCTGCGTCGCGTAGCAGATGTCGTCGCTCGGCGGGCTCACCAGTGCGGGGAAGCGTTCTTGCAGCTGACCGACGGTCTCCATCGTCTCGTCCACCGACAGGGTGGTCTGCGACAGCCACACCAGCTTGTTCTCGTCGCGCACTTTGAGGTTGGCGACATCATCAGGCCCGTCCACCAGGTGGATGCGCTCCGGCGCTTCACCCATCGTGCCAATGACTTCTTCGTGGCCCTCGTGGCCGATGAGCAGGATGTCGTAATCCTCGCCGGCGAAGCGCTTCGCCTCCTTGTGCACCTTCGTCACCAGTGGGCAGGTCGCGTCGATGGAGGCGAGGCGGCGCTGCGAGGCCTCTTCGTGGACAGTGGGGGCGACGCCATGCGCGGAGAAGATGACGATTGAGCCCTCGGGCACTTCCTCCGTCTCGTCGACGAAGATCGCGCCCTTCTTCTCCAAGGTCTGCACGACGTATTTGTTGTGCACGATCTGCTTGCGTACATAGATCGGCGCTCCGTACTGCTCCAGAGCCTTCTCGACGGTGATCACGGCTCGGTCGACGCCCGCGCAGTAACCGCGGGGGGCGGCGAGGAGGACGCGGCGTTCTGCGGTCGGTGCAGTCATGCCCTCCATCGTACGGGCGGGGTGTGACAGGCACAGCAGGCCCTGGTCTGGTCCATTCGGGGTGACGACCTTATGCCCGCCTCCGATCCCGCCTTGCCGATTGCCGTAATCGTCTTGCCGTAATCGTCGAGGCCACTCACCGCACAGGTGAGTGGACCTGATCCGGCTGGTGCCGCGGGCGGATCGCGTCGGCGGCGCAGCGCTCGGGGCGACGTGCGCGCAGCGCCTAGACTGGAGCATCGTTCCACCTTCATTCAGTCACTCTCGCCGGGAAGTCGTCACGTGTCGCTCACGATCGGAATCGTCGGTTTGCCCAATGTCGGCAAGTCGACCCTGTTCAACGCCCTGACCAAGAACGACGTCCTGGCAGCTAACTATCCCTTCGCCACGATCGACCCGAATGTCGGGGTTGTCGGCGTCCCCGACCCGCGTCTCGACAAGCTCGCCGAGATCTTCGATTCCCAGCGCAAGCTTCCGGCGACCGTCGACTTCGTCGACATCGCGGGTCTGGTGCGCGGTGCGTCCAAGGGCGAGGGCCTGGGCAACAAGTTCCTCGCGAATATCCGCGAATCGGACGCGATCTGCCAGGTCATTCGCGCCTTCAAGGACGAGAACGTTGTCCACGTCGACGGTAAGATCTCGCCGAAGGACGACATCGAGACGATCAACACCGAGCTGATCCTCGCCGACCTGCAGACGATTGAGAAGGTGCTGCCCAGGCTGCAGAAGGAGGCGCGGCTCCAGAAGGACAAGGTCGCGGTGCTCGCTGCCGTCGAGTCCGCGCGTGCCATTCTCGAAGAGGGCCGCACCCTCTTCTCGGCCGGTATCACCAAGGGCACTGAGCAGGGCGTACTCCTCCACGAGCTGCACTTGCTCACCACCAAGCCTTTCCTCTACGTCTTCAACGTGGACGAGGAGGAGTTGGTCGACGAGGCATTCAAGAACGACCAGCGCGAACTCGTTGCCCCAGCCGAGGCGATCTTCCTCAACGCCAAGATCGAGTGCGAGCTGATCGAGCTCGAGGACGACGAGGCGCTGGAGTTGCTCCAGTCCATGGGCCAGGATGAACCGGGCCTTACGACTCTCGCCCGTGTTGGCTTCGAGACGCTCGGCCTGCAGACTTATCTGACGGCAGGCCCCAAGGAAGCCCGCGCCTGGACCATCAAGAAGGGCGCGACTGCCCCAGAAGCGGCGGGTGTTATCCACACGGATTTCCAGAAGGGCTTCATCAAGGCCGAGATTGTCTCTTTCGACGACCTGGTCGAATGCGGCTCCGTCATCGAGGCCCGCGCTAAGGGTAAGGCCCGCATGGAGGGCAAGGAGTACGTGATGCAGGACGGGGACGTAGTGGAGTTCCGCTTCAACGTCTAATACGTCCGGTGAAAGGCCGTCTGACCTGCGGCGGAGTGGGTCGGGCGACCTTTGCGGTCCGCGCAGAGTCCGCAGCGAGCTGACTTCGGTCAGCGCGCGGGGGTAGCGGCTACGCCGCTTTGTCGACCTGCGGCCGGGCATCGGCGGACTGGCCCGCGTACGCCTTGTCGACGGCGGCCCGGGTCTGCTCCTCGGAGTCGGGCCACAGGTGTAATGGTGACGTCGGGTATGGGAACTGTCCGAATGCCCTGGCTCACTCGCCGGTCTGTCCGTCGATGAGTTCCCGGGCGACGTCGAGCTGGCCAGCGTGCCGCGCGTACTCCTGGAGCAGATGGAACAGGATCCGCCCGAGGGTCGGTGCGTCTTCAGGGCTTTGGAAGCGGCCGCCGGTGCGGGCTGAGTCGGTCAGGCTGGCGTCGGTGGCCAAGGCTCGCGACCGGTGTACCTCATCTTGGTAGATGGCGAGCACGTCGGCGGCGGGCTGCTCTGCCGGCACGTTCCATTCGGCCTCGTCGCCGCCGGGCGGGTAAGGGAGGAGGTCTTCGGCGGCGAACCCCCAACGCATCCACCGTCGCTCGATCCACCCGAGGTGCTTGATCAGACCCAGCGGTGCCCACCCCAGCGGTTCAACGGGGGTGCGGAGCTGCTCGTCCGACAGTCCGGCGATCTTCCGCATCAGGGCCTGGCGATACCAGTCCAGGTAGCCCAGCAGAAGTTCGTGCGGGTCAGAGAATTTGACTTCAGGTCCGTCGAGGACGGCGGGTACTTGTTGCGGTGGTGTCTGCATCTCTTGACGGTAGCGTCGGCTTCAGGGGCCGTGCCGTCGGCTGACTTCGGCTGCGTAGTTGGTCCAGTCGCTGGCGGAGAGTCGTTGCCAGGCGACGGCGACGTCGGTGTGGATGCCCAGGGTGCGGGCGAGGATCGCGGCGGGGATCTCGGCGGGGATCTCGGTGGCGAGCTGGAAGAGCGCGGTGCTGCGGGCCTGGTTGGGACGGATCCCGAGCTGGTTCAGTCGCTGCGTCAGCTGTCCGGTGCTGATCGGGCGTCCGGGTCGGCCGCCGGGGAAGAGCCACGGGGATGGGGCTAGGGCTCTGATGGTCGCGTGGCCCTTGCGGTTCGCGGCAACGGTGCGGGTCAGCACGGCGACGGGCTCGGGCAGCTGGATGGGGGCACTACCGAGATGGAGACGTACTCCCTTCTCGGTGGCTTCGACATCGTCGACGGTCAGCCGGCTGATGGGACTTCCCTCCGAGTAGTGGACACCTGACCGCAGGCCCCGGTGTGGCGCTGGCCTTGGGTGTGCTTCACGGCCAGCGCTCGGGTTGTTGGGTGAGCAGAACGCTACTGACTGTTACTTTCGTTGGGTGCTTGATATCCTGCGCCCAATGAAAGTATCACCGAGTCTGCTCCCTATCCTCCGATCCCGTATGCAAGGCGAGCTCCTCGCGCTCGTGCTCCTGCATCCGGAACGCGAGTACAGCATCACCGAGCTGGCCGATGACATCGGAGTGACGCCCACGGCTGTCCTGCGCGAGGTTGACCGGTTGACCGGCGGCGGCATTTTGGCTGATCGGAGAGTGGGGCGCAGCCGCCTCGTCAAGGCTCGGACGGATACTCCGCTGTACCGTCCGTTGAGCGATCTCATGTCCGTCTCCTTTGGCCCCATGTCCGTGCTTGCCGAGGCGTTGGCGAAACTCGAAGGTGTGCAGCGGGCCTATATCTATGGCTCTTGGGCCGCCCGGTACAGCGGCGAGCCAGGGCCGCCGCCCGCCGACGTCGATGTCCTCGTTGTGGGTGATCCCGACGCCGACGCACTTTTCGACCTTGCCGAGGAGGCGTCCCGTCGGCTCCGTCGTGAGGTCAACGCCCATCGGGTCTCCGTCGAGGCGTGGGAGGCTCGCACGGACGATCCGTTCCTCACCAGCGTTCGCGAACGTCCGCTGGTCCAGTTGAACCTTGACCTGGAGGCGCAGTGACGCGCTGGAATCAAGGGCGGTCGACGGTTGACTCGCTCATCGGCAGTGGCGAGCTTGAGCGCGTACCCGCTTCCCAGCAGGCCGCTGAAGCGGAGCTGGTCCGGGCACGCACGCATGTCGGCTCCGCACGGCAGCTGTTGGCCACGGACCCAGAGGGTGCGTACACACTTGCCTATGACGCCGCGCGCAGGGCGTTGGCCGCAGTGCTGCAGAACCAGGGGCTGCGCGCCACCAGCCGTGGTGGCCATACCGTCATCTACGAGGCCGTGCGAGCGCAGCTCGATCCGCCGCTCGGTTCCATACTGCGTCCCTTCAATCGCATGCGAGCCCGGCGCAACGAAGTCGAGTACCGGTCTTCGGAGGCTCCGGCCGTGACGCCGGAGGAGGTTGCGGCCGACTTGACGAAGGTGGAGGCGCTCATCGAGCTCGCGGAGAAGGCGATCCCGAACATGCCGCGCTATTGAGGCCCCGAGCAGCTGACGGCGGATTCCAGGGGTCGTTGCAACACGTGGTCGTGTTGATCAGGCCGGGAGCAGTTTATGCAGGCGCTCGGCTGAGGTTTCCCAGTCGAGCGTTTTGCGTGGGCGGCTGTTGAGTTCGGCGGCGACGGAGTCGAGGTCCTGGCGGGTGTGGACCGTGAGGTCGGTGCCCTTAGGGCCCGCCGGAAAATAAGTTGTGCGTTGGATCTCTTGACACCACAGCTCAGACACAGTGTTCGCATACAACTTATTTCGAGGCGGGCCCTTAGCGGCTCACAGCCAAAGCCGTGACGGTTCGCTGTCCCGAGGGTCCCTCTCCTCGTTCTCGTCGACTTCCTGGGCCGCCTCGTTGATGAGCTTCCGTGACAGATCCGCAAGCGCACGCCCCGCGGCCAGTTCGTCACCGA
>JAFAUH010000250.1 GCA_019243445.1 Streptomycetaceae bacterium | reverse complement strand
GTGAGCGGGGTCCGGGCAGGCTGGTGGCCCGGCTGTCGTGCCGGGTGGGCGGCTTTCCAGGGCGGTGGGGTGGGGTCGGGTCTGGTTGGGGCGGTGGTCAGGCGGCCAGGAGGTGCCGGTGGGCGCGGATGCGGGCCAGTACCTGGGTGATCAACTCCCGAGCCTCGGCGGTGAAATGCAACTCATCACGGCGAGCGGTGGTGGTCCAGCGAGCCGCGCGGTGGATCAGCAGGCGCCGGATGGTGGCGATCCGGCGCCGCGCGGTGCCCAGGGGAGCGATCATCTGCAGCCAGGCCGACAGGTTGTAGGCCAGCAGCGCGCCCCACATCCACATGCTGTTGACCGCATGGGAGGCGGAGGGCAGATGATTGAGCCCGGCGCCGTAGGCGGTATCGCGGAACAGCTCCTCAATCCGGGTGCGGCGGCGGAACTCCCATTCCGCCTGCGCGATCTCCTCGTCCAGGTCCAACTCCTCGTTGGTGGCGAAGAAGGAGTAGGCGAACACCTCGTCCAACTCGCCACCCAGGGCGAGGGCGAGCTGGTCCTTGCCCACAGTGCGCGCCCGTCGCGAACGCGCATCGGCGGAGATCTCTTCCACGTCGTAGCGCACCCGCCGGGCCACCACGCGCGTGCCGGCGGGCCAGCCGGGCGGGACATAGTCGATCAACGCGACCTGTGCGCTTTCGTAGTCGCGTGCATCGATCCAGTCGTCGTCGTGTACACGCGCCACGGCCCGCCACAGCGGAGCGGTACGCGGCACGGCGAGCCGAAACAGGCAGTCGCGAGCGATGATCTTCTCGGCCACCTTGTGCGAGTAGTAGCCGGAGTCGCCCTGGAAGAGGATCTGCCCGGTCGCACCGGCCGTGCGCACCGCGTCCACCGTCCGGTCGACCTGCTCCGGCGAGACAGTGCGCCCATCGGAGCGGCCATCGAACAGGTCGCCGACCAGCAGCACTTGGGCCTCGGCCCAGTGTGCGGCGTGCACCCGCCCGGCGATCTCTCCCTTGTACGAGCGGATCACCTGCTCCTTGCGCAGCGAGTACACCTCGATGTCCTTCGCATCCAGGTCGATGGTCACCCGCCCGGCAAGGATCCGGGCCCGCTCGCCGATCGGCAGCGCGGCCAGTGCCCGGCCGGTGACCTGGGCCGAGGCCCGCTCGATGCCCTCGCGCCGGGGTTGGTCGAACCGGGCCGCCAGTGTGGCCGCCGTCGTGGACGGCGGGACCGGCGCGGGCAGCAGCCCCTCACCCACCACATCCGCACGCATATGATCGAAACCGACCAGATGGTCCTCGCCAGTCAGCTGCACCGCCGCCATGGCCAGCGCGAACTCCCCTCCGGACAAGCCCCGGTCGCGCTCCTTGACCGGCCCGATCTGCGCGTCCAGGGCCGCAGTGATGCCCAGCGTCCGGTCCAGCTCGGCCGCCACCACCAGGCCACCGTTCTCGGTCAGCGCCGCGTCCGGCGCACCGAGGCGGGCCCGCAGCCGAGCCCACCGCTTCCCCGGGGTCCGAGACGAGGTACGGCGATGCGATATCTTCTTCACTCGACGGGTGTTCTTTCTGGTAGAGCGATCAGGCTTCGACAACCTCGATCTTCTCAAACCAGCAGGGACACCTGTCGCCGTATCAGCTACCCGAGCATCGCACTACCTGCGGATTTGGGTAACCAGTACTCCACGGTGGCAGCCCCGAAGACAAGCCACTGCGGAGAGATCACGCCGTCGGGCAGGCCATGCGGCCCGAGCAGGCTGCGTGCACAGCCGCCCAGTTCACCACCGGTTCCGAACCGCGGCGAGTACTTGATCTCGAACTCCAGCCCCCTGGCGTGCGGCTGGATCCGGAAGCCGCTCGCGGCCAGGACGTTCAGCCAGTTACTCGTGCCGTCGTCCGTGACCATGCCCAGCAGCTCGTCCCGGTACGGTTCAAGACCGGCCATCGGGCTTCTTCTTCACAGACGGACTGGTCTTGTCGAGGAACCGGGCGATCTCCTCCAACGGCGGGCGTCCTCGGCCGAGCCGGGTGTACCACGGCAGGTCCGGATGCACCGAGTTGGTGGGCGGCTCGCTGCCGGGACGTGCGTATCGGCGCCCTGTTTCATCGAGGAACGGCTCCCAGCCTTCGCCCGGGTCGCTGCCCCGCCGGTCCAGCTTCTCCAGCAGGTCCCACCGCGGCGCGGCCGGCTCTATCCGGGCTGGTCCGGGAGCGGAGACGTCAGCGATGATGATCGCGCCCAGTGGCAGTGGCGGCGCGGACTTCCGGACGCCGAGTGCCGTCCAGTAGATGTCATGCGGCAGGAGGACCTTGACGCCGTCGTCCGGCGACGGCGTCAGGCCCAGCTTCAAGGCGGCCTTCAGCAGTTCCGGGTTGGCCCGGATCGTGCCCCAGCACACCCCCGGGTAATCGGGGTAGCTGTACACACGGCTGGCGTCGGCGTTCGTGAAGAGGATGTCGCCGGAATAGAAGTCGGCTCCGCTTTGAACGAGGTCGAGGGCGGTCGTGGTCTTGCCAGCCCCCTTGTCACCCACCAGGGCGACCGCGGCGCGGCTATTGCTGACCGACGCCGCATGAATGAACGTGCCGCCACCGACAGCGGCCAGTTCCCACATAGCCTCGCGCAGGAAATCGGAGAGGTGGTAGCGCGATGTGTCGCTGATGTAGGCGTGCACCTCGGATCCATCGTCGGCGAGCTCGAAGACCGTCCGACTCGAGGTGATCTCGATCACCGTCCAGCCATCGATCTGCCAGCGGTCACCCCACAGATGGGTAGCGGCCGACCGGCCTTTACGGACCATCGTCTGCTGCGGCTCGCCGGACGGGCGCGTCCAGGCACTCAGCGGTGAGATCCGGAGGGGCAGACCGTACGCCGCAGCCGGGTCGACGGGACCCACCGAGAAGTGCGGCTGCAGGAAGGCGAGTACCGGCGCGATGGAGTTCTCGGCGTTGGGGTGGACTGTGGCGTTGATCTCCTGGCCCGCGAAGCGGATCGACAGCATCCGGCTCATGCGAGGCTTCCTATGAGGTGCCGTCCAGGAACAGCTACCGATCGCGGTGAAGGCGACCGGCTTGCCACGAATGCCGCCGTGCAGTGATTCAATCCGCCAGCCTTAGGAGAGTAAGCAGCGCACCTACTTGACGGTAACTCAGAGGTGAAGACGGGATTCGAACCCGTGTACACGGCTTTGCAGGCCGTTGCCTCGCCTCTCGGCCACTTCACCCAAACCACGTGACGACCAGTAGCGCCGGCCAGTTGGGAACCCTACCAATGGAACTGCCTTGGTAGCAAGGTGGGTTAAAGTGCATCGATGGATCCCTCAGCGATACCGGTGAAGCCGTACGCACCGTTGCCGGGCTCGGCCATCGGCTTAGTCACGCCGTCCAGTTCGGTTAGCCGCTTTCCGCGCCGAACTAGGCGAGCTCTGCGGGCGCTGGCTGGTCTCGGTTTCCGGCCGGTTGCCGCACCGCACGCGTGGTGGGACGACGAGGACCGGCCTGAGCCCGGTGTGCTCGCGGAGGACATCGCCTGGTGCTGCCGGCGCGAAGAGATCTCGGCGATCCTGTGTACGACCGGCGGCCTCCGCTCCGCCGAACTGCTCCCGTACCTGGACTTCGACCTGTTGCGGGCCGCCCGCAAGCCGCTGTGCGGGTTCAGCGACATTACGTCCCTGCTACTCGGGGTGTATCTCCGTGCGGGCATGGTCACGTTCCACGGCCCCACCGCCGTCCCGTCGATGGGTGACGCCGACGGCATCGACTCGTACGCGGCGGCTGGCCTGCTCGCCACTTGGCGCCCCGGCGGGCCCCGGGTACTGCGAGCGCCGACCGCGACCTCGGTGGAGTCACCGCGCTGGGAGGTGGAGGACCATCGTCCTCGGTCTCGGACGGCGGCGGGGCCGTGGCGTGCCCTGACCCCCGGTGTCGGGCGCGGACGGTTGGTCGGCGGCCACCTGAGCACGGTGGTGAGCCTGCTCGGAACGCCGTACTGCCCGCGGACCACTGGCTGCCTGGTCTTTCTGGAGACGAACGAGTTCGAGGTGGCCGTCATCCGGCGGGACCTGGCCACGCTCGCCGCAGCCGGGTTCTTCCGCGGCGCCGCGGGATTGGTGTTCGGCCGCACGCCGTGCGCCGACCGGCCGGATGACCTGGACCAGTGCCTGCGCGACCTGGCCGCCGACCACGGCCTTCCCGCTCTCACCGACGTTGACCTCGGCCACACCGTGCCGATCACGACGGTGCCGATCGGCGTCATGGCAAGCCTGGATACCGGCCGGGCGATGCTGCGCATCGACGAGACCGCGGTATTGGCGCGGGAAACTCAGCGGGTGAAGGACAGGGCGACGATGTCCTCCGGAACACCGCCGAGGCGGACCTTGTAGTCCTGTGCGCCCTTGAGAAAGTCGAAGATGAACCCCTGCTCGAGAGTGTCCTCAACCAGGTGGGATACAAGGACGACACCCGGCGCGAGCCCGTTGTGGGAGCCGTTGACCGTCGACATGTCGTACGACATGTTGTAAAGGTATTTCGTCCGCCGGTGTGTCAGCACTATCGCGGAAGCGAGGGCCCGGTCCTGCGTACGGAGCTCCACCACGTGCGCGGCGTTCTTTGGAGCAAGTTCCTTGACCAGGTTGCGGACAAAGTCGCCGTACTCCGTCACGAAATCGCGCATCGCCGGTGTCGCCGACGCCTTCCAGGCAAGCAACTGCTCCAACGCGCTGCACCAGGTGTCCGGGGTGGAAGTAGCCACCTCCACAGGCCCAATCTCCTCCACCAGGCGCTTCCGCTTACGGAGCACCTCTCCTCGCCGCTTGGAGTTCAGCAGCCCGAGGTAGCCCTCCGGCGCTGACAGAATGCGGGGCGCCTGGTCGTACACCTCGACCACGGCCTGCGGCGCTCGCTGGCGGAAGGCGTCGATCAGCGCCTGGGTCAAGGGTTCGCCGGCCGGGAGCCCGGCAAGGTGCACACGTTCCCACCGCAACTCGTCGAAGACCAGCCGGACCACGGCGTCGGCCACGGCCGCCTCCCGGCCGTCGACCGCGGCCGGGCCCATGTAGTCGACGACGTCCTGTCCACCGGAGAAAAACAGGGTGCCGCCGTTCAGTTCGAAAGCACAGACACCGATGGCTTCCCCGCCGTCCGTAAAAGTAGCCGCGAGAAACTCTGACGATGGATTCTTCGCGGCGGTGTCGCGCCACCACGTCAGCAGAAATCCACTATCCTGGAAAATCGAACCGGCCGCGCCAACGAATTCGTCCCATAGAGGATTACCGAGGACGTCATCGCCGCTCCGCCACACTATGTCGACACTGCTCATGCCCCGCACATGCCCTTCCCTTGCCGGTGTGTGATCGTCTGGCCCCGGCCGAAGCTCAGCCGATGTGGAGGCTGTCCCGGGCTACGGTACCAAGGACAGCGATCACCTCTCCGATCCGCGGAGGTGAGCCGGTGGCCTCGCCGAGGCTTCCCGTTCCGGTCCCGCTCTACTCGCGCTGCGGTCGCTCCCGGAACGCATTCGGTGGCGATCCACCAACGCGGTGACAGGCCATGACGCGTCGTCAAACGACCCCCCCAGCACCCCCAGCCAGTCGCATGCGGCTAGCATGGAAGGGGTTCGCTGACGTAGAGTCGACCGCCTCGGGTGGGGGCCCTGGATGCCTCGCAGCCCGGCCCGTGAGGTTCCGCTACACAAAGGAGTTCACCGCCGTGGTCGAGGCCGCTGTCGACGGGTCCGTGCCGGTCCCCGGATACGCGTCCGAGATGGACTACTCGAGCTTCGTCGGCCTGGTCCGTGAGCGGAACCGTCCCTCGGGCGGTGTGCGGACAGTGCAGGAGGTCGCGGTTCAGGCCCGGGTCGGACCAGGCAGCCGCGTCCTCGAGATCGGGAGCAACACGGGATTCACGTCGGTCAATTTGTCGCTGCTCACGGGGTCTTCCGTGCTGGGCATCGACGTCAACCCGGCTTCGGTCGCCGAGGCGGAGGCGTACGCCCGGCTGCACGGACTGTCCGACCGGGTGCGATTCGAGGTCCAAGACGCTCGGGGGCTGTCAATCGAGGACGCTTCCTTCGACACGGTCTGGCTCAGCAACGTGGTCTCGTTCGTGCCCGACAAGGAGCGGATGCTCGGCGAGGTGACGCGGGTGCTCAAGGTGGGTGGCACTGTGGTCGCCGTACCGATCTACTACCGACGCCGGCCGCCGACGGAGATCGTCGAGCAGGTATCCAAGGCCATCGGAACACCGCTCGAGGTGATGAGCAAGAGCGATTGGCGCGCATTCTACGAAACGGCGTCCGACCTCGAGCTCTACTACGAGTCCGATTTCGTCTACGACCTCATCGACGATCAGGGCATCGAAGAATACTGCGACCATTTGATGGCGAAGGAACACCTGTCGGCCCTCGACCCCGGCATGCAGGCGCAGATAAGGGAACGGATGGGTTACTTCATGCGTCTGTTCAACGAGAACCTCAGCTACGCCGGCTTCTCCATCATGCTTCTGCAGAAGCGGGTGGCGCGGGACGAGATCGAACTTTTCACCAGTCATTCCGCACCGCTCTTGCCCAAGGATTGATGTCCGTGACCAGCCCATCGGCAAGCGAGCAGCTGCGGCAGAGCCTTGCGCTCTACAGCACGCTGTCGCGCACCACCACGCACTTCACCCCCGCCCAAGGCGACACCGTCCGGATGTACGTGTGCGGGCCCACCGTCTACAGCGCCCCGCACATCGGCAACATGCGCACCTACCTGTTCGCCGACATCGCCCGCCGGGTCCTGTGCTTCGCGGGCTACTCCGTTCAGGCGGCCATGAACATCACGGACGTGGGCCACCTGACCAGTGATGCGGACAGCGGCGACGACAAGATGGCGAAGGCGGCCGCCGCCGAGCGGGCCACCGCGTGGGAGGTCGCGGAGAAATATACGGAGATCTTCTTCTCCGATGCCGACCGACTGAACATCCTGCCGATGGATCTGGTCCTGCGAGCCACCCAGCACATTCCTCAGCAGATCGAGCTGATCCAGCGGCTGGAGGAGAAGGGTGTCGTCTACCGGACCGACGACGGTATGTACTTCGACACCTCGTTCGTGCCCGACTATGGCAAGCTCACCCCGAACGACACCCGCGAACACTTGCGCGCCGGCCAGCGGGTGGCGATGGGCGAGAAGCGTCACGCCACGGACTTCGCCCTGTGGAAGTTCTCCCCGCCGGACGCTCCGAAACGCGAGATGGAGTGGCCGTCCCCCTGGGGCGTCGGCTTCCCCGGCTGGCACATCGAGTGCTCGGCGATGGCGATGGATTACCTGGGCGAGACGCTGGACCTGCACCTCGGCGGCATCGACCACATTCCGATCCACCACACCAACGAGATCGCGCAGAGCGAGACGGCGACGGGTGTCCCGTTCTCTCGTTGGTGGATGCACGGCGCGTTCCTCACTCTCGAGGGCGAGCGCAGAATGGGTAAGTCCGAGGGCAACAAGATCACCCTTGACACGCTCATCGACGAAGGCTTCGATCCGCTCGAGTTCCGGTACCTCGTCCTGCTGAGCCACTATCGGAGCCCACTGTCTTTCTCGCGCACTGCGCTGGAGCAGGCCGCGAACGCCCTGCGACGCCTGCGACACCGAGTCGCCGCTTGGAAAAAGTCGGTCGGCGCCGGGGAGCTGCCGGATTGTCCCGACAACCCGTACCTCACGCGATTCGTCGACGCACTGGCGGAGGATCTCAACATGCCACGGGCCGTCGCCGAGTTGTGGCAACTCGCCCGGGACCCCGATGTTGACGACGCCACCAAGTTGAGCCTGATCCTGGCCTTCGACGAAGTGCTGGGGCTGGACCTGGAGTCCGCCTCGAAGGAGTCCACCGAGATCCCCGACGCGGTGGTCCGGCTCGCGCAGGAGCGGTGGGAACTCCGTTCGGCGAAGCGATTCGAGGAGTCCGACAAGCTGCGCGACCAGATCCTGGCGGCCGGCTACACCGTGCAGGACGGTCCCGGGGGGTACGAGCTTGTTCCCGTTAACGACTGATCTACCGACAGACTCAGGCGGACCGACTGACCGGGCGCTACGGCATCTGCGCCAAGCGGCGTCGCCGTCGACGGCCACGCCTTCGGCCGTGGTCGAGTTGGACCGCATCGCCGACGGGGTGGACCTGGCCCGGAAGGCGCACCCGCGCATACGGGTCACCTACGCCGTTAAGGCTTCCTACCACCGGCCGATCCTTGACGCCGTGCGTATGGTGGGGGCGGGTGCCAGCACCTTTTCCGAGATGGAAATGTCTCTTGCCCGCACCGCGGGATTCGCGCCGTCCGACATCGTCTACAACGGTGTGGGCCGTGACGGTGCAGGGCTCGCCGCCGCGGTCGACGCCGGCGTCATAGTCAACCTGGAGTCACTCGCGGAACTGCACGGCCTTCTCCACGCCCGGCGTGCGAGCGCGCCGTCCGGCCGGATCGGTTTCCGCGTCAATGGTTCCGCGCCGGGCGGGAGTGACACCCTTGGCAAATACGGCATCCTCGGGCTACCCGTCGCCCAACTGCCGACTGTCGCGGATTTGCTCCGTGGATCCGGCCTGGTTCTCAGCGGCGTCAGCTTCCACCACTTCGCGAACCGGCTCAACGGAACCGCTCACCTTGACACCCTGGACCGACTGATACCCGCGCTGACTCCGCTGACCGCGCATCCTTCGGTCGCTCTCGACTACATCGACGTGGGCGGAGGGCTGGCCAGCCGGCTGGAGGTGGACGACGAGAGCGCCGCAGGGATGTTTCGCGCGCTCGCCAGCCGGATCGACGCGGATCTCGACTGCACCACGATCCTCGAACTCGGCCGGTTCCTGGTTGCCGACGCCGAGTCCCTGCTCAGCCGAGTGGTGGACGTGCGGGAGAGCGGCAGCGTGCTGGTCTCGATCCTCGACGCGACGACGAACTACCTGATCCCAGCGCCCGGTCATCGGTTCCGAGTGGAGCGGCTGGAGCCGCTCGCCAAAGGCGAGACCCGGACTCCGGTGCGGTTCGTCGACCGGCTGGGCAGCACGATCTGCGAGAACGACTGCGGCCCACTCCGGCCGGGCGCCCTGGTCGCAGTACTCAACGCGGGCGCGTACGCAGGCGTTATGAAGGAGCACTTCGTCTATCCGCTGCCTGATGTGTCCTTTGTCAGGGACAATGCGGTCGTCGCCACGTCACTCGCTGGCGGCGACGAAGCCGTGCGCGCGCACCACCACTGGCCCGAACGGTGACCCGGTTCACGGCCATATACGGCACAAAGGGCGGCGTCGGTAAGTCCACGATCGCCGTCAACACCGCGTATGCGCTGAGCGGCCGGGGCGCCTCTGTCGGCCTGGTGGACCTGGACTTGTCCGGCCCGAACGTCCAGAATCTGGTGGCCGGGCTCACCGGCCAACCACCGACCATGGTGGACTTCCGCGTTCATCCTGGCCGGTACGGCGGTGTGGGCATCGCCGGGCTTGGGTTTTTCGTCCGCCCACACGAGGCGGGGCTGCTCAGCGGCAAGTACCTCGAGGGCGCTCTGACGCAGATCATCTTCCACGACGTGTGGCAGGCTTACGACCACGTCATCGTGGACATGCCGCCCGGCTTCGACGACCTGCACCGCCAGGTCTTCACCCGCCTGCCCATGCGGGTCGCTCTGGTGACCACGCCACACGTTCTGTCCACCCAGGATCTCGCGCGCGGCCGTCGGCTGCTAGAACAGCTGAGCCTCCCGGTCCTCGGCTACGTGGAGAACATGAGCCACTTCTGCTGTGAGTTCTGCGGTCGGCCCTCACGGCTGTTCGCACCCGTCGGCGACGGCACACTGGACGATCTCGACCTACTCGCGCGCGTGCCGTTCGCGCCAGAGCCGCCCGCCCTCGGAGCATCCATCCCGCTGGTCCTCACGGAGGAGCCGGCCGCCGCTGAGTTCCGCCTCGGCATTCAGGACGTCGCCCGGCGCATACACGAAGAGGAACGGCAAGGATGAGCGCGGACGCGAAGCCGCTCGACACCTCGATCGGTGTGATCTCCGACGACCAGCTCGCCAGAGTGCAGGCAGCGTACGGTCTGAAGTCCCTGCTGGTGCTGCCATTCTTCTCACTCAACAAGTCGATAATCGACCTGCGACGGCGTACGGAGACCGCGCGCAAGGTTTTTATCGAGTCAGACCAGGGCATCCTCTTCCTGAAAGAACTGCCCTGGTACTGCTCGTCGGTGGAGTTCGCGGCGTTCCAGACGGAACTCCTGTCCCGTCTGCACGACCTGGGCGCCCCGGTAGCCCCGCCGCTGGTCACGCACTCGGGCTACCGTTTCTTCCATGACCGCCGCACCGGCTCCATCTTCACCCTCCAGCCGTATGTCGAAGGCCAGAGCTGGACTGGCGGCGACGGCGAGGCCCGGGCAGCCGGCCGAGCACTGGCCGGGCTGCACACGCACGCACGTCAGACGCGGATGAACGGCTTGCCAGGGATGCGTGACGCGTTCTCCAGTGCGAAGAGCCTAGTGAGCCTGCTCCAGGACAGCGCGGAGCAACCCGAGCCGGTACGCGAGGAGATCGACGACTTCACCCGGCTCGCGCTGGCCGCCATCGAGCGATCCCGGACCGAGGCATACGCGGCCGGCTACGGAGCCGAGGTGCTGCCGGTCCACGGCGACTTCAACCCATTCAACCTGATCTTCGGCGAGACGCTCGAGAGCACCGAGAGGGTCGTCGGGATCGTAGACTTCGACAACGCCTGCCTCGACGACCGGGCCCACGACCTGGGTGAGTCCCTCGTGCGCTTCGGCTGGGTGAATTACCGTGGCCTCAGCTCGGCCTACGGAGCGGTGCCCACCGGATTCGACCAAACTGCAGTCGCCGCCGTCCTCGCCGGATACCGTGAAGCGGACGAGTCCGCGGCAACGGCAGCCCGGCCCCTACTCCCAGCAGTGATGACTGCGGTAGCCCTGGAGTTGGCGGCGATCGGTCTACTGTCGGCGTACTACACGCAAAGCGACCTGCCCGCCCTCCGCCACAACGTGGAGGCACTCCCGAAGATGGCCGCTGAGGCCGTCGCCTCGGTTTGGTAGGAATCTGATATGTCACACCCGCTGCTGCTCTCCATAGACGGGATCGACGGGTCGGGCAAGTCCACTCAGGTCGGCCGGGTTGCATCGGCGTTGTCGGCAGCTGGCGTCCGCGCGGAACCGGTGGTGGTGGAGGCGTTCGGCGCTCGCACGGTCAATACATTGGCCGAGCGCCTGACTGGGGACCCGTACGCCTACCATCCGGCGATACCCGTCGAGCTTCGTGAGTGGGTCTTCGCCTGCGACGTCGCATACTTCACCAAGACGAGGTTCCCGCCCCTGCTTGATGACGGCATCACCGTTGTGTGGGACCGCGGGCCGCTGTCTTACCATGCCTCCGCCGTTGCATACGGCGGCCTCTCTGACTGGGTCGGCCGAGCCCAGTCGCTCTATCCCCGGCCGCACCGCACCTATCTGCTGGACCTTCCTGCAGAGACGGCTGTGCGACGGCTCAAGGAGCGGGCCGGGAAACGGCAGCAGACCGACGAGTCCGTGGACCTCCTCCGCCGAGTCCAGGAACTCATGTTGGACATGGCGAAGGACCGGCCGGACGTTGTGGTCCTGGACGCGACGCGCGACCCCGGTGAGATCACCGGCCAGATCCTCCGCAATTGGCTTACCAGCCAGCCAGAGCCTGACTAACGATCACACCCAGGAGCGAGTTCCGGCAATGCGAGGCATCACGTGGAGGTCCCGGATGTCGTCGTGCTGCATGGCCCAGAGCAGGAACCGCTCGAGACCAAGGCCGAACCCTGCGGTCTCCAGCGGATAGTCGTCCTTCATCCGGACGTACCAGGTGTAGTCAGACTCCGGTATCAGGTGGTCGGCGAGCGCCCGACGGGTCTCCTCACTGGTGACGTGCCGCGCACCGCAACCGACCACCTCGCCAACGCCGAGGAGAAGATCGGCGCTGTGCGCTCTGCCCCGCTCGTCGACCCGCTGGTAGAACGGCACCGTGAGGGATGGCGGAAAGGCCAGCCAGACAACGCCGCCGAAGTGCTCAATGAGGGCCTGCTCACCGTGCCGTGTGATGGCCGGGGCGCCCGGCGCCTTCAGCGTGAAGGCGTTCGACCCGAGGAGGTCCTGCGCCTCGTCGTAGGTGATGCGGGGGAAATCCGATCGCTTGAGGAGTTCCTCAAGGTGGTCAGTGGTGCCCGCACACTTCTCGAGCTGAGTGCCGACCGTTCCCTCCAACAGGCCCTCGGTCAGAGCCGCCACGTAGGATTCGACCAGGCTCATGACCTCTTCCTGACCTCCGCGGATCTCTGCCTCGGAGTGGAAGAACTGGTTGAGGTGTGTCTGGTCGGCGTCCTCCCCGCGGAAGGTCGGCATGATGTAGTACGCGCCCTCCAGACCATGACGCAGCATGAACTCCAACTGGAACTGCATCGAATCGGCCAGGTAGGTGCGTTCGCCCAGTAGGTTGATCTGTACCGGCAGGCTGTCGCTGCCGAGCCCCATCGGGCTCGACACCGAGCTGACCGTGACCGGCATGAGCACGGGAGAAATGTGTCGCGACTGGTAGAACGTGCTAGTGCTGTCCAAAATAGAGGCGTTGACAGCGGTCACGATCCGGTACCAGGGATGCTCTACGGCGGCAGTGAGGTGGGCTTCCGGATCGGCCCACAGGCCGGGGGGCCGCGTCCGCTGCTCAGGCGACCGTGCTGCGCCGTCGTCGGGCGAGGCGTCGAGCAGATTACTTCCTTGGCTCACGCGATGTCCTTCTTGTTGTGCTCGGTTCTTCAACAGACCTCACCGAACCGATGGCGATGAGGCGGCGCACGCGGCCTATTGAGAGGGAATCAGGTTACATAGAACCGAATGCATGATCACGCTGTTTTTGAGAGGTAGTTGATTGTGCATCAGGGCAGGGGCTGGTGTACGCAGCCTGTACCTATGCAACCGTTGTGCCACTTTCGTGCCACTCGGGCAGGAGTAAGTGACAGCTGCCCCCGTCGCGGGAGGGCTGGCGCAGAGTGGCCTCCCGCTCGGGATAGCCAACCGCATTGAAGCTGCTCGGAACAGCGCACAATTGATGCATTGTTGTGGCGTTAGGGCCTGGAAATGAACAACACGCTCAACTGAAGGCAATGTTGGCTGGGGCGATGCTGTAATTCCACTCCCCATGCCACTCGTGTGGGGTCAGGTACTGGTCGATCAGTGCCTTCATT
>JAFAUH010000153.1 GCA_019243445.1 Streptomycetaceae bacterium | reverse complement strand
GGATCCCAAGCTCGTCGCCACCGCCTTCGGGATGGACCCGCAGGCCACCCTGATCTATCTCGCAGACCACGTGGATGCCGGACGACTGCCGAACCCGTGAAGTTTCGGCAGTACCTCGCACGAGTTCGCCGGAACATGTGCGCTTTGGCGAAGGTCTTGTTCGAGGTGAGGATGATCGAGCCCTTTTCGTAGCGTTTCGAGATGACTTGGAAGACGAAGTTGGCCTCAGGGCTTCCGAGGGGCTGGTAGCCGACCTCATCGAGGACGAGGACGTTGGGCCGCAGGTAGTTGTGCATCTTGCGGGCCAGGCGGCCGGTGTCGTCGGCGGCTTTGAGGTTGCGGACCATGTCGTCGAGGGTGGTGAAGTAGATCGAGTAGCCAGCCCGGCAGGCCGCGACCGCCAGGCTCACGGCGATATGCGTCTTCCCGACCCCTGGCGGGCCCAGCAACGCCGCGTTGGCTTTGTTCTGGACGAAGGCCAGGGTGGCGAGGTCTTTGATCTTACGGGGGTCGAGGTCGGGCTGGAAGGAAAAGCCCGTACCCGTTCAAGGCTACCCTCACCTGGAAGATCAGCTGGACAGGCTCCAACGGCACCGGCGGCACCCTGCCCAACGGCCCCTTCGGCACCACCACACCACTCACCGTCCAGGAGATTCAGACGGTGGTGCGCTGATTGGGAGGGTTCACAGCAGGATAGCCAGCCCTACCTCACAATCAGGCCGGATGAGCGTAGGAATCAGTTCGGGGGCTATTTGGTGGTATATGTCCGACGGAGGGCGCGGAAGATGCTCTCGCTCCTGGCTGAGCGAAGTATGCGCACGCCCCTCTCCTCGAGCACGTCCAGCAGTAGAAGCACGTCCATCGCCCGGATCTCGATCCATGTGCCGTCATCCACCAGTACATCAACTCCTGGGAGAGGCCATGGAGTTTGTTCCAAAGCCAACTGGAAGACGGCTCGGACTCCAGACAACGGGATCGTGGCTGCCGTTCCAGAACCCGTCAGAAGCTTGAGTTCGACCCCGATCGCCTTGCCGATAGTGAAGTCGGCCGGGATGTGCCGGACCGCTTCCCTGCCCGGGTCGAGCCGGGTCAGGACGTCCTGGGCGATCCTGCTTTGATGGCCCCGTTCGGACTACCTCATGGGTTGTTCGATAGCATCGCCGGGCATACGAACGGGGACCAAGGTGGGGGACCTGCATTACGGCCGGTCGGCCAGCCGTTGGATCCTGTCCGCCGACCGAACGGGAGCCTTGACCATGCGTGCCTCCGCCGCGCTTATCGCCACTGCCCTCACAGCCGCGGCTGCCCTGCTGCTTACTGCTTGCGGCAGCGGTAACGATTCTCCGGGGGTGATCAAGGGCGTCCAGACAGCCGCCCCTCCCTCTCCGAGCTCGTCCATAGCAGACGCGGCCCATCGCCCGAAGATCACCCTCCCCGCCGACGTCCACGACATCATCGAGGACACCTCCACCGGGGACCCGGTAAAGGACGCGATCTGGCATGACACGGCGCAGCGCGTCATGGCCCTGGACGAGGCTATTGCCGAGGGCAATCCACGTCTGCCCGTACTTCTCTACTACTCGACGTGGCGCACTCAGGCTTCCGCCTATCACTCCGTCGAGCGGTACGTGAGTCAGGACCACTCCATTACCGGCACCGTTCGCTACTACGCACCGGATATCACGGTGAACAACGACACCGCATCGCTCACCTACTGCTCCGACGAGAGCAAGGGATTCGACAAGGTGCGCAAGACCGGCAAGGTCTTGACGACGCCGGTCGACATCAATTCCTACGTCCTCCACATCGCCGTGCTGCAGAGAAACCCTGCGGGTGTGTGGCAAACCACCTACGCAGATACCAAGGTAGGAGCATCGCAGTGCGAGCAGTGACGAAGCGCCGTTTCGGCATCATGACAGCAGCGGCGGCCCTCATTGCTCTGGCGCCGACCGCTGCTTACGCTGACCGCTCGGCGAGCGATAAGGAACACCCAACGTCGCCTCAGCCGCCGGGGACGTCGGCTTCCGGCAAAGCCGATGGCAACACGATCTCCGCGCAGGTCGGAGTCGTCACCATCGTCTACGACCAGTCGAAGAACGGTAAGGGCAGCTCAGCGGGGCCGGTGACACCGGTCACCGACTGGACGCCCCCAGAGTGCTATATGGCGCCGACCGACACTCCCGCGCAGTTCAGGGACTACTGGACGAAGCAGATACTCCCGAACATCAGCGATCCGTCGACCACGAAGTTGATATACGACCAGTTCCAGAACGGCCATCCGTACACCAACTGGAACCTCGACAAGACAGGCAAAGGCTACTGGTGGACCGCCGTCGTCAACCCCGACTACCAAGGCCGGATTGACGAGGGCTGCTTCAGCAACCCCGGGTTCTGGACTGACACCAACCAGCTGCCGACCGAGCCGGACGCCCTGAGTCCGCACATCCTCTCCGCCCTGGCCTACGCGCAACTCCGTGTGCCCGGTACCTCGGTCAGTCTCAGTCCTTCCGGTAAGCAGACGGTCAACCTCACCACCTGGGCCTGGCTCGACAAGACCGCCGTCAAGCCGATCTCCGTCACCGCCTCCGTCCCCGCACTGGGCATCTGGGCCACCACCACCGCAACCCCCGTTGCCCTGCATATCGATCCCGGCACTCCGGACGCCACCGTCTACCCGGCTTCAGGCGACTGCCCGATCAACCTGGACGGCACCATCGGCACCCCCTACACCTCAGCCGACGGCAACAACACCCCGCCCTGCGGCCTCACCTACCTGCACGCCACGACAGGCAGCAGCCCGTACCCGTTCAAGGCGACCCTCACCTGGAAGATCAGCTGGACGGGCTCCAACGGCACCGGCGGCACCCTGCCCAACGGCACCTTCGGCACCACCACACCACTCACCGTCCAGGAGATCCAGACAGTGGTGCGATAGCCCGTGTGCAGATCTCGCATGAGCTGTCTCATGGAAGGTGAGTGGCGCGTTGGGGGAACTGCGGTCAGAGCGACGGCGTGGAGGGTCATCTGGCGAATACGCCTGAATTGGGCCCTAACGCCGATTCTCGTGCAGCTCTTCGAGACCCCCATTGAATACGCGCGCAGCGCCTCGTACTGCCGCTGCTGTGCGCTGGACGGGGGCACAATGCCACGTAGCTTGTTTTGATCATCAGGCTGTGAGGGCGAGTTCGACGGTGTTGACCAGCCGTAGTGTCGGTGGTTGGTCATGGCGGGTGCCGGTCTCGCCGGGCTTCTTGACCGGGTAGTGGTTGTGGCGGGCGCGCTTGACCTTGCGTGGGTAACTGCGTTGCCGTCTTGGTGGGTTGAGGGA
>JAFAUH010000072.1 GCA_019243445.1 Streptomycetaceae bacterium | reverse complement strand
ATGCGATATCTTCTTCACTCGACGGGTGTTCTTTCTGGTAGAGCGATCAGGCTTCGACAACCTCGATCTTCTCAAACCAGCAGGGACACCTGTCGCCGTATCAGCTACCCGAGCATCGCACTACCTGCGGATTTGGGACTGAGGTCGGCGGCGTTCGGACTGTGCCGGTGCGCCTTGCGGCAGCAAGCCGTTCTCAACCTCTCTGTCTTCGAGGCTTTTTGCGCCGAGGCGGTGGCGCAGTACGGGAAGACGACTCACGGCATCCTGCGATCGCTGCTCGTCGGGTTCCTCGCCACTGCGCTGGTGTTGCTCGACCGTGCTGGTCACCCGATGCCAACCTGCCCCACCGCGGAGCAGCACGCGGCATGGACAGCACTACGCGACCAGCACGCTCTCCTGATGCCCCGCTGATCCGGCAGCCTGCCTTCCCCTGACGAGCGAACTCGCTGAGGCCGCCGCGCGCCTCTATTCGATGGGGGCTTCGGCGTGGACGCCGGCGCGATACGGTCCGTTGGACGGTCGCGCTGACAGGTCACGCCGTCTATAGGCTTGGCCGGACACGGCATCGGGCGGAGGGCAGCGGGGAACATGGCGGGCCTGGAGGACAATGGTGCCTCGAGGTACCGCTTCTGACTGTCACTCATCGTCACGCCGGGTGATCCGTACTGTCCACCACCTGTGCGCGTACGCTGACGCATCGTACGCGGGTCGCCGCTGGTGAACGGCCCGGCGGTGGCGCCAGATTGGGCGGATGACACCACCGTCCGCCCCCGCGATCCGCCAAATGCCCGTCACCGTACGTGTGTTCACCCAGCGATTCAGTTCCACTCCGCGCGGCGCGCGCCTCGCCCGCCGGCTCGCGCTGCACCAGCTCGACGCCTGGGGCGTGCCGCACGGCAGTGAGGCGTCCGACACCGCTGCCCTGATCGTCGCGGAGCTCGCCGCCAACGCCGTCACGCACGGCCGGATCCCCGGCCGGGACTTCGAGGTCACCCTCAAGCTCCTCGGCCGCACCTTGCGCATCGAGGTCTCCGATGCCCGGGGTGAACGCCGGCCCCTGGCTTCCGGCGCGCCCGGCCCCACGCCCCGGCCGCTGGCGGAGACCGGCCGGGGCATGCTCCTCGTGGAGGCGCTCGCCGACCGGTGGGACGTCCTCGACCGCGTCCCCGTCGGCAAGACGATCGTCGCCGAGCTCGACCTGCCGCGCTGACACCCCGGCCGTCGCGCTGACCGGCTCGGGCTATCGTGCGCGATCGCTTCGGCCGGCCGAGAGGACCTCGACGGTCACGGTTTTGTCCTGGACCTCGTACAACACGCGGTAGTAGCAGAGCAGGAGCCTGTACATGTCACTGTCGCCGAGGCGCGAGGCATTGGTCGGGCGCGGATTGTCCGCCAGGTCGTAGACACCTGCTGTGATGAGTGCGGCCGCGTCTGGATGCTGTTCGTTCAGGGCGGCGAGTTGGTCGATGGCGACATCGGACCAGACGATCCCGTACGTCACCTCTTGCGGGTCCCGTCAGGGTTCAGGCCGAAACGAGCCGCCACCTCGCCGGGAGAGATTTCGCAACTTCCGCACGGTAACCGGTTGGCTGATCATGTTGTTCTGCGTGGTGCCGGAGCTCCGGCATAGGCCATGAGCAGGCACTTCGCGATGATCGGCGACCAGTCGAACGAAATCGGCATCTGAAGCGCTCCCGGAGCCCCCGGCCGCCCCCGATACCGTAGGGCGTTGACCGGGCGCCCCCGGCCTGCCCCGCCCCCGCCAGCAGCACCAAGGAGGACTGCGCGTGCGTCCCACCCTCGCCGCCGACCAGGTACGGGCCAGCCTGAGCCAGTACCTCGCGACGACGTACGCGCTGGCCGACGAGAGCACCCGCCGCGCCCTGGAGAACTTCCTCGGCGACGCCGAGGACGGCATCTTCCGCGGTCCCTACCTCCGCATCCGCACCCCCTTCCAGAGTGCCGAGAGCGACGACTGGCAGCGGCACCTGGCCTGGTGGCCCCGCGACTTCATCCCGCACCGGCACCAAGAGCTCGCCTGGGAGCGGCTGTCCACGCTGCACGGGCCTGCGCGACCCACCCTCGTCACCACCGGCACCGGATCCGGGAAGACCGAGTCGTTCCTGATCCCGCTGCTCGACCACTGCCTCCGGGAGCGTGAGGCGGGCCGGGAGGGCGTCAAGGCGATCCTGCTCTACCCCATGAACGCCCTGGCCACCGACCAGGCCCACCGCATCGGCAAGCGGCTCGACGACGCCAAGGACACCCGGCTGCGCGACGCGGGCGTGCGGGCCGCGCTCTACATCGGCGACAGACCATCCCAGGAGTTCAAGCAGACCAACCCCGCGATCGCGGTCGACCGGGACGAGATCCGGCGCACCCGGCCGGACATCCTGATCACCAACTACAAGATGCTCGACCTGCTCATCCAGCGGCCCGAGGACCAGCGGCTGTGGCAGGACACCGCGCTCGCGTACGTCGTCCTCGACGAGTTCCACACCTACGACGGCGCCCAGGGCACGGACGTCGCCATGCTGCTGCGCCGGCTCGGATCCGTCACCGGACTCGCAGAACCCGGCCGACCGCTGGGGCCGGTCTGCCCCGTCGCCACATCGGCCACCCTTGGCGAGAACAGCCGCGGCGAGAACGGCTCCGGCGGACCCGGCATGCTGGAAGTCGCCGAGCAGGTCTTCGGTGTGCCGTTCCCGCCCGATGCGGTCGTCGGCGAGGAGCGGCGCTCCACCAAGGACTTCACCGGCGAGAGCGACTTCACCCTGCCGTTCCCCTCGCCCCAGGAGCTCGCCGACCTCGGCGACCCCACCCGCGACCCGGGCGCCATGAACGACCTCGTCGCCGCATTCACCGGCCTGAGCGGACCGAGCCCCGAGGAACTCGGGGCCGTCCTGCGCCGCCACCGGCTCACCGCCGCCGTCCTGGAGATCCTCGACGGCACCCCCAAGACCCTCGCCGAGATCACCGAGGTGCTGCCCCGCTATGCCTATCACTGGGGCATGGCCGTGCAGCAGCGGCCGCGCATCGCCGCCCAGGCCCTCGCCCGCTACGTCGCCCTCCTGTCGTACGCCCGCGACCCGGAGCATCCCGGACGGCCGCTGCTGTCCATCGAGATCCACCACTGGGTGCGCTCGGTCTCCCGCGTGCTGCGAGGCATCAGCGCGGCACGCGCCGAGTTCCGCTGGGACGACGAACGGGTGACCTCCGGCGGCGCACTGGCCCGCAAGGACCGGAGCCCGGTTGGCCGACCGTCCCCGTACGACGGGGAGGAACCCGTGGTGCCCGCTGACGCCGCCGAGCAGGTCGCCGTACCGGCCGACGACAGCGCCCCGCCGCCCGCCGAGGTCTTCCTGCCCGCCGTGTTCTGCCGCGAGTGCGGACGCTCCGGCTGGGCCGCGTACTCACCGGAAGTCGACCCGGCCGAACTCGACCTGAACGCCACGAAGATCCGCCGCGCCTCGGTGGGCCGCGACAAGCGCCGGGTGCGCAACATGATCGCCGCGACCCCACAGGAAGTGCACGAGGCTGCCTTCGCAGCCGGGACGGAACGCCGGCGCGGCGGGCCCTCCGTCATGGTCCTGGAAGGCACCGCCGGACGGCTGCGCCCCCTGTCGCCCGAAGCCGATTTCACCAGCCCGGTAGACGGCGGGGGACCGCGTCGGCTCAGCCCCCTCCCCAACGCCGCGTTCGTCCACGCCGACCTCGACGGCGACCGGGCCGCGGAACGCGACCAGTGCCCCGCCTGCCGCACCTTCAACTCCATCCGCTACCTCGGCACCGGCCTCGCCGCGCTCGCCTCCGCCGCCGTCACCCAGCTCTTCACCGGCGGCGAACTGGACAAGAACCTGGGTGAGAACAAGACACTCCTGTTCAACGACTCCGTCCAGGACGCCGCCCATCGCGCCGGATACGTCGCCAGCCGCTCGTACACGTTCTCGCTGCGCGCACTGCTCGCCAGCCGCATCGACGAGGACGAACCGATCACTTTGAACGACCTGGCCGCCGACCTGATCGCGGACGTCGTCGACAGCAAAGCGGTGCAGGCCGCCGTCATCCCACCGGACCTGCACCTGATCCGCGGCGTGGACACACTGCTCTCCGGCCGCAGTCGCGGTTCCCGGGCCACCTGGGAACTGATCGCGCAACGCCTGTCGTTCGCCACCGTCATGGAGTTCGGCCTGCGGTCCAGACAGGGCCGCACCCTGGAGCTCACCCGCACCGTCGCCGCCGACGTGCCCCTGCCCGACGCCGACGCCGTCGCCGACCTCATACGGGAGATCCTTCTCACCACCCCGGGAGAAATCGCACTACCCGATGGATCGGCGCCCGGCCCCGACCGGTACGTCGGCTTCGTCCGGGGCCTGCTGGAACGGCTGCGCATCCGCGGTGCCGTCCGCCACGCCTGGCTCGACCCCTGGCTCGACCAGGCCGGGGTGCGCCGGTGGGCGATCTGGGGCGGAAGGGAACCCGGTATGCCGGCCTTCCCCCGCGGAGTCTCCGCGCCTGCCTTCCTGCTCGGCGCGCCCAAGCAGGGCAGTGAGGACTTCGACGTGCTCACCGGCCGGCTCGGCTGGTACCAGGACTGGGCCGTGCGCGCCCTCGGCCTGCGCCGGGAGGCCGCCGCCGGCTTCCTGGCCCGGCTGCTGCCCGCGCTCGCCGACACCGGGGTCCTCTCCGTACGCACCGCCCTCGACGGCGCCACCCGCGTCTACGGACTCCAGCCCGGCCACATCCAGGTCCGGGGGCTCGCCGACGACACGCTGCCCGACGCCACCGCGCACTGCCCGCGCTGCTTTTGGGAACAGACCATCCACCCCGACCTCGCCGACCAGTGGCACGGACAGCCGTGCCCCCGCTACCGCTGCGGGGGCGTCCTCGGCACCGGCCGCGACCTGGACAGCGGACTGCGGCAACGGGACTTCACCGACGACTTCTACCGGCGTATGTACCGCGAGGCCGGCGTCTTCACCATCAACACCGCCGAGCACACCGGCACACTCAGCCGCGCCAAGCGCGAGACGGTCGAGAAAGCCTTCCGCGAGGGCATCGACGTCCACTACGCCAACCCGCAGGTGCTGTCCTGCACCCCCACCCTCGAACTCGGCATCGACATCGGCGACCTGTCGGCCGTCGTTCTCGCCTCGCTGCCGAAGGGACCGGCCAACTACATCCAGCGCGTGGGCCGGGCGGGCCGCTCCACTGGCAACGCGTACCTGCTCACCATGGTCGACCGCGGCCCGCGAGACCGCTACTACCTCGAAGAACCCCGGCTCATGATCGCCGGGGACGTCCTGCCGCCCGGCTGCTACCTGTCCGCGGCCGAGATCCTGCGCCGCCAGTACCTGGCCCACCTCCTTGACCTCGCGGGCGCCGGACAGCTGACCGCCCCCGACGGGACGCCACTGCGGCCGCTGCCCGGGCGGGCCACCGATCTGTTCGGGGCCTCGGCCTGGCAGGCCGAGTTCGCCGAAGCCGCGCTCGCCGGCGGCGGGCGGCTCGTGCAGGGCTTCTTGGACCTGTTCCCCCCGTACGACGCCAGCCGCGGCACCGGCGTCAGTCCGCAGGCTCGCGCCGCCCTCGTCGCCTACGCGACCGACCCGGGCGAGGAGGGACTGAAAGGCGCCCTGGAAGCCGCGTGCCGGCGCTGGGAGGACCGCCGCGCCGATCTGCAGCGCCGGACCGAGGCCATCGACCGGGCGCACGGACTGCTCGTCGCCGGCGATCCCGACCACGAACGGCAGGGGCGCGAACTGCGTGCCGAGCGCCGGGACGTGGCACGCGTCTCCCGCGAGATCAGCCGCACCACCGCGCACGGCGCCCTCGTCGATCTCGGTCTGCTGCCGAACTACAGCCTGATCGACTCGGCCACCGAGCTGGAGGCCACCTTGACCTGGACCGAGAAGACCGCTGACGGCACCCGCGAGAACCACAGCAAGACCCTCCGCCATAGCCGTCCCTCCCGCCTCGCCCTGGCCGAATTCGCCCCCGGCAACCACTACTACGCCCAGGGCTACAAGCACCGCGTCACCGGACTGGACATCGGCAGCCCCGACCGCCCGGCCTGGACCTGGTGGCGCATCTGCCCCGACTGCGGTCACGTCCGCACCCACCGCGCCGAACAGGACGCCTCACCTTGCCCCCGCTGCCGGTCCGCAGCCATCGGAGACGTCGGCTGCCTGCACAAGGTCCTCGTGCCGCGCCGCGTCACCTCCCGGGATGAACGCGACGACGTCCGTGTACGCGACGACAGCGACGAGCGAGAGAGGCGGCACTACACCGTCGTCCCGGCCGTGGACATCGACGCGCGCGACGTCGAACAGGCGTGGAAACACGAACACGCCACCTTCGGCTGGGAGTTCACCCGGCAGGCGCACATCCGCCATATCAACGTCGGAGCCACCCGGGTGGACGGCGGGACGGACACGGCCTTCGCCGGACTTCAGGTCCGCCTCAACCCCTTCTGGGTCTGCGACGCCTGCGGCTTCGCCGACCCGGACGGCGGGCCCGCCGCGCACGACGCCGGCGACACGTCCGCGCTCGGCAGGTACCACCGGCCCTGGTGCCCCAGGCGGCGCGCCGGAGCCGACGCCGCACGACGCGGCGAGAGGGTTCTGCTCGCCCACGAGCTGCGCACCGACGCACTGCGCATCCTCATCCCCGCCGTCACCGCGCACACCCGGGAACGGCTCGCGTCCTTCAAGGCGCTGCTGCTGGCCGGCATCGCCCGCAGCTACGGCGGCGACCCCGACCACCTCGCGGTCGTCACCGACTCCATGCCCGAGGAGCGTGGCGAGGCCGCGCACCGCCGCAACTTCCTCGTGCTGTACGACACGCTTCCCGGCGGCACCGGATACCTGCACCGCCTCGCCGGCCGGGACGGTCTGGCGGGCGTCTTGGACGACGCCCGCCAGGTGATCGAGACCTGCGTGTGCGCGGGGCAGGGCCGGCCCGCGTGCCACCGCTGCCTGCTGCGGCACGTCACCGCCAGCGAGTACGCACTCGTCTCCCGTGAGCACGCCCTCGATATGCTCGGCGACCTGTTCGGCCGCACCGCAGACCGGTGGAGCGTCGAACCGGTCGCCACCACCCGGGACATCACCCTGGTGCACCAGGTGGAGAGCGAACTGGAGGCGCTCTTCCGGCGCGGGCTGCTGGAATGGGCCGAGCGGGTGGACGAGGTCAGCGTCCGCACCGCGCTCACCGCCGACGGCACCAGGGACACGACCCTGCGCTTCACCGCACCCGACGGAACCGTCCGCGGCTGGCAGATGGACACCCAGACCCCGCTTGGCTTCACGCGGCCGGACGTGGTCTTCCGCAGCACCGACGACGACCGTCGGGTCGCCGTCTACCTCGACGGATACCGCTACCACGCGAGCCCCGAGCACCTCATCGCCGAGACGGACGCGGTAAAGCGCACCCGGCTGCGTGCAGAGGGCTGGCAGGTCTTCCAGCTCACCTGGGGCGACGTGCAGGCATGAACGGGACAGACCAGGCCGCAGGCCGACCCCGTGTGGAAGCCGTACCCGAACACCGCGCAGAAGACGGCCATGGACGTCCACCGGCGCATGCACGCCGCAGACACCCGTGACCTGCCGCGCCTGGTGTGGGCCAATCCGGTCGAGACATTGATCGGCTACCTCACCGACCCGGACCCCGACGCGTGGCGGCGCCGCACCCAAAGCGCGCTCGCGGGTTTCGCCGCCGTGTCGGCGACCAGCAGGGCTCTGGCCGACGGCGAGGAGATCGGGCAAAGGATCAGCGAGGCGCTGCACGGGCGGCGGCTGGCCAAAGGGCAGGGCGCCGTCCAGGTCATGGCGACCCGGGACGCGTCGGGGTGCCCGCTCACCATCGCGCTCGACCTGCGCAGGGGGCAGACCGGGGCGGTCTGGACGGCGCTGACCGTACTGGATGACAGCGTGGACGGGGTCACGGCCGACGAGGCTGCCCATCGCAGGCGCTGGCAGGCATGGCTCTACTGGAGCAACCTGCTCCAGTTCCTCGACGCGGGCGAGGGAGACGGGGTCCAGCTCACGGTCGGCATGCTGCCCGGATTCGACCCGGCCGAGCTGGCGGTCACCGGCGGAGCCGGATGGCTCACCTCCCAGCGGCGGGCGCACCAACCCACAGCGGACGGACAGGAGCCGGCAGCGGACCGGCGCAACGCCGAAGAGGCCCCCGTGGCCGTGCGTGATCCCGCCTGGGACGAGGTCATCGAGTTCCTCATCGACGATCCCGGCCTGCCCGCTCTCGCCCGGGCCCTCGCCGACCGAGGCCTGCCCGCGCCGGAGGCCGGCTACGAACTGGGAGCAGCCGCGTGGCCCGCCGAACTCGCCTGGCCCGCCCAGCGCGTCGGCGTCGTCCTCGCGCACCGTCCGGACCCGGGCAGCGAACGGGACATCGACGCCGAACAACGGGACCAGGCCTACCGGGAAGCGGGCTGGCAGGTCCATACCGCGACGGAATGGGACGCCGATGAACTCGCCGGGCTGGTGAGCGGCGACGCCGATGCCGACGCCGACAGGGCGACGAACGACCACGAGGAGAACGAGCGATGACGGTCACCGGCGCGCCGAGGACCGGCGTGACCCTGCGCCTGCTCGACAAGGCCGACAAGGAAATCGTCACACTGGACCGCGCGGTCCTCGGGGCGTTCTACAAGTTCCAGCACGACTTCCGCCGCAACCCGGACGCCGGCGGGTTCGACCTCAAACAACTGGAAGGCCACGACCGGCTCTGGTCGGCACGCATCAACCGCGAGTGGCGGGCCCTGATGATCCGCCTCGACGGTGACGACTGGCTTCTCGTCTCGGTCAAGCACCGCAGCCACGTCCACAAGAACCTGGACCGGCTCAACTACGGCATCAACCACGTCACCGGCGCCATCGAGTACGTCGACCTCCAAGTCGTCGAGCAGAGCGTGCTGCGCCGTGAACTCACGCCGCCTGTCGCTCCCGCCCCGGCTCCGACGCCCATCCCTGCGCCCGCTCCGGAACGGGCCCGGCCAAAGCCCCTGGAAGAGCCACTCTTCGCCGCGTACACCGATGAGCAGCTCGCGGACCTCGGCGTTGCCGAACCGCTCATCCCGATCGTCCGAAAACTCACCACGGACGACGAACTGCTCGGCCTCGCCGAGTACGCGCCCCGCCACACCGGGGAGGTGCTCCTCCGGCTGCGCGACGGCGTTCCGTATGAAGCGGTCATGGAACAGGTCACCGCGCCCGTCGCCGTGACCGAGCCGGAGAAGAACCTCGACACCGGCGACTGGCAGGCGGCTGTCGACCGCTCCCAGACCGTGGTGATCACCGACGACGAATCCCTGCAGAGCATCCTGGAGGAGGGCGACTTCGGCCGATGGAAGATCTTCCTCCACCCCACCCAGGAGAAGCTGGTCCACCGGCGCTACTCCGGCCCGGCCCGGGTAGGCGGCGGACCCGGGACGGGCAAGACGATCGTCGCCCTCCACCGCGTGTGCCATCTGGTACGAAAGCTCCCGCCTGGTCGCAACAAGCCCGTCCTGCTCACCACGTTCAACAGGAACCTTGCCGCCGACCTGCGCGCCCGGCTCCTCTCACTCGGCGGCCCCGACATACTGGCCCGGGTCGACATCGCCCATGTCGACCAGCTCGCCACCCGCATCGTCAGCGAGGCCGACCCGAGCAACGCGAACCGGCGGATCGACGACACGGCGGCGCTCCGCGAGTGGCGGGAACTGCTCGTGGAGGCGGGGGAGACCCGCTGGAGCGCCGAGTTCCTCAGCGACGAGTGGAACCAGGTCATCCTGGGCCAGGCCGTGACTTCCCGAAGCGACTACTTCGCTGTCCGGCGCGCCGGTCGGGGACGCAGCGTCAGCCGCGCCGAGCGCGCCGGTATCTGGCAGCTCGCTGAACGCTTCACCCAGCGGCTCGAGACCAAGGGGCTGGAGACCCACCGCCAGGTCGTGGAGCGGGCCGCGCGGCTGGAGATGGCCCGCAAGACCAGGATCGACAGGCGGTCGGAGGAACGCGAGGAACGGGGCGGCCTGGACAACCTCCACGTCGAGGCCGGCTCCGGTGCGTGGCTGAGTTACCGGTACCGGCATGTTGTGGTCGACGAGGCCCAGGACCTCAGCGCCGCTCACTGGAAGATGCTGCGCGCCATGGTGCCGTCCGAGCCCGACGACATCTTCCTCGTCGGCGACACGCACCAGCGGATCTACGACAACCAGGTCACCCTCGGCAGCCTGGGCGTCCACATCCGCGGCCGGTCCTCCCGGCTGACACTCAGCTACCGCACGACCCGGGAGATTCTTCACGACGCAATCCGGGTACTGGGCGACACCGACTACGACGACCTCGATGGCAGCACAGACACTCTTGCCGGGTACCGCTCCGTCCTCCACGGCCTGAGCCCGTCACTGCGCGGTGCGCGGAGCTGGGACGAGGAGATGGACCTCGTCGTGGAGCAGCTGCGGGCCTGGCATGACGTGCCCCGTGAGTCTACGGCCGTCTGCGTTCCGACCAACGACATGGTCACCCAGCTGGCCGACCGCCTCGCTCGAGGTGGCATCACTCCGACGGAGATCACGCAGGACGGGCCGCGCAGTGACCAGGGCGTCCACATCGGCACCATGTACCGCTTCAAGGGGCTGGAGTACCGCTGTCTGATCATTGCCGGGGCGGCCGAGGGGCTCGTCCCACGCGCCTCCGTGGACGCTTGGGAACACACGGACCCGAGCCGCCACGAGCGAGAACTGCACCGGGCGCGCTCGCTGCTCTTCGTCGCAGCGACCCGCGCCCGTGACGCACTCGCCATCACCTGGCACGGTGAGCCGAGCCGCTTCCTGGCGCCGTTGCTTCCGCCCCGGTGAGAAGAAGCACCGCCCTTCCTCACTCGACTTTCAGCTAAGCGGCTTCCCTGAATTTCTGCGCGGAATCTGTGCGTGCTGGTGGCCGGACCGATGGCGTACTGACAGCACGACCTCGCCGGGTGTTGGATCGAGAGGGGCCTTCACCCCGAAAAGTGGGCTCTGGCCCGTAATCGGTGGTAACCAAGAGTGACAAGCATCGTTGGCATGGTGTGCGAGATGTTAATGAGCTTGTGAGTGTGGTGTTTTCGGGGTTGTCGGCGCTGGTCATCGAGGGTGTGGCG
>JAFAUH010000165.1 GCA_019243445.1 Streptomycetaceae bacterium | reverse complement strand
ACGACGCAGACCTGTCTCCGGGGTCCGTCTTCGACGTCCCGGTGTTGTTGATCGCCGAGAACGACCCCGACATGGCGGCCGGTGTGCAAAGTACTCCCGGTGCTTTCACCCTACTCCGGTCGAGACCCGTCGCGACGCGCGTGTGACCAGGCATTTTCCCGAGAGGGAACAAGTCAGAATCCGCTGGTGAGCAGCGCCGGCCCGGCGGCACACCACGTACTGTGAGAAGAGGAGGTCACCTCGCTCAGCGGACACACCGGACCCCGCAGACGGGCGGACGCACCATGACCGAATCCGACATCCCCCGCCCCCCCAAACTCCTGCCGGACGCAATCCATCAAGCCGCGAAACCAGGGACAGTTCTTCTGCGGCTGGAGACGACACAATCCCGCGAAGGCATCCTCGACGGCGCGTGGTGGCCGCATTCCCGCGACATCCGCGTCGAACTGCCCGGCCTCATCCGCGTGCTGACCCAGCATCTCGGCCCCGTCATGCGCGTCGGCCTGGACGCCACCGCATGGGACGAGCTCCCGACGCGCCTGATCATCGACGACCGGGTCATCCACATCGACTCCTTTCCAGTCGGTGACGACACCGTCCTGATCACCCGGGGTGACCAGGACATCTTCTCCCTGCTGGTGGTCCCGCCGCACGCATCACCCGACGCAGCCCATGCCGCAATGGGCAGGGCTGTCCGGGCCGACAACGTCACCCAGGCCGAACAGATCCTCATCGACACCGGCACCCATCCGGCACGCCCGATCCCCGCAGAAGCCCCCCGGGCGGCCCGGGAACACCACGATCCCGAGGAATGAGGGACTGTAAGAAACGGTTGGACCCGGACCGCCCGGAGCCACAGTTGCTCGGCGGTGTCCGGAACGCGCAAGACCAGGAAGGCTCCGCCCCACGGCGATCAGCAGGATGCCCTCGTTGGATCCTGGACTGTCCTGCTTGGGAATCAGCTCGATGCGCGGTGTTGGCCGCAGGTTCGACGCGAGGGTCTGACGGATCTGCCGAAGCCGTCCATCGGTGAGTTCGACAGGAACCGCCGCAGTCGGCACTCGGGACTTGCGGTCGTCGGCAAGACCGATGACCAGGACACCTCCGATGGTGTTCGCTAACGCAGCGAAGTCCTTGGCCAGCTCCGTCTTCTTCTCCGGCGAATAATGCGCCGCTTTGAAGTCGAGATCTTCTCCTTCTGCCGCGTCAGGATTGCCCACTAGCTCAGCAAGATCGGCATAGGTCACCTGGCCGAGCGGGCCGCCGAAGATGGCCTCAACTCGGTGGAATCGCGGAGCCACGCACGTCACAGTAGCGGGGCAACCCGATAGGTTGCGCGGGAGCTGCGGTACGTCGTCTGCGTCGGGTTCTGGGGTTCTGGTAGTTCGAAAAACGACGAAGTGCCCCCTGGGCTGCAGCGATACTGGGCTACGCGGGTGCCTGGGACTGGTTGGGGACCTTGCTGAGGTGGCGGTAGATGGTGGGGCGGGTGACGAGATATGGCCGTACGGGATAGCAGGACGCTGATCACGGCCGTTCCAAGAATGAGCCGCGTGACGATGCTGTCGGAGCGGTTCAGTACTGCTCGGTCTCGGCGAAGCCCGTGTCGTCGCCTGCGCCGAAGGCGACGTCCGCAGCGGTCGGGTCGAATCCGGGCGGGCTGTCCTTGAACGCCAGGCCCATACCGGCCAGCTTCTCCTTGACCTCGTCGGTCGACTTCGCACCGAAGTTGCGGATGTCGAGCAGGTCCGCCTCGCTGCGCGCGACGAGCTCACTTACGGAATGGATGCCCACGCGCTTGAGACAGTTGTAGGAACGGACGGTGAGCTCCAGCTCCTCGATCGGGATCGCCAGGTCGGCCGCCGCCGCGGGGTCCGTCTGCGACGGGCCCACCTCGATGCCCTCGGCTTCGGCATTCAGCTCGCGGGCCAGGCCGAACAGCTCGACCAGCGTCTTGCCCGCCGAGGCCATCGCGTCACGCGGACGCATCGCGGACTTGGTCTCGATGTCGACGATCAGCTTGTCGAAGTCGGTGCGCTGCTCGACGCGGGTCGCTTCGACCTTGTAGGTGACCTTGAGCACGGGGCTGTAGATGGAGTCGACCGGGATGCGGCCGATCTCTTGGCCCTGCTGTGTGTTGTGCACCGCGGAGACGTAGCCGCGGCCGCGTTCGACGGTCAGCTCCATCTCCAGCTTGCCCTTGGCGTTCAGCGAGGCCAGGACCAGGTCGGGGTTGTGCACCTCGATGCCGGCCGGCGGGGCGATGTCAGCAGCGGTGACCAGGCCGGGCCCTTGCTTGCTCAGGTACATTACGACCGGCTCGTCGTGTTCGGAGGAGATGATGAGCTGCTTGATGTTGAGGATGAGGTCGGTGATGTCCTGTTTGACGCCGGGCACGGTGGTGAACTCGTGCATGACGCCGTCGATCCGGATACTGGTGACGGCGGCGGCGGGGATCGAGGACAGCAGGGTGCGTCGCAGGGAGTTGCCCAGGGTGTATCCGAATCCCGGCTCCAGCGGCTCGATGACGAACCGGGAGCGGTATTCCTCGACGACCTCTTCAGTCAAAGACGGGCGCTGAGCGATCAGCATGAGGTGATGCCTCCAATGTTCGGCGCCCGCTATGTGACGCCGTAGGCACTGCAAGGATAGGGGCAGTGCGGCCTCGAAGCAGGCGCACCGCCCGACTCCGCCACTTGCCGCTCAGCCGGCGGGCGTGGCTCTTCGTCGCAGTAGAGCTCGACCACCTGTTGCCGCACCTGGGTGCCGGTCACCGGGCGCCCGGGCCGGGAGTGCACGGCAATCCGCAGCATCGGCGGGTCGGCCACCCAGCCACGCCGGGACCGTCTCCTCGCCGCCCTCCACATCCGTCATCGCGTCGGTGCGCTTCACAGCGCGCATCGAGCGGCGGCTCCGAGTCGGACCCGCCGCTTCAAGTGCGCAGTTCTCCCGCACCCGGCTTTCCGACATCGTTCACCGCTGGGCATGCACCGCCGCCCCGCGCACGTTCCCAACCCTGGTCAGAGACCGGCAGTCAACGAACCTCGTTGAGAACGGACACAGCTCACCAGGTCATAGCTTGTGCAGTCCCGCGTACGGGTGGACGATTCGAACCTGGCGCGAGCCGAAGTCGACGTGCACCGCGCTCCCGTCCTCGACACCGATGACCTTGCCCAGGCCGTACCGGTCATGCGAGACCCGATCTCCTAGGCTAAAGTGCTCGACCAGCGGAGGAACCGGGGCTTTGAAGGGGCTGGTGGACAGGTGTCGCCGAGGCGCGGGTCGTTTCGTCATATGAGGCCAGTATGCGCCGTCCGGGATCCTGAATGGTCACCGTGAACAGGTGATCACGGCGCTGAACGAGCCGAACGTGAACGCCTCGGGGTCTGCGCACCGGAGTGCGGCCGTACGGTTACGGCCCGGGCAGGTGTGATACGGCCCGCTCATCCAGGTCCTGGGTGAAGAGGTCATCTCATCGGCGAGTCGGCGCGAGCGTGCGTATCGGGGCTCGCGCCGGGCATCGGCTGATCGGACCTGAACGCCGAGCGTCGGGGGTGCGCTGTCCGGTCGCCGGCGCCGGCGGAGTTGACGTTGTCGCGGCGACAACGTTTCTCCTGGTGTCATGCGCATCGGAGAGCTCGCCGCGATCGCCGGCGACACGACCCGTACCGTGCGGCACTACCACCGCATCGGCCTGCTGCCCGAGCCAGAGCGGGCCCCGAGGCGTGTTACTGCTCGTCAGCTCCGATGCGCTGGTAGCCATCACGCCGCTGCTTCGCGTGCACCGGCGAGAATGCCAGAACGGGCCCCTCCACGAGAACGTCGATTTTCGCGTTGTGGCAAGTTGGGTGGCTAGAGTCGGGTGTGTTCAGAACGCCCGCGAATGGCCCTGATCCTCTACGGCTTCCGATAAACCCCGGCCATGCGCGCTGCGCGCCATCGGGCGTAGGTGCTGAGCGCGTCGGCCGCCATGTGTGGACGTGGGACCCGTCTCGCGGCCTCAGGTCCCCGTCTGCTGCCAGAGCGTGGTCAGCGCGGTGACCGGGTCGGCGTCGGCTGGTCCGGCGGGCCACCACTCGCCGTCGTCTTGGCGGTAGGGGTACCAGCGGGCGTCGGGACCCAGGCGCAATTGGAGGCCCCGGTCGGCGAGGGTGATTCGGTTGCGCCAGGCTTTGAGGGGGACGGGGTGGTCGGTCATCTCGGCGAGGGCTTGGGTGAGTGCGGTACGGGCAACCGCCATCTTCGCCGGGTCGGGGGTGTGGGGCTGCTCGGCGACGATGGTGCCGACGGGGCCGCCATGGCGCCAGGCGCGGGTGAGGCGGGCGAATTCGGCCGGCTTGGCGCCGGTGCCCTGGATCAGGTTGTGGAACCACTCCGGTCCTGGCCGGTCCGCGGCGATCCGCACCGCATCCTGACGTTGCGTCAGTTCCATGGTGGTGGTGTCACCGGCCAGCAGCCTGGCGGCGCGTCCGGCGGCGTCCGCGATGAGCCGCTCCAGGTCGGCGGCAGCCAGGCCGCTGCCGGGCGGGGGGTCGACGGGCGGTGCCGCGGCGTGAGTGGCGGGCTCGGGGGGTTCGGGAAGCTCGGGTGTGTTCTCGGTCCAGCGGGCGTACGCGGCAGCGGCCGGGACACCCGCAGGGACTGCTTCGGCGGCGTTCTCCCGAGGTGCCGTACGGCGTGCTCGCAGCTCGGCGAAGACCTCTTCGCGGCCACGGCCGCGGAGCGCGAAGATGACGAACGGGTCGGCATCGATGGTGGCGGCGGTGGCGTAGCAGAGCGCGGCGGCGTGCTTGCAGGGGTACCCCCAGTCGGGGCAGGAGCATTCGGGGTCGAGTTCGGTGGGCTGGGGCAGTAGCGGTACGCCTGCCTCACGGGCGGCGTCGATGAGTTCGGTGGGCATCTCACCGTCGAGGAGGGCGGCCAGATGCCCGGCGCGGGATGCGATGGCATTGAGCAGGGTGTCCCACTGGGTGTCGGTGAGAACCGGTAGGTGGACACAGGAGCGGTAGGGGCGGGGGCGGCTGCCCTGGACGGGGGCCTTGATCTGTCCCGGGGCGACGGTGGTGGCGCCGACCAACCCCTTGCGGGCGTAGGTGCGGCCGCGCGAGAGGCGTCCGGCGTCCAGGGTGGACTCCTCCAAGGCGGCGACCCAGGCCTGGCCCCACCAGGTGGCCGCGAAAGCCCGCTTGCCGCGGCCAGAACTGCGGCGCGAAGCGTCTCCGTTGAGGGGGGTGGTGGGCGACGGGCCGGAAGGGCTCATGACTGTTTCCCCAGGGCGACGAGGTCGGCGAGTTCGGCGTCGGACAGTTCGGTCAGGGCGGCCTCGCCGGAACCGACGACGGCGTCCGCGAGTTCCCGCTTGGATTCGAGCAGCCGGGCCACCTTGTCCTCCACGGTTCCTTCGGCGATGAGCTTGTGCACCTGGACGGGCCGGTCCTGGCCGATGCGGTAGGCGCGGTCGGTGGCCTGGTCCTCCACGGCCGGGTTCCACCAGCGGTCGTAGTGCACGACATGAGTGGCGCGGGTGAGGTTGAGCCCGGTGCCCGCCGCCTTCAACGACAGCAAGAAGACCGGCACTTCGCCGTCTTGGAAGCCGGCGACCATCTCCTCACGCCGGGCAACCGGTGTGCCGCCGTGCAGGAAGAGGGTGGAGGTGCCGCGCTCGGCGAGATGCCGCTCGATGAGGGTGGCCATCTGCTTGTACTGGGTGAAGACCAGCACCGACTCGCCCTCGGCGATGATGGTATCGAGGAGTTCATCGAGCAGGTCGAGCTTGCCGGAGCGTCCGCTCAGCGGCGTGGAGTAGCGCAGACTGTGTTCCTTCAAATACTGGGCGGGGTGGTTGCAGATCTGCTTCAGGGCGGTGAGCAGCTTCAGAACCAGCCCGCGCCGGGCGATGCCCTCGGATTCCTGGATCTTCGCCATGGTCTCGCGGACCACCGCCTCGTACAAGCTGGTCTGCTCGCGGGTGAGCGACACGATGCGGTCGGTCTCGGTCTTGGGCGGCAACTCGGGCGCGATGCCCGGGTCGGACTTCTTGCGACGCAGCAGGAAGGGGCCTACCAAACGCGAGAGCCGCTCAGCGGCCTCAGGGTCTTCGCCGGCCTCGATGGCGCGGGCGTACCGGTTGCGGAAGGCGGCCAGTGAGCCGAGCAGTCCCGGAGTGGTCCAGTCCAGCAGCGCCCACAGCTCGGAGAGGTTGTTCTCCACGGGAGTGCCGGTCAAGGCGACGCGGGCGCGGGCGGGCAGGGCGCGTAGCTCGCGGGCGGTGACGGCGTAGGGGTTTTTGACGTGCTGGGCTTCGTCGGCGGCCACCAGCGACCAGGCGGTCTCGGCGAGTACCTTGCGGTCGCGGCGCAGCACCCCGTAGGTGACCAGCACGATCTCGTCGTCGGCAAGCTTGTCGAGGTGGCGGGCGCCACCGTGGTAGCGGCGTACGGGGGTGGCCGGCGCGAACTTCTCGGCCTCGCGCTGCCAGTTGCCCAGTAGCGAGGCGGGGCAGACCACCAGGGTCGGTCCGGCGGTGGCCGGGTTGCTTTGACGGTGCAGGTGGAGGGCGAGGAGGGTGATGGTCTTGCCCAGGCCCATGTCGTCGGCGAGGCAGCCGCCGAGGCCGAGCGCGCACATCTGAGCCAGCCAGCCCAGGCCACGCTTTTGGTAGTCGCGCAAGGTGGCTTTGAGTGCGGCGGGCTGCTCGACAGGGGTACGGGTGTCGGGGTCGCGGATGCGGGCGACAAGTTCGCCGAGCGCGCCGACGGCCTCGCAGCGAAAGGTCTCCCCGTCCTGTTCGGCCTCGCCGGTCAGCGCGGCGGTGAGCGCCTCCATGGGGGTGAGCGGGTCCATCCGGCGGCGTTTGGCGCGGGCCACCAGCTTGGGGTCGGCGATCACCCACTGGTCGCGCAGCCGGATGAGCGGACGGCGGGATTCGGCGAGGGCGTCCATCTCGGTCTCGCTGAGCGGTTCGCCGCCCAGCGAGATCTGCCAGCGGAAGTCGAGGAGAGCATCGGCATCCAGCAATCCGCCCGCGCTGGAGCCCGGGGCGCCGCGCTGCCCGATCTCGGCAGTGGCCGTCAATGCCTTGACCACCTCGCGGGGCCAGTGCACGTCGATGCCGGCCGCGCCGAGCGCGTCGCTGGCATCGCCGAGCAGGTCGAAAGCCTCATCGTCGCTGAGCCGCAACTGGTCGGGAACAGCGTCCTTCAACAGCCGGGCCATGGGTTGCCAGACGCGGGCGCCCCGGCGCAGCGCGAGCAGCATCTCGCTCTCGGCGCGCGGCCCGAGCAGCCGCTCCACCTCGCCCGGCTCGCTCCCCAGCCGCGCGGCCTCCACCACCAGCGCCGGATCGTGAGCGGTGTGCAGTTGCAGCACGGCCCGGAACTGCTTACGGCGCCCCTCAGGCACATCGACACGCAGCGATACCGTGACGCCGGCGGCGAGCGCCGCTGACGTCTCCTCGGCCCATTCCCGCAACGCGGGCAGCGCGCGCACCTCGTGCCAGGCGTAGGGCAGCGATCCCATGGCGAGCGACGCGCCGGGGGTACGGACCAGGGCGTCGGCGACGGCATCGCAGAACTGGCGTACCAGCGCGGCCGGTTCGCAGATGCGCACCGGAGACGCGCCCGGCTCGGGCAGGCAATGAGCATGCGGCGGGAAAGCGTCGGCCAGGGCGGCCAACCCCTCGCGCTGCGCGGCGGTGAAAGGGCCCGCCTGCCAGCTGTCGTAGCCCTCCGAAGTGAGGGAAGGGTACAGCCGGCCGTCGGCGAGCAGCCGCAGCGCGAGACGCGCGGCGGCCTGCCACGCGGTAGCGGACACATGGAGCGGTACCGCCGTGACCAGGGCCGATACGGCCACGGCAACAGGCAGCGCAAAGCCGGTGACGCTGCGCCGCCTCACCCCGCGACCGTGCGGCAACACCAGCTCCACTGACGTTGTTTCGATACCGGCGGGGGGTACGCCGCCCCAAGCGGCCACCCCGGCGGGTCTCCACAACAGCAGCCGCCCCAATCGGGCAGGCTCACCGGCCAGGAACACCGCCGCCCACCCTGCCTCCAGCAGCCCCGCCGCGAAGGCAGCCGCCTCAGGTGTGGCCAGCGGCGGCGCGGCTTTCCGCTCTACTTTGCCGTCGCGTCGCACTTGTTGACCGCCCCTGTTCCGACTCGGATGGTCCAATCATGGCGGCCACTCCGCACCCGTACAAATCGCTGCGCCACGGATTCAGCTGGAACGGTGCAGGAGCGCCGGGCAGTAGTCCGACAACACCCACATGGGAATCGCCACTCCAAGCCGACCGGCCTCGCCCCCCACAGCCCCGCCCCTACTGCGAGCAGGCCCACAAGCGCCCTGGCCCGCGGTCGACGCCACGGCAGCACGTACATCCCTTCGATCATGAACCGTCCGCCGCAAACCCGCCGGTCTCGCCATTCCCATCTGTTGCGAACCCACCGGGGATTCGAACCTGCGCGGCGAGGGACCGCTCGGCAGCCCCTCACGCAACACGCGTCTTTGGCAGGTAGACCGTTTGCATGACGACCAGCGAGTTTCCGCTGGTCACTGGCCCTGTCGTACGACCAGCCCTCTTGCGCGGCTCCTGCCCAGGACTCGAACCTGCGGCCAAGCCTCACCCTGGGGCGCCGCCCCGCTCCCGGCAGGGCCCACGCGCCGCGACAGCCCGTGTCGCCGCCGGATCGGGGTTCATGGCGCGACGATGAGACCGGCCCGCCGTCGGGCGCGTGCGCCCGGCGGCGGGCCGGGATCGCGCGATCCAGGGCAACGGGCACGCACCCACGCCCCCCTCCCGGCACCCAGCGCGGCAGCCGACCGTGCACACCCATTGCACAACGGTTGCACAATCGCGCGGGAACTCCCGGGAACTCGCAGGTCAGCGGGGGAAGTCGCTCCGCGCACGCTCGGGCCAAAGCCCGGGCGTTTGCGCAGGTCACAGGCCTAGCGGCGGACGAGTCGGCCTGTACGCCGGGTTTTGTCTCCCGGGAGCCTTGCGGCGCCAGGGGAGGCGGTCATCCATCTAGGGCCGACGTTGCCGTCGGCCTCGTGCGGTCTACCCGCGGACTCGGGCGGGCAGCCCTCGGACATCCGCGCAAGGCCGCCTTACAGCGGCCTCATCTTGACCTTGCTCCGGGTGGGGTTTACCGAGCCGTCCGGGTCACCCCGGACGCTGGTGGTCTCTTACACCACCGTTTCACCCTTACCAGGCGCCTCGCGACCCCTGGCGGTCTGTTTTCTGTGGCACTTTCCCGCGGGTCACCCCGGGTGGGCGTTACCCACCACCCTGCCCTGTGGAGCCCGGACGTTCCTCGGCGGAATCCACAAGGACCCGCATGGGTCCATGGAATTCCGACGCGACCGCCCGGCCGGCTCGTCCGCCGTACCGGACATCGTAGTCGAGGCCGAGGGCCCCTTATGCTGCACCAGGCGCCGACGCATCCAAACGCATCCGAACCCATCTGAACAGATTCATTCACATCCGGAGATATCCGCACATACGAGGAGAAGCCGCTGTGCTCGTCCTGCTTCCGCCGTCCGAGGGCAAGGCCACGGGAGGCTCCGGTCCCGCGCTCGATCTCGAAGGGCTGTCACTGCCGGGCCTGAATCCAGCGCGTGAGGTGGTGCTCGAGGAGCTCATCGAGTTGTGTGCCGGTGGCGCCGGTAGCGAAGAGAACGAAGAGAAGGCGCTGGAGATCCTGGGGCTCTGTGAACGACGCACGCGAGCAGGCGGAGTGGGCGGCCGAGACTCCGATCGACAGGCGCGCCTCCAGCACGACAGGCCGGCCACGGAGCCTGAGAGTGGGCGACAACGACATGAGCCGCTGGCGCGACGGGGCGAACGAAGGACCGGTGCGAAGCTGCGCGGTGAGGTGGCGAAGAACGCCGAGCTGCGTACCGCGCCGACGCTTCCCGCCGGAGAGCTCTACACCGGGGTGCTCTACGACGCCCTCGGGCTCGGTACGTTGTCCACTGCGGCGAAGCGCCAGGCCAGGCAGTCGCTGCTGGTGTTTTCGGGACTGTGGGGGGCCGTACGGATCGGGGACAAGATTCCGTCGTACCGCTGCTCAATGGGGGTGAAGCTGCCGGGACTCGGGGCGCTGGGCGCGCATTGGCGCGGCCCCATGGCCGACGTCATGCCGGAGGCGGCTGGGAGCGGGCTCGTGCTCGATCTGCGCTCGGCGGCATACGCGGCGGTGTGGAAGCCCAAAGGAGAGCTCGCCGCCCGTACGGCAACGGTGCGGGTACTGCAAGTGACCACCGTGGACGGGGTGGAGAAGCGGTCGGTGGTGAGCCACTTCAACAAGGCGACGAAGGGACGTCTGGTGCGGGCACTGCTCGAGGACGGGGCGCAGCCGTGCAATCCGGCTGAGCTCGCGGAGGCACTGCGGGATCTCGGGTTCGCGGTGGAGGAGCAGGCGCCCGGGAAGCTCGATGTGCTGGTGACCGGGATCCACTGATGCGATGAAGGAGCGGGGCCTCCGCTCCTCGTGGGCTCCCCGGTATCGGGTCGACACTGGGGTTGTCACGCCAGCACAACGAAGGAGGCCCCTGTGCATGCAGACTACGCCGGGCGGCAGTATGTCGGCATCGACTTGCACCGCCGCCGTTCGGTGATCGTGAGGCAGACTGATCAAGGTGAGCTGCTGGAGAGCGTCCGGATCGATAACGACCCGGTCGCACTGGCCCTGGAGATCGCCAAGGCCGGGCCCGACCCGGAGGTGGTGCTGGAGGCCACCTATGGCTGGTACTGGGCTGTCGATGTGCTCCAGGCGGCAGGCGCCAGTGTCCACCTGGCCCACCCGCTGGGGGTGAAGGGCTTCGCCTACCGGCGGGTGAAAAACGACGTGCGCGACGCCGCCGACCTGGCC
>JAFAUH010000051.1 GCA_019243445.1 Streptomycetaceae bacterium | reverse complement strand
TGCTGCTGACGGTCAACGGCGTCGCCGCCGGTCTGCGCAACACCGGCTGAGCACCCCCGAGCCATACCGCGGCGGTCTTCGAGGCTTTGGATCAGCGCGAAGGCCACCGCCCCGCCTACGGCGGCTCTTGCCTGTGAGTGGCTCTTAACTGTCAGCGCTTCTCAACTATTATATTTTTAACTGTTATAGGTGCACTGCGCGCGTTCCAGACCGTCCTCAATGAGCGCCTCAACCGCGTCCGCCGCCCGATCCACAAACCACTCCAACTCCTTGCGTTCGGCAGCGGAGAAATCCCTGAGTACGAAGGCAGCCACCTCCATCCGGCCCGGCGGACGGCCAATGCCGCACCGCGCCCGCAGATAGTCAGAACCCAGCGACTTGGTGATCGACTTCAAGCCGTTATGACCATTGTCACCGCCGCCCTTCTTCAACCTCAGCGTCGCAAAGTCGATGTCGAGCTCGTCATGGACCACGATGATCCGCTCGACCGGCATCTTGTAGAAGTCACGCAGCGCGGTCACCGGCCCGCCCGAGAGGTTCATGTACGTCATCGGCTTGGCCAGCACCACTCGTTGACCCCCAATGCGCCCCTCGACCACTTGCGCCCGCGACTTGTGCGGCTTAAAACGACCGCCGATGCGCCCAGCCAGCAGATCGGCCACCATAAAGCCGATGTTGTGGCGGTTGCCCGCGTACTCAGGCCCGGGATTGCCGAGCCCAGCCACAAGCCAAGGACCCTCCGGAGCGGGGGAACTGCTCATGTTCTCGCGCCACCTCTCAAACGACCGACACCCAGAAAGCACAGTACGCACAGCTACATACAGATACGCATAGGTACATACAGGTACGCACAACAAGAAGAACCGCCGCCCGATGCGTCCGGGCGGCGGTTCGGATGAGCTCTCGCAAGCGCAGCGGCCCCGGGATACTCAGGCCTCGCCACCCGCACCGGCTGCACCCTCGGCAGCCTCCCCGCCCCCAGCCGGAGCCTCGGCCTGCGCGGCGACGATCTGCAGGACGACAGCGTCCTTCTCGACATCAAGCACAGTGCCCTTCGGCAGCACGATGTCCTTGGCGACAACGGAATCACCGGCGCCCAAGCCCTCGACGGAGACAGAGACCGACTCCGGAATGTGAGTGGCCTCGGCCTGGACCGGAAGCGCATTCAGCACATGCTCGATCAAGTTGCCGCCCGGAGCCAACTCGCCCTCGACCTGCACCGGGATCTCGACGGAGACCTTCTCACCCCGCTTGACCTGCAGCAGGTCGATGTGCTCGAGAAAGCCCTTGATCGGATCTTTCTGCACGGCCTTGGGAATGACGAGCTCGCTCTTGCCCTCGACATCAAGGCTGATCAGCACATTGGCGGTCTTCAGCGCCAGCATCAGGGTATGACCCGGCAGCGTGACGTGCACGGGGTCGGCACCGTGGCCGTAGACAACGCCCGGGACCTTGCCCTCACGACGGGTACGGCGCGCCGCGCCCTTGCCGAACTCCTTGCGCAGCTCAGCTGCGATCTTGACCTCAGCCATGTCAGCACTCCTCGTGGATGACGACAGTTAACGGATGCGTCGCTCGGTCCACGACGGACCTGCTGGAAAAGCGCGCCGATAACGGAGTGCCGCACTCGCGTACGGCCTCCCTCGCCGAGCAACGGAACGATTCTACCTACGGTGAAGCGTGCTCACTCCACGCCAGTCAGTGCACACCGACCAGCGCACACCGATCAGCGCACATCCTTGAACAGGCTGGTGACCGAACCGTCCTCGAACACCTCACGAATGGCGCTCGCAATCATCGGCGCCATCGACAACACCGTGATCTTGTCAAGCTCGATCTCGCTCGGCGTCGGCAACGTGTCGGTGAAGATGAACTCGCTCACCTTCGAGTTCTTCAGCCGGTCAGCCGCAGGCCCGGAAAGCACACCGTGCGTGGAAGCCACAATCACGTCCTCCGCCCCGTTGGCGAACAACGCGTCCGCCGCGGCACAGATCGTGCCACCGGTGTCAATCATGTCGTCGACCAGCACACACACCCGGCCTCTGACCTCACCGACGACCTCGTGCACCGTCGCCTGATTCGCCACATGCGGGTCGCGCCGCTTGTGAACGATCGCCAGCGGAGCCCCGAGCCGATCACACCAGTTGTCCGCCACACGGACACGGCCGGCGTCCGGAGAGACAACAGTGAGCTTCGCGCTGTCCACCTTGCCCGCCACGTAATCGGCGAGCACCGGCAGCGCAACCAGATGATCGACCGGGCCGTCGAAGAAACCCTGGATCTGCGACGTGTGCAAGTCGACGGTGAGCAACCGGTCAGCACCCGCCGTCTTGAACATGTCGGCCATCAGCCGCGCCGAGATCGGCTCACGACCCAGATGCTTCTTGTCCTGCCGCGCATAGCCGTAGAACGGCACAATCACAGTGATGCGCTTGGCAGAAGCCCGCTTCAACGCATCAATCATGATCAGCTGCTCCATGATCGACTTATTGATGGGAGCGGTGTGACTCTGGATGACGAACGCATCACAACCCCGCGCCGACTCCTCGAACCGCACATAGATCTCGCCGTTCGCAAAGTCGAAAGCCCTGGTCGGCACCAAGCCGACACCGAGCTTCTCCGCCACCTCCTCCGCCAGCTCGGGGTGTGCGCGGCCGGAGAAGAGCATCAGCTTCTTCTCACCGGTCGTCTTGATCCCGGTCACTGCACCGTCTCCTTGGTGTTCAACGCAGCTTCGCCCCTTGGCAGGACAAGCCGGCGGAATTATGTGCACTCACACGGTACGCCCAGCACAGCAGGCCCGTGCACCCGGCATACACCACTGTCCATACACGCCCGCTTCATGCACGTTTTCGCATACATTTCGCACGCGCTTCTTATATGTTGCACACGTTGTGCATGCGTTTCTGTACGGATCCGTCAGGACTCGCCACTGGAGACGTTGCCGCCAGCAGACCGCTCAGCCGCCTGAGCCGCCGCACTTCCAGGACGCTTACGCGCCACCCAACCCTCGATATTGCGCTGCTGACCCCGCGCCACCGCCAGCGCACCCGCAGGAACGTCCTTGGTGATCACCGAACCGGCCGCAGTGTAGGCACCGTCCCCCACTGTGACAGGCGCCACAAACATGTTGTCCGAACCCGTCTTGCAGTAACTGCCGACAGTGGTGTGATGCTTGTGCTCACCGTCATAGTTGACGAAGACACTCGCCGCACCGATGTTGCTGTGCTCACCGATCGTCGCATCACCCACATAAGACAAATGCGGCACCTTGGTGCCCTCACCGATGACCGCATTCTTCATCTCGACATACGTCCCCGCCTTGGCGCCAGGGCCGAGCACCGTACCCGGACGCAAATAGGCATACGGACCAACACTCGCGCCCTCGCCGATCTGCGCACTGTCAGCAACCGCATTGATCACCCGAGCGCCACGGTCCACCACAGTGTCGGTCAAGGTGCAGTTGGGGCCCACCTCGGCGCCCGCTGCGATCCGAGTGGCACCGCGCAACTGCGTGCCGGGATGAATGACAGCGTCGGGCTCGAACTCCACGCCCACGTCCACCCACGTCGTCGCCGGATCGACCACAGTGACACCGGCGAGCATGGCCGCGTGCAGCAACCGATCGTTGAGCAAACGCCGCGCCTCAGCAAGCTGGACACGATTGTTGATCCCGAAAATCTCCCGATAATCGGCAGCAACCGCCGCCCCGACACGGTGCCCGGCTTCACGCAGGATGGCAAGGGTGTCGGTGAGGTACTCCTCACCCTGGGCATTATCAGTGGTGATCTTGCCGAGCGCGTCGGTGAGCAAGGCCGCGTCAAAGGCGTAGACACCAGAGTTGATCTCGGTGATGGCGCGCTGCTCGGCCGTGGCGTCCTTCTGCTCGACGATCGCGCGGACCGCGCCGTCAGCCGCCCGGACGATCCGCCCATAGCCGGTGGGGTCAGGGACCTCGGCAGTCAGCACGGTGACGGCGTTGCCCTCGCGCTCATGAGCCGTGGTGAGCACACGGAGCGTGTCGGCGGTGAGAAGCGGGGTGTCGCCATTGGTGATGATCACAGTGCCGTCGAGCGCGACACCCTGCGCCGAGAGCTCGTCGAGACCAATGCGGGCGGCGTGTCCGGTGCCGTTCTGCTCCCACTGGACAGCGCTGAGGATCGCGGGATCGATGCCGGCCAGATGCGCGGTGACGTGCTCGCGTGCGTGCCCGACGACTACGACGAGGTGCTCGGGCGCCAACTCGCGCGCCGCAGCGACGACGTGGCCGACCAGTGAACGCCCGCCGATCTCATGCAGGACCTTGGGGGTGGAGGACTTCATACGGGTGCCCTCACCCGCGGCGAGGACGACGACGGCAGCCGGACGGATAGGGCTCACGCGGAGGCTCCTCGGCGTTGGGTGCTGGACACCTCGAGGATACCGAGCGGTCCTGAACAGGCCATACGAGCGGGTCCCGACCGATCGGTCAGGACCCGCGTTGATGGCTCCGCTGCCTGGACTCGAACCAGGAACAAAGCGTCCAAAGCGCTCCGTGTTGCCTATTACACCACAGCGGATAGCAAATCCGACCAATTCGGACACTCACTCAAGCTGCCCGACTGGCCCCCACCACTATGCCGTACCACCAGCCTTCGACGCGACGGTATAGCTCAGCACTGTGCTTAACATAGACCGTCAGGCAGCCATGGTACTCGGCGCCCCTGTTCATCCTGTGTGTCCCGGGGTTGTCCTGCTTGATGCCCGGCTTACGGAAGTCCCCCGAAGGGATCCCCACGAGCTCCGCCCAGAATCGGGTGGCTTCTTCCACATCTGCCGTGCTGTGGATGTTCAGAGTGCAACGCAGCCGATCGCGCCCCACTCCGAGCATCTCGAGCCAGCGCACGAACAAACGAATGACGTTCGGGTCACTGTTGATGAAGGAGATGCACTCACGCCGGGCATAGGGCTTGTCCTTCTGCCCCTCCGCCCAGTACAGAGCGACACCGGCCATCATCAGGTCTCGGTCGCTCACGTCCCCGATCTCCGACTTGGCCTCGCGAGTCAGCTGCTCCCGGGCGACGTCCTGCAACCGACGGAACTCCACCATCCCGTCGTGCATCCGCTGCATTCGTTCGACACGCGTCCAGTGAGGTGCAGGCTTCGGCGGATCCCGCACCCACGCCGAGATCGAACTCTTCGAGACACCCAGCTCCGCCCGGATCTCGTCGTAGGTCATCCCTCCCGCACGCAGCTCTCGCGCCTTCAATCGCAAGTGATCCTTCGCATTCGGTCGCTTCGTCCATTCGGGCGGTGGTTCACCCTCCAGGAGACGGTTGAGCAGATCGTTGTTGCCGACCTTGAGCTGGTCGCGGATCTGGCGTCGGCTGAGCCCCTCCCGCCGTAGGTCGATGGCCTTCTGCCGCAGCTCCTCGAACGTCGCTGAGCCATCCAGCAGTCCGCCGATACCGTCTCCGTCGCGTCGCGATGTGTGCATATACACAGCTTTTCGGGGTATTCACTGCCTCGTGTTCAGATTCATCTGAGTACGCCCCAATGAGCGAAATTAGTCCGCCTGCCGTAACCCGGGCGGCCCTGTTCTGCGTCGAGCGGGCGCTGCCATACTTACGTCGCCGTAGGTTACGGAACCGTAGCCAGCCCCCAGCCCACGAGGGACGTCATGACCACCACTCCCGAAGTGATCACCGAGTCCCGGGATCCCGCCACTACCGGTCAGCAACAGCAGCAGCCGAGCGCCACGCTCGGTGCGGACACCAAGGGGTCCGTTGAGCAGATCACCCTGGCGCTCTTCATCGGCGTCCCGTTCCTCGCGCTCCTCGCGGCGATTCCGTTCGCGTGGGGATGGGGGATGAGTTGGCTCGACCTCGGGCTGATGACCGGGATGTACTTCCTCGGCTGCCACGGGATCACCGTCGGCTTCCACCGGCACTTCACTCACGGCTCGTTCAAGGCCAAGCGCCCGCTGCGTATCGTGCTCGCGATCGCTGGGTCGATGGCCGTCGAAGGCCCGATCGTGCGCTGGGTCGCCGATCACCGCAGGCACCATAAGTTCTCCGACGCCGAGGGCGACCCGCACTCACCTTGGCGTTACGGCGAGACCGTCCCCGCACTGCTCAAGGGTCTGTTCTGGGCGCATATGGGCTGGATGTTCGATGAGGAGCAGACTCCGCAGCACAAGTACGCTCCTGATTTGATCAAGGATCGGGCGATCCGAGTGATTTCGAAGCAGTTCGTGTTGTGGACGATCGTCTCGCTGTTGCTGCCGCCCTTGGTCGGCGGCTTGGTGACCATGTCATGGTGGGGCGCTGTCACGGCGTTCTTCTGGGGCTCTCTGGTGCGCGTGGCGCTGCTGCACCATGTGACCTGGTCGATCAATTCGATCTGCCATGCGGTGGGTAAGCGCCCGTTCAAGTCCCGTGACAAGTCCGGCAATGTGTGGTGGCTCGCGGTGCTGTCGTGTGGCGAGTCCTGGCACAATCTGCATCATGCGGACCCGACGTCGGCGCGTCATGGTGTGTTGCGTGGGCAGCTTGACTCCAGTGCGCGGCTGATCCGGTGGTTTGAGCAGCTGGGGTGGGCGACGGATGTGCGCTGGCCGAGCAAGGACCGTATCGCTTCTCGTCGCAAGGAAGATGTCGCTGAGGCGGCGTGATTGTGGCCGTGGCGATCGAGGATAAGCCGGGCGGTGCGAGGACGGGCGGTAGGGGCGGGGTCGGCGGTAAGGAAGAGGTTCGGGAGGGTGCGTCGGGTGCGGTGCCTGCCAGTCGGCGTACCCGGCGAGTGCGGATGACTGGCAAGGAGCGCCGTGAGCAGCTTCTTGAGATTGGTCGTATGTTGTTCGCCGAGCGTGGTTTCGAGGGCACGTCGGTGGAGGAGATCGCGCATAAGGCGGGGGTTTCCAAGCCGGTGGTGTATGAGCACTTCGGGGGCAAGGAAGGTTTGTATGCCGTCGTCGTGGATCGTGAAATGCGGATGCTGTTGGACATGGTGACCGGTGCGCTCACCGGTGGTCATCCGCGTGAGTTGTTGGAGCAGGCGGCTTTCGCGTTGCTCGATTACATTGAGCGGTCGACGGATGGTTTTCGGATTCTGGTGCGTGATTCGCCGGTGGCTCAGTCGACGGGCACGTTTGCTTCGTTGATCAGTGATATTGCTACGCAGGTCGAGGACATTTTGGGTCTTGAGTTCGAGCAGCGTGGTTTTGAGCCGAAGTTGGCGTCGATGTATGCGCAGGCATTGGTGGGGATGGTGGCGCTGACGGGGCAGTGGTGGCTGGATGTTCGTAGGCCGAGGAAGGCAGAGGTGGCGGCGCATCTGGTGAATTTGGCGTGGAATGGTCTTTCCGGCTTGGAGCCCAAGCCGCGGCTGATAGGGCACCGCAAGGCGTGAGCTCCAGCTTGTCATCGGCTTATCGACTCATTGGCTTATCGGCTCTCAGTTCTTCTTCGTTGCTACTGCGAAGATTCGGCGGAAGGGGAAGGCTGTGCCGCGTGGACCGGAGGGGTATGCCTTGCGCAGTAGGTCGCGGTATTGGGTGAGGAATTCTTTCTGGGCGGGTGGGTCATCGGCGAGTGCGGTGAGGATGGGTCGTAGTGCTGTGCCTTTGGTCCATTCCAGTACGGGGTCCTCGCCTTGGAGGTGTTGGACGTAGGTGGTTTCCCATGCTTCGGCGGTGCAGTCGAGTGAGTCGAATAGTTTGAGGTAGCCGGCGGGGTCGAGGATGTGGATGTAGCGGCGGCTTTGGCCTTTGAGGCGGTGGTGCCACTGGGGTGCGTCGCAGAGGTCGTCGAGCAGGGCGTGGCTTGGGGCGTCGAAGTTGCCGGGGACTTGGAGGGCAAAGGTTCCGCCGGGTGCGAGGGAGTCGATCCAGCGGGTGATCATCTCGGGGTGGTTGGGGACCCATTGCAGGGCGGCGTTGGAGACGATGAGGTCGTATGCCTGATCGGGGAGCCAGGTGGCCGCGTCGGTATGGCGGAAGTGGAGGGTGCCGCCTCCTGGGGTTTTGCCTGCGTACTGTTGTTTGGCGTTTGCGAGCATTTCGGCGGAGTTGTCGAGGCCGGTGATGTCGGCGTCGGGCCATCGGTTGGCGAGCAGGATCGTGACGTTGCCGGGGCCGCAGCCGAGGTCGGCGATCTTTGGTGGGGTGCCTGGGAGTTCGGGTATGTGGGCGAGGAGGTCGCGGAATGGGCGGGTGCGGTGGCTGGAGTGCCGGAGGTACTGGTGTGGATCCCAGATCGCCTGGTGCATGGCGGCCCCTTTTGCCTGTGTGGTGTCTGTGTTGTGTCTGTGTGGTGTCTATGTCGAGTTGTGTGATTGGTACTGGGAGGCTTGGTTGAAGGTCTTCCGGCGACGAGATTGCCCAGACAATCCCGTTCCTAATCTCTTACTATCAAGATTCTCGACAGCAAGAGACTTCATGTCGACACAACCACTACACTGATCGGCATGGAGGACGAGGTCGACCGGCTGGTGGCTGCGTGGCGCCGAGAGCGCCCTGACCTCGACGTGGAACCGCTCGAGGTGCTCAGCCGTGTCAGCCGGCTGGCGCGGCATCTGGACCGCGCGCGGAGGCTCGCGTTCGCCGAGCACGGCTTGGAGCCGTGGGAGTTCGATGTGCTCACGTCGCTGCGCCGCGCCGGATCGCCGTATCAGCTCTCGCCTGGGCAACTGCTCACCCAGACGCTGGTGACCTCGGGCACCATGACTAACCGCATTGACCGGCTGGCCAAGCGGGGTCTCGTCGAGCGGCTGCCGGACCCCAACGACCGGCGTGGGGTGCTCGTCCGTCTGACGGAGGAGGGCCAGGATCGCGCAGATCAGGCACTGGCGGGGCTGCTCGCGCAGGAACGGGCGATTCTCGGTGAGTTGTCTCCTGTGCAGCGAGGTGAATTGGCAAGCTTGTTGCGCCAGTTGACGGAGCCTTTTGATAACGTGCCGGGGTGACTTGCCGTGTGACGTCAGTTTTACGGCGGTGGCTTTACGGCGGTGGCTTTACGGCGGTGGCTTTACGGTAGGGAGCGGCTCATGTCGGCGGGGAGGTCGAGGTCGATGGGGCCCACACCGGCTCGGCGTGCGAGCGCGACGGCGGCGAGCGTTGAGTGCACTCCGAGTTTCCCGAGCACGTTCTGCATGTGGGTGCGGACGGTGTGGGGGGAGAGGAAAAGGCGTTCCGCGACGGCTTTGCGAGCGAGGCCTGCCACCATGCAGCGCAGTACTTCCTGTTCACGGGGTGTCAGCGACTCGATGAGACGTTCGCTCTCGGTGCGGTGACGGCGGGCCGCTGTCAGTTCGCGTAGGACGCCTGTCAGCAGGGCGGGCGGCAGGTGCGTCTCGTCACGCAGGACGCCGTGTACGACGGCGAGCAGGCGGGAGAGGGAACTGTCTTTGGCGACCCATCCGGAGGCTCCCACTTGCAGGGCATGGGCTGCCCGGCGTGGGTCGTCCTGCTCGGCGAGTACAACGGCGCGCAGCTCGGGGTAGGTGGTGCGGGCGTTCTCGATGAGAGTGATGCCGTCGGGGGGGCCGTCTATCTGCTCGGGTTGGCGGGGTGCGGGCACTTTGGTGATGCTGCCGAGCTCCGCGTCGACAAGCATCACGTCGTAGCGGCGGCCGTCCGCGATGGCGCGCTCCAGACAGCGGTGGACGGCTGGTGCGCTGCCGACTGCCGAGCCCTCCACGTCGGATTCCGCCGCGAGTGCGGCGGTGAGCGATTCAGCGAAGATTCGGTGGTCGTCGACGACCAGTACACGGATCCGGGCCATGTGATCACACTCCCCCCAGGCTTAGCCACGATACCTGTTTTGGAGGCTGGGGTGGGGTATTTCACTTCTCTCATCGCCTTGTTGCTGTGATCGGGTGGATCGTGTGATCCGCCCGATCACAGCAACTCGATCACAGCAAGGGGTGCGTCGGCCGCGGAATGGTCAGCGCAAGCGCTGTGCTCCCGCGCAGGGGGCCGCCGGGAAGATACGGGCGCCGGGCAGTCGTGTGGTGATTGCCTCGGCGACCTTGTCGGAGATCCCGTCTGCGACGAGGACGATCGCCGCGCCGCCAAACCCGCCCCCGGTCATCCGTGCGCCCAGCGCTCCTGTTTCGTTCGCCACCTCGACGACCAGGTCCAATTCGGGGCACGATACGCGGAAGTCGTCGCGCAGTGACATATGGCCTTCGGTGAGCAAGGGGCCGATCCCCCTCGCGTCGCCCGCCTCCAGTGCGGCGACGACCCGTTCGACGCGCTGGTTTTCCGTCACGACGTGCCGGATGAGGCGTCGTACGCTTTCGTCTTTCAGTTCGGCCAGTGCAGCGTCCAGTTCCTCGTAGGGGATGTCGCGCAGCGTGTTGACGCCCAGTGCGGCAGCGCCTTCTTCGCAGCCACGGCGGCGTTGTCCGTACTCTCCGTCGCTGTGGGTGTGTTTGACGCGCGTGTCGACGACGAGCAGGCAGAGTCCTTCAGCGGCGAGGTCGAAGGGGATTTGACGGTGATTCAGGTCTTGGGCGTCGAGGAAGAGCGCGTGGCCCTTTGTGCAGCAGGCCGATGCGGTCTGGTCCATGATGCCGGTCGGTGCGCCTACGAAGACGTTCTCGGCGCGCTGGCACAGTCGCGCCAACTGCCAGGGGTGCAGCGGAAGGTCGTACAGGTCGCGTAGTGCGAGGGCGGTGACGACTTCGAGGGCGGCGGAGGAGGACAGGCCCGCGCCGATCGGGATTGTGCTGTCGTAGTGGATGTCCGCGCCACGGATGGCATCGTGGCCTGCGCCGCGCAGCGCCCAGACGACGCCTGCCGGGTAGGCTGCCCAGTTGTCGATGCCGCCGGGTTCCAGGTCGTCGATGCGCAGCTGCACGGTGTGGGAGGGTTTGGCGGAGGAGTGCAGGCGGAGTGTCCCGTCGTCGCGGCGTGCGGCGGCGGCGTGGGTGGTGTGGGGGAGCGCGAAGGGCATGACGAACCCGTCGTTGTAGTCGGTGTGTTCACCGATGAGGTTCACTCTGCCGGGTGCTGCCCACTCACCCTCAGGGGTGAAGCCGTGGGTTGTCTGGAACGCGTTGGCGGTCACTGGCCGTTCTCCTTGTGCAGCTCGAACTCCCAGGCGTCACGGACGATGGAGGTGAGGTCGGTGCGGGTGGGTTTCCAGCCGAGGCGGGTGCGGGCGCGTTCGGCGGAGGCGACGAGGACGACTGGGTCGCCGCCGCGCCGTGGGGCGGTGGTCTCGGGGATCGGGTGGCCGGTGACGTGGCGGACGGTTTCGATCACTTCGCGGACAGAAAAGCCGTTGCCGTTGCCGAGGTTGCAGATGAGGTGTTCGCCGGTGTGGGCGTGGGCGAGAGCGAGGAGGTGGGCCTGAGCGAGGTCGGCGACGTGGATGTAGTCGCGCACGCAGGTGCCGTCGGGGGTCGGGTAGTCGTCACCGTAGATGGAGATCGATTCGCGTTTGCCGAGGGCGACTTGGAGGACGAGGGGGATCAGGTGGCTTTCGGGGTTGTGGCGTTCGCCGTACGGGCCGTAGGCGCCGGCGACGTTGAAGTAGCGCAGGGAGACCGCGGCCAGGCCGTGCGCTGTGCACTCGCTGGTGATCATGTGGTCGACGGCCAGTTTGCTGGCGCCGTACGGGTTGGTGGGCGCGGCTGGGGTGTCTTCGGTGATGGGTACGGTGCGGGGTTCGCCGTAGACGGCGGCGGTGGAGGAGAAGACAAGGGTGCGTACTCCCGCGTCGCGCATGGCGGTGAGCAGTTCGGTGGTGCCGCCGACGTTGTTGCGCCAGTACTTCTCGGGGTTGGCGACGGATTCGCCCACTTGTGAGCTGGCTGCGAAGTGCAGTACGGCGCCGTAGGACGGGTCGAGTACGCGGGTGGCGTCTTGGATGCGGCCTTGGATGAAGTCGGCGCCTGTGGGGAGGCTTTGGGGGTGCCCGGTGGTGATGTCGTCGAGGATGGTGACTTGGTGGCCGGCTTCAAGGAGGTGTGCGGCGACGACGCTGCCGACATAGCCGGCACCGCCGGTCACCAGGATCTTGTTGTTCGTGTTTCTCACTGGTGTCGGGCCTTTCGCTCGTAGCCGGGGGTGGCGATTTCACGCAGCCGCGCGGCCGCTGCTTCCGGGGGTACATCGTTGATGAATACATTCATGCCGGATTCGGAGCCGGCGAGGAACTTCAGCTTGCCCGACGTGCGTCGGATGGTGAAGAGTTCCAGGTGGACGGCGAAGTCGCGGCGCGAGGGGTGGTTCACGGGCGCTTGGTGCCAGGCTGCGATGTACGGGGTCGGTGGTTCTCCCTGGCCGAAGATCCGGTCGAAGCGGCGTAGGAGTTCGAGGTAGACGACGGAGAATTCGGCGCGTGCGGCCTCGTCGAGTGCGAGCAGGTCCGGCACTCGCTGGTTGGGGTAGAGGTGTACCTCGTAGGGCCAGTGGGCGGCGTGTGGGACGAAGGCGGTCCAGTGGTCGGCTTCGATGACGATTCGGGTGTCGGCGGCGCGTTCTGCGGCGATCACGTCGTCGAAGAGGTTTTGGCCGCCGGTGTGCTCGCGGTGACTGTCGAGGGCGCGCAGCATGCGCTCGGTGCGTGGGGTGATGAAGGGGTAGGCGTAGATCTGACCGTGCGGGTGGCTGAGAGTGACGCCTATCTCCTGGCCGCGGTTCTCGAAGCAGAAGACTTGTTCGACGCCGGGGAGTTGGGAGAGTTCGGCGGTGCGGTCGGTCCATGCTTCGAGAACGAGGCGGGCGTGCTCCGGGGTAAGGTCGGCGAAGGACGCGTCGTGGTCGGAGGTGAAGCAGACGACCTCGCAGCGTCCGGTTCCGGGGCGGCGGGCGAATAGTTCCTGGTTGTCCCCGGTGGTGAGCGGTCCGGGGGCGCCGGTGAGCGAGGGGAAGCGGTTCTCGAAGACGACGACGTCGTAGTCTTCGGCCGGGATCTCGGAGTAGTGTCCGCCGCGAGAGGGGCACAGCGGGCATTGGTCGGTCGGCGGGTGGTAGGTGCGGCCCTGGCGGTGGGAGGCGACGGCGACCCACTCGTCGAGCAGCGGGTCGTACCGGATCTCGGAGGTGGTGGCGGTGGGGTCCAGTGGGCGGGGGTCGACCGCGTCGCGCACGAGGTCGTCTCGGGAGTCGTAGTGCACTAGCTCACGGCCGTCGGCGAGTCTCGTCGTCGTCCTTTTCACTTTGCGAACCCCTCACTCACTCCAGACCAAACATAATCGAACACAAGCAATCATAAGCGAACCTTCAACGCCAATCCATCCGGCCAT
>JAFAUH010000020.1 GCA_019243445.1 Streptomycetaceae bacterium | reverse complement strand
CGGGCCAACATCGCTCACGCACGCCGTGACCTACTCGTTCATGACGATGCCTTCGCGGCCTTCGGGATCTGATCACGCAGGGCAAACCCGGGCATTGCGCGAGAACGCCGGGGCCGTGCATTGTATACAGGGTGTACGCCGGTCTGAAAAAAAGCGGTCAGTTGACCTCGGAGTTCGGTGATGGCACGTAGGTCGCCCCGCCCCGGAACGTTGTGGACCCCGCTACCGGACCTGGGCTTCCGCAGGCCCGGATGGGACAGGGCGAACCACCGCTACCCACAGATTCCCTTCCCGAGCCCCCTGAACTGGACGAGACGCAACTGCGGGAAATCGGGGAACTCTGGGACGTGCTGGACAACGAGGAGCCCAGGCCAGAGTCGCCGGTCGTGCCCGGCACAGGGCTGGACCCTCAGGCGCACAGAGCCGCACAGGCAATCGGACACCCCACCGACCCCTCATACCTGCCCTATCCGCCCAGTCCCGATGTTTACCCTGACGTCTACGACATACTCAACCTCCTGAACCCGGACGAGCCGACCACGGCCATGCACCCCGAACCCCGGCACCTCCCATGGCAGGAACCGGGAAACGCCGCAGCGCCCACGCCGCCGTCCTCGCACACCTCGCACGCTCAGGAACCCGGCTCCGTGCCGCCGCCAGTCGCTGGGGAAGCCCCCGCTGACATCGACCTGCGGCAGCGGGCGGAGTACGCGTCGTCCCAGGAGTCCCGTACGACGGACTTCCGCTAGGCTTGCGTTTTTGCAGGTGACGGCGGACGGATCGGAGCGAGAGTGTCCAGCGCGAGCGACGGTGCCGTGACCGTGGTGGTGATCGCGTACAACGACGCGGCGAATGTCGCGGACGCAGTCGACTCGGCCCTCGCACAGGGCGATGTGGTCGCCGAGGTCGTCGTCGTGGACGATGCCTCAACCGACGACACCCCTCGCGTGCTGAGACAGATCACCGCCACTGAGCCACGAGTACGCGTCGTACGCCGCACCGCCAACAGCGGAGGCTGCGGCACCCCCCGCAACGACGGGATCGAAGCGGCCCGCTCCCCATGGGTGGTCTTCCTCGACAGCGATGACGTCTTGCCGCCCAAGGCTGTGGACGCGCTGTTGGCCGCCGGGCTGCGGCACGACGCCGATGTCGCGGCCGGGTTGTGCGTACGGCGGGAGCTGCCGAGCGGACGTGAGCTGCCGTGGCAGGCCGAGCTGTTCACCGCCGAGTCGGCGCACGACGGCGTCGCCGCCCGCCCGCGCACGCTGTGGGACACTCTGTCGGTCAACAAGATCTACCGGCGCGGCTTCCTGCGGGAAAAACACATCCGCTTTCCCGACGGCGCAGCGCACTACGAGGACTTCGTCTTCACCGCACGCCTCTATGCTGCTCACCCACGGTTCGCCGTCATCCCCGACACCGTCTATATCTGGCATGTGCGCTACGGCACCGCCCAGGCATCCATCTCGCTGCGCCGCGACCGGATCACCAACTGGCAGGACCGCGTCGCCGCCCACCAACAGGTGCTCGACATCATGCGGGACAGCGGCGAGGAGGAGCTGTTGACCGCCGCGCAGACCAAGTTCCTTGAGCACGATCTCGCCGTCTACTTGCGTGAACTGCCGCAGCGCGCCCCGGAGTACCAGAATCAGTGGTGGCGGATCTCGCGCGAGCACGTGCGCGCTTTTGGCGCCGAGGCGGTGCGCAGGGCGACCCCCGCCGCACGGTGGCGCACTGCCGTACTGCTCGGCCGCGAGCGTACCGCCGCGCCTCTGGTGCGGCTCGCCGGGCTCGCTGCCGACCCGCCTCGTCTTGAGCCCCCGTACGCGGGCGATGCTGAACGCCCGTTGTGGGACGAGGCGGGCGGCGCCGACGAGGCGGTCGAACTCGACGGTCTCGCCGATGCGGCGCTCGAAGAGCTTCCGCTGTATGTCGCCGCAACGGTACGCGCCGGATGTCGGCTCGTACTGGAGCTGCGCCTCGGCGATCTGTACGGCAGGACGGCACAGGCCGGCCCGCGGCACGCGGTCGTCGAACTGCGCCACCGGCTCACCGGCAGGACTCACCAATACCAGGCCGCTTGGCACGCGGCGGATTCGCCTCGCGGACCTCACAGGCTTCACAGGTCTCGCGGGTGGAAAAGTCGGGCAGAGCAGCTCGAGTGGCGGGCCCGGGTGGTCATCGACGCTTCCGCGCTCTGTGAACGTGATGTGATCACCACCTGGGATCTGGGGGCGACGCTGGTCTTTCGGGACGGCGGATCAGTCGCCACCGCGGTGCGGGCCGGTGCCGGCCTCGGGCGCCGGGTGCAGGTGGGCCGCCGTGGGAAGGTACTGCTGCTCCAGCCATATGCGACGAGCAGCGGCTGGCTTGCGCTCCGCGTCGCCGACGGCCTCGCCGGTGTCCGCCGCGTCTTCGCCGCACGGCTGCGCCGCCGCATCCGGCGGGGGCGGCACTAGGATCTGTCTGAAGGTTTGCCCAGGAAGACGCGTCGTACGACGCGTTCGGCCGCGTGGCCGTCGTCATACGGGCAAAAGCGCGCCCGGAATGCCTCGCGTTGCTTCGCGGCGGCTGCGCTGGCGTACTCGCCGGTGCGCAGCACCTCGGCGAGCTGCTCGGGCGTGGTCGTCACCGAACCGGGTGGCTGCTGCAGCAGATCGAAGTAGACCCCGCGGGTCTGCCGATACCTCTCCCAGTCCGGTGCGTAGATCACGATTGGCCGGTCGAGCGTCGCGTAGTCGAACATCACCGATGAGTAGTCGGTGATCAGCACATCGGCAGCGAGGCAGAGGTCCTCGATCGAGGGGTGGGCGGAGACGTCCCTCACCCTGCGGGGCCCGGCGTCCTGGTGGTTTCTGGGCGCGTCGAAGTAGTGTGCGCGCACCAGCAGCACATGATCGGGGCCGAGCTGCGCGGCCAGCCGCTCCGGGTCGAGCGGGAGCTCGGCTTCGTCCTGGTAGTCGCGGTGCGTCGGGGCGTACAGCACAGCGGTGTGTCCCGGCTCGATGCCCAGCGCCTCGCGCAGCTGTCGCACTTCGTCGGCGGTGGCATTCACCAGCCGGTCGGCACGCGGGTAGCCGGTGGGCAGCACCTCGTAGTGGCCGGGAAAGACGCGTGTGAACACCTCGGTGGTGTGCGGATTCGGCAAGACGAGGAAATCCCAGCGCTCGCACTGCTCCACCAGGCGGTCGAAGTTGAAGCGGGCCGCGGCGACGGGGTAGTCGCGCAGGTCGGTGCCCATCTTCTTCAGCGGGGTGCCGTGTTGGGTCTGCACCAGTACCGAGCCGGGCCGCTTGGACAGCTCATAGGGGAAGTTCACGTTGTTGACGAGGTACTTCGCGCGGGCCATCGTCCGCAGATAGCGTGCCGAGCCGGCCACGATGTGATCGACACCGGGGGGGAGCGATCCGGCCCGCTCCTTGCTGACCACCCACACCCCATGCACACCGGGTGCCAGTTCGCGGGCCTTTTCGTAGATGGCCGCGGGATTGCAGGCGTAGCCGCGGTACCAATACGCGGCATAAACGGCGAGGTTCTCGTCGATCGGCAGCAGCAGACAGGCGCGGTAGTACGCGCGTCGCACGGCGGTCCCCGCCAGACGCGCCGCCCGGCGCGGGGCCCGGCGCGCGGGGCGCAGCGCGATCCGCAGCCGGTTGACCGGTTCGAGCGCCGCGTACGCCGCGAAGGCGTCCTGCTCCACCAGGCGGTACTGCACCCCTCGCAGCCCCGGTGGATAGGAGTACCCTTGCGGCCGGAACCGCCGGAAGTGCTCCGAGGCCCGGCGGAAGAAATCGCGCCGGAGGTGCTTTGGCACCAGGCCGGGGGTGGCGAGCACTGTCGTCGCGTGTCGCACGGTGCGGTCGAAGACGGCCTTGCGGAACTGACCGGCGGTGTCCTCCTCGCGGTCGATGAAGGCGAAGATCTGCTCGTACTGGCTGAAGAGGTCGAAGTGCTTGGGGCTTGCGGTGTTGGTGATCGCCCCTTTGCGACCGCGCCGGTAGTAGTAGCAGACGCGGTCGAGCAGGCTCAGCCGCTGCGCGGCCATCAGCACGGGATAGGTGACGGAGATGTCCTCGTAGTAGCCGCGGCCGAAGCCGACGTCGAGGCCGAGGAGGAACTGTCCGCGGATTACTCTGCTCCACGCGGTCATGACCAGATCAAGGACGCCGGTCCGCTCGGCGAGAGTGAATATCTCGGGGGCGTCCCGGAACAGGTGGGCGCGCACATCGCGCTCCACGCCGCCATCTGGGTAGGCGAGCGCGAAGTCGACAACGAGCATGTCCGGCCGGGCCCGCTGCAGGCGCTCAGCGACTGCCGCCAGTGCTCCCTCGGCCAGCCAGTCGTCGCTGTCGACGAACCAGATGTACTCGCCCGTGGCGCGGGCCAGGCCCTCGTTGCGCGCTTGCCCGAGACCGACGTTCTGCTCCAGATGCACCACGTGCAGTCGTGAGTCGCGGGCGGCGTACTCATCAAGGATTGCACCGCAGCTGTCGGGGGAGCAGTCGTCGACGGCGACGACCTCGACTCCGGAGAAGGACTGCCCGAGCAGGGAGTCAAGGCACTGGGGCAGATACTCCTCCACCCCGTACACCGGCAGGACGATGCTGATCAGCACCTGTTCCGACACGTAACCTCCGAGTATGCGCCCCTCTCCCTGTCGGACGGCAGCGGACAGGAGCGGAAAGGGACAGTAGCGCAGAGCAAGGATACGCGCGCAGCCGTGAGCCTGAGTCGTCGGTCGCAGCCGGCTTGGTGCCGGCTCGCCGCCGACTCCGGGTCGGCTTCAGCCTGTACGGCGTGGTTCGCTGCGGATCAGCGCGTCGGCGGCGTCGTTGACCGGTTGCGGCGTGCCCGTCAGGTCCATCACAAAGAGCGGCACGCTCAGTTCGTCGGCGCGCAGGCGTGCGTCGTGTGCGTATCCGGCGAGTGAGAAGATCGCGCCCGCTGCGTCCTCGTTGAGGCAGTTGAGCCACAGCGTCTCGATGTCACGGCGTGGGGTGCGGCTCGTCGACGAGTCGACCAGGGCGACGATGCCGTTGCCACGCAGGTCGACTCCGGTCGTGCTGCGATCATCGGCCTGGACCACATCGGTGTGGCCGAGCCATCTCAGATACTGTGCTGCCGCCGTCACCGCGTCGCGGCCGGTACGGATGGTCACCGGCCGGAACGGCGGACGGGGCACGGGTGCTCCCGAAGCGGGCGGTGCAGGATCCGGGCCCGGATCCTGATGCGTATCCGGGTGCCGGCCGGGCGACGATGGCGTGAAATCGTTCACCGGCAGTCGTAGCACCACGCCGCAGGAGCAGCCGAGTTCGGGCTGCGGCCAGTCGTTCGGCCGGTTGCACGTCGGACATCTCAGCGTGACCCAGGAATTTTTCCAGGTGCGGTGTTCCAGCTGTGCGGGCTCGCCGTCGGGCAGTATCGGCATGACCAGCGGCGCACCGCACGGGCAGGGGAACGTGGGCGGCGTGAACGTATGCACCTGGTGGCATGCCGGGCAGCGGACGGGCACGCTTTCGGCCATGCGGGGCTCCATGCAGTCTGGTTCTATGGACAGTTGTGGCTTCCAGGGTGCCACCTCACAGATCTGTTAGGGGAATTGGGAGGGCGTATAAAAAGTGTGTTTGCCGGGAGGCGTTGTTGAACCTTGGGGTCGGCGACGCGAGCGGCTAAGTTGGGCTGGTGCGATCGAAGGCGGAAGTGACGACGGAGTCGTTCGATCTGTTGCAGTGCACCCGCACGGCGGTTGCCATGCGAGTCTCGCTGCAGGTCGGCGTGGCCGGGACGAGGGAGGGTGAGGTGTGACGAAGACCAGTCACCCCTTCATCGATGCGGTCAAGCCGCTTGTCGACGCCTTGGGCGGGGTCATGATGCCGCCCGACCAGGCGCGTGGCGACGATGTCGTTCTGTGTTGGGAGGGCAAGGAGGTGCTGGCCGTGCGATTGCCGCACATAGCCGACTCCCTTGCCCACATCCTCGCCGACCTGGAGCGCCGCAAGGGTCGCCCGCTCGCCGAACTTTGCCGCAAGGAGAAGCAGGCGGTGGTACGGGTCCTTGAGGAGCGCGGCGCCTTCTCGGTGCGGCACGGCGTCGAGACGGTCGCCTCCGCGCTCGGTGTCAGCCGCTTCACGGTGTACAACTACCTCAACCGCGAAGATGCCGTGAAGAACAATGGGTAATCGCTGATCTGCGTAGCGTGACAAGGCTGCGGCATCAGCCTTCCCCGGCGCGGCACACGCTTGATTTTTCCGCCAAGCCTGTCCCACGCAGGTCTCTCAAAGGCCGCTTCCATGACATCTCCCATCCTTCCGGGGATCGCCCGGCTCAACACCGCCGACGATGACACTGCCGCCGGCTTCCTCTACGAGGTCTGTACCAGCACTGCTTGGGTGCGCGCGGTGCTTGCCAAACGCCCGTTCGCCGGTCTCGACGAGCTGTGCGAGGCGAGTGACGTGGCGATGTCGGAACTGACGTCGGAGGATCTCGGTGCGGCCATGGCAGGCCACCCGCCGATCGGCAGGCCCAAGCCCGGCGACCCCGCCTCGGCGCGCGAGCAGTGCGGCATGACCGGCGCGTCGGATGAGCTCAAAGCCGAGCTGCTCGAACTCAACCTGGCTTACCAGGACAGATTCGGCCACGTCTTCCTCATCTGTGCCACGGGACTCACCGGGGAACAGATGCGGGACGCGGCGAAGGCCCGGATCGGCAACACTCCGGAGCAGGAGTACGAGATCGTCCGCACCGAGCTGGGGAAGATCAACCGCATTCGGCTGACCCGCCTTGCAGGACCCGCAGGACTCGCAGGACCCGCAGAAGGAGAATGACGACGATGACAGCTCCGGCGTCCGTATCCACGCACATCCTTGACACCAGCGTCGGGTGCCCCGCCGAGGGTGTCGCCGTCGAAGTGGCGGTCCGTTCCGGGGCCGATGCCCCGTGGGCCGCACACGGAGCGTCGAAGACCGATGCGGACGGGCGCTGCAAGGAACTGCCCGCCCTCCCCGAGGGCACTACCCACGTACGGCTCTGCTTCGAAGTCGAACCGTACTTCATCCGTATCCGTCAGCAAGAAGCCGAGGCTCAGCAGGCCGCCCCCCGCGCAAGGGGCAGCGGAGCTTTCTTCCCCGAGGTGGTGATCACGTTCGCCGTCGAGCCGGGTGAGCACTACCACGTACCGCTGCTGCTCAACCCGTTCGGTTACTCCGTGTACCGAGGGAGTTAGCGCAGATATGCCCACCATTCTCGGCCAGAACCAGTACGGCAAGGCGGAAACCCGCGTTGTCAAGATCACCCGTGACGGTGCCACGCATCACATCAAGGACCTCAATGTCTCCGTCGCCCTCTCCGGCGCCATGGACGAGGTCCACTACTCGGGCAGCAACACCAACGTGCTGCCGACAGACACCATGAAGAACACCGTCTTCGCCTTCGCCAAGGAATACGGCATCGAGTCTGCCGAGCAGTTCGGCATCCTCCTGGCTCGCCACTTCGTGACCAGCCAGGAGCCGATCCAGCGCGCCCGCGTCTGCATCGAGGAGTATGCGTGGGAGCGCATCGAGACTTCCGACAACACCTTCCGCTTGACCGGCTCCCACGAGGCCGAGCACTCCTTCGTCCGCACCGGCCAGGAGGCGCGCACCTCGCAGATCACCTTTGATGGCGAGCACTGGGAGGTCATCTCCGGGCTGAAAGACCTGACAGTGATGAACTCCACCAACTCGGAGTTCTGGGGTTACACCAAGGACAAGTACACAACGCTGCACGAGGCGTACGACCGCATCCTTGCCACCATGGTGCAGGCCGCCTGGCGCTTCAACTGGACCAGCGACGCCCTGCCGATGCCGGATTGGGAGCGCTCGTACACCGAGGCGAAAAAGCACCTGTTGCAGGCATTCGCCGAGACCTACAGCCTCTCGCTCCAGCAGACCCTGTACCAGATGGGCTCACGGGTGATCGACAACCGCTCGGAGATCGACGAGGTACGTCTGTCGCTCCCGAACAAACATCACTTCCTGGTGGACCTGGAACCGTTCGGCCTCGAGAACGACAACGAGGTGTACTTCGCGGCCGACCGCCCGTACGGCCTGATCGAGGGGACCATCCTGCGCGAGGGCGTCGAGGCACGTATCCCGGTCGACCACACCAACCTGTGACTGCCCGCCCAGCCGATCCAGAAACGCCGATCCAGAAACGCCGATCCAGAAACCAAGAGAACGAGAACGAGGCAGCACCATGGCAGCATCGGCAGCCCCCGGCAGCGCACCATCGCGCATCGTCATCGAGCAGTGCTCCATCGCGACCGTCGACGCCCATGACACCGAGTACTCCTCGGGCCATGTCGTCATCACCGGCTCTGCCAGTGGGCCGGGGCGCATCGAGTCGGTCGGCCAGGGCCCCGCGCCCACCGGCCTCGAATGCGTCGTCCGGCACATCAATGCCGAAGGACACCTGCTGACGCCAGGCCTGGTCAACACCCACCACCACTTCTACCAGTGGATCACCCGAGGTCTCGCCCAAGAGTGCAACCTCTTCGACTGGCTCGTCACCCTCTACCCGATCTGGGCACGGATCGACGAGCAGATGGTGTACGCGGCAGCCCAGGGCTCGCTTGCGGCCCTCGCCACATCCGGTGTGACCACGACGATGGACCACCACTACGTCTTCCCGCAGGGCACAGGCGACCTGCTCGGCGCCGAGATCCGTGCCGCCGCCGAGATGGGCATGCGCTTCTCACCGACTCGCGGTTCCATGGACCGCGGCGCATCGGACGGCGGCCTACCACCGGACTTCGCCGTCGAGACCACCGAGGCCGCGTTGATCGCCACCGAAGAAGCGATCAACCGCTGGCACGACCCGTCGTTCGACTCCATGCTGCGCATCGGCGTCGCCCCCTGCTCGCCGTTCTCCGTCTCCACCGAACTGCTGCGTGAAGCCGTGGTACTCGCCCGCAGCAAGGGCGTACGCCTGCACACCCACGGCAGCGAGACCGCAGAGGAGGAGAAATTCTGCCATGAGCAGTTCGGCATGGGCCCGACCGACTACCTGGAGTCCACCGGCTGGCTCGGTGAGGACGTATGGATGGCCCACTGCGTCCACATGAACGACTCCGACATCACCAAGTTTGCCGAAACCGGCACCGGTGTCGCCCACTGTCCGTCCTCCAACGCCCGCCTTGGCGCCGGTATCTGCCGTGTCCCGGACATGCTCGCTGCCGGAGTGCCGGTCGGCCTCGGCGTCGACGGCACCGCCTCCAACGAATCCGGCGAACTCGGCACCGAACTACGCAATGCCTTGCTCATCAACCGCCTCGGCACCCACCGTGAGAAGGCGCTGGGCGCCCGCCAGGCGCTGCGCCTAGGCACCTATGGCGGCGCCTGCGTACTCGGCCGTGAGCAGGAGATCGGCTCCATCGAGGCGGGCAAACTCGCCGACATCGCGCTGTGGAAGCTCGATGGGGTGCTGCACTCCTCCATCGCCGACCCGGTCGCCGCCCTCGTCTTCGGCGCTGCGGCACCGCTCACCTTGCTGCTGGTCAATGGCAAACCGGTGGTCGAAGGCGGCCGCCTGGTCAACGTCGACGAGGACACCATCGCGCGCAGCGCGCGCACCGAGGCCCAGCGCCTCGCGAAGCTCGCCGGTCTCACCGGCTGACATCCGACTTTCGGTGACGAGGACGCCGATGGCACACCGGTCGTTGTAGGTCACGACGGCGGTGGGCGGGTTGTCGTCGCCGTCGAGGAGATGCCGGGTGGCTCGTTGCTCCCTACCGCGTACCAAGTCGTTACTCGCCGTCAGGTGCTTTGCCGAAGGGAGGAGGAGCAGAGGTGAGATCATCCGGCCGGTGGACCTCGGCGCCCGTCTTGGGGGAGTAGACGACTGCGTCACCGTCTGCAGTCACCATGACCACACGACCGCCGAGATCTTCGGGAAGATCGCTTCTGGGTTCGGAGAGAAGTCGCAGGTCGGCGGGGGTATCGATGTCGCCGGGCGAAGAAATGTCCCCGCATTCGACCAAGGTGACAGCGCTCCCGCACTCCCTGAGATATGCGCGAGCGCCTTGATCACCTCGGGCGGAGGCGATGACGGCAGGCCAGTGATCGCAGCCGAAGAGCACGGGATGACCGCGGCTGCCGTCGTACCCGGCCATGGCGAGGCTCGTCGGCGACACGCCGGACGACAGCAGTCGCCGGACGGCCTGAGGACCGATGCCGGGCTGGTCGACGAGGGAGACGACGGCGGCCCGGGCGCCCGTTTCCTTGAGTGACCCCAGCCCGGCGCGCAGCGAGGAGCCCATGCCCTCCGCCCAGTCGGGGTTGTCGACCAGCGTGCACCAACCGAGATCGGTGGCCCGCTCCCGTACTTGCTCAGCGGCGGCACCGAGTACGATGTGCACCCCGTCGCAGCCGCCGTCGCGCAGTACTCGGGCTGCGTGTTCGACGAGCAGTCCGCCACGGTAGGCGAGCAGTGCCTTGGGCTGTCCGCCCAGCCGCCGTCCAGTACCGGCCGCGAGCACCACACCCGCCACGCTCGCCACAACCTGATCCATGCCGCTTGCATATCCCGTTTTCGGCGTACAGGGAAGCGGCGGCATGTCACGCGGACGTGTGAAAAGCTGCCAGATCTCCTTCGAACGAAGGTTTTTTCAGACCGATTTCGCTCTCCGTATGGCGCGATGTTCAGAGAGTCGCTTTTACTGGTCCGGGCCCCGGGCAGCAACCACGCGCCCGATGAGGCAGGGCCGACCCCAGGACGCCTGAGGGGGAGTAGCAGTGTCGAACGACCCGACTGGGCAATGCGCCCGGATCGTCGTACGCGCACCGGACAACGCATCGCACAATGTGCTGCCGGACAGCGCAGAGGACCCGCGGGTGACAGGGCTGCGTGCCGCCGTCGTCCGCCTCCGCCGCGAGCTTGCGGACTACCGTGTTCACCCGTCCGACCGCGAGGTCGCCGAGGATGAACTCGCAGCGCTCTACACGGCTGTCGCTGCGGGTGTCCTGGTCATAGACCGCCTCCGCGGCTCATTACTGGTCCTCACCGGCGCGTTGGGTTCAGTGAGCGCACTCGCCCCAGCCTTGGCGGAAGTCCGTGCCGCGATCGATATGTTCGGCCCCCTCCCCACGCCCCGCTCCCACAGCGAGGCGACTCCCGACTCCGGCTGACGCGTCCGCGCGCTCCAGGCCCTGTCCGACCCCAGGCCTGGACAGGGCCTGGAGCGCGCGAGCTGCCGGATCACGGTAAATTCCGGTGGAGGAAATGAGGGGGAACGAGGGGAAATAATGGGGAATGGGGCGGAAGGAAGAGAAAGGGCAGCGGGTGCCGCATGCACGCAATACTGATCAGCGGCTTCCGGCCGCAGGCCTTGTCCTGCGCTCCACGCGGGTCGTCACGCCCGCAGGTGAGCGTCCTGCGTCCGTCGCCGTAGCCGACGGACGGATCTCGGCCGTCCTGCCGTACCAGGCCGAGCTTCCGACCGGCGCCCGCATCGTGGACCTCGGTGACGACGCGCTGCTGCCCGGCCTCGTCGACACACACGTCCACATCAATGATCCCGGCCGCACCGAGTGGGAGGGCTTCAGCTCCGCGACCCGGGCCGCCGCCGCAGGCGGCATCACGACGCTGATCGACATGCCGCTCAACAGCATCCCGCCGACCACCACCATGAGCGCCCTCCAGATCAAGCGCGCCACCGCCCGGGACCAGGCCCACATCGACGTCGGCTTCTGGGGCGGCGCCGTCCCCGGCAACCTCAAGCAGCTGCGGTCCCTGCACGACGCCGGCGTCTTCGGCTTCAAATGCTTCCTGCTGCCCTCGGGCGTCGACGAATTCCCCCACCTCAGCCCCGCCGAGTTGGAAGCGGCGATGGCTGAGATCGCCGGCTTCGACGGTCTGCTGATCGTGCACGCCGAGGACCCGCATCTGATCGAGGCCGCGCCATCCGCGGACGGCAGCCGCCGCTACGCCGACTTCCTTGCCTCCCGTCCGCGCGACGCCGAGAACTCCGCGATCGCCGCGCTGATCGCACTCGCGCAGCAGCTCCGGGCGCGCGTCCATGTCCTGCACCTCTCCTCCTCCGAGGCCCTGCCGCTGATCGCTGCCGCCAAGCGCGAGGGCGTACGGATCACCGTCGAGACGTGCCCGCACTACCTCACCCTCACTGCCGAGGAAGTGCCTGACGGCGCCACGGAGTTCAAGTGCTGTCCGCCGATCCGCGAGGCCGGCAATCAAGACGCCCTGTGGGAGGGGCTCGCCGACTCCACAATCGACTGCATCGTCTCCGACCATTCCCCGTCCACCATCGACCTCAAGCTCCTCGACACCGGCGACTTCGGCCAGGCATGGGGCGGCATCTCCTCGCTCCAGCTCGGCCTGCCGGCGATCTGGACCGAGGCCCGGCGCCGCGGCCACACCCTCTGCGACGTGGTCCGCTGGATGTCGGCCACACCGGCCGCCCTCGCCGGACTCAGCCACAAGGGCGGCATCGTACCGGGCAATGATGCGGACTTCGCTGTGCTCGCCCCCGAAGACACTTTCACCGTGGACCCGGCCGCGCTCCACCACCGCAACCGGATCACCGCATACGCAGGCCGCACTCTCCACGGTGTCGTACGCAGCACTTGGCTGCGCGGACAGCTCATCGCCGATCACGGGGGCACCCTCCGTCCCGGCGGTCGGCTCATGGGCCGGCTCATCGAAAGGCCGCATGCATGACGCAGGTCACTCACTTCACCGGCGACGCCAATCCGTACAGAGGCGGCGACCCGTACGCCGACTACCGCAGCGCGAAGATCCCCTCCGCCGACCTGCTCACCCTGGTCAACCTGGCCGACCGCCGCCTGGGCGCGAGCGTCATCGCAGCCAACGACGAGTTCTTCGCCGAGCGGGAGAACCTCCTCAACCCCGGACCCGCCCACTTCGACCCCGAGCACTTCGGCCACAAGGGCAAGATCATGGACGGCTGGGAGACCCGCCGCCGCAGAGGTACGGGAGCGGCCACTCCATACCCGGCCGACGAGGACCACGACTGGGCGCTGATCCGCCTCGGTGTGCCCGGCGTGATCCGCGGCATCGTGGTGGACACCGCCCACTTCCGCGGCAACTACCCGCCGGCCGTCTCCATCAAAGCTGCTCTCGCACCACTGACTGCCTCGCCCGAGGAACTGCTTGCCGAGGGCATGAAGTGGACCGAACTCGTCCCCCGCACCCCCATCGGCGGCCACGCCGCCAACGTCTTCGAAGTCGCTGTCGCGCGCCGCTTCACCCACCTGCGCCTGGCCCAGCACCCGGACGGCGGCATCGCGCGGCTGCGTGTCTACGGCGAGGTGATGCCCGACCTCGTATGGCTGGCCGCGCTCGGCACCTTCGACCTTGTCGCGCTGGAGAACGGGGGCGCCATTGAGGACGCCTCCGACCGCTTCTACTCCCCGCCCATTCACACCATCCTGCCGGGCCGTTCCCGCACCATGGACGAGGGCTGGGAGACCCGCCGCCGCCGCGACAAGGGCAACGACTGGGTTCGCTACCGCCTCACCGAGCAGGCCGAGATCCGTGCTGTCGAGATCGACACCGGCTGTCTGAAAGGCAACTCTGCGGGCTGGGCCGCGCTGTCCGGGCAGGACCAGAGCATTGGTTCCGGTTCCGAGAAGTGGTTCGAGATCCTCCCGCGCACCCGCCTGCAGCCCGACACCGTCCACCGCTTCCTGGTGGACGCCCCCGCCGCGACCCACGTCCGCATCGATATCTTCCCGGACGGCGGTATCTCCCGCTTGCGGCTGCACGGCTCGCTGACGGCAGCTGGCGCCAAGCGCCTCGCGGAACGCTTGGCGCAGCTTTGACGCACTGACAGCGGTGCGGCCCCGCCTTGGCTCCGCACTGGTCACCAGGCGGACGGTGCCTAACGGCCGCACGGATCCGTGTATCCGCCAAGGGAGAGCTCAGGCGAGCTTGACGGCCGCACCGTCGGTGTGAGCTGAGGCGATGATGGCCTCCTCGATCTCCAGGCCTCGCAGTCCGTCGCGGAATGTCGGGCACGGCGGCAGCTTCTCGATCCCGGCGATCTGGTCGAGGAACGACCGTGCCTGGAAGACGAACAAGTCCGAAGCGCCATGGCCGACGCCGGGCGAATCCATCGCCAGGCCGTCCTGGATATAGGGATGTTCGGGGCCGATGAACACTCGGCGATGGCCGTTGATCCCGTCCCGCGGTGTGAAGTCGGAGATGACGAACTCACTTGAGCGATGGAAGTCGAAGGCGGCCGAGCCCTTGGAGCAGGAGAGCTCGAAGCCAAGGCCGACGGGCAGTCCGTGGGCGACGCGCGACACGGAGAAAGTCCCCAGCGCACCACTGGCGAACCGGCCCGTGAACGTCGCCAGGTCCTCGTTTTCGACCTGCGCGTACTCATCGGTCAGCTCCACATGGGTGTGGCCGACGGGCGCGGTGGCGGGGATCGGGCGCTGCGTGATCGCCGTGGCGTAGCGGGCGCCGCTGATCTCGGTGAGCGGTCCGGACACGTACTCGGCGAGGTCCACCAGGTGGCTGCCCACGTCGGTGAGGGCACCGGAGCCGG
>JAFAUH010000061.1 GCA_019243445.1 Streptomycetaceae bacterium | reverse complement strand
CCGAACGACGCTCCTTCACCTGGCCCCCTACTGCCGGACGCTCTTAGGACAGGTCAATTGCTCTGGTCGGAGCCGCCCCGCTGACGTGGCAGGGCGTGCTTCGGCGGGTTGGTCAAAGTGATCTGTCGGACCAGTTGATGGAAGGAGACCAGCGCCGTGATCGGCGGCAGGCCGGCGACGGCCATGCCGGTGACGGTCTTCTGGGTGTGGGCGACGCAGAGGTAGACGGCGATCGCGGAGAAGAAGACGACCACGGCCCAGGAGTGCGGCACATGGCGCTGGTGGACTGCGGCCCGCAGGATGGAGAGCGAGGCGACCAGCCAGGGGCCGAAAACCAGCAGCGGCCACCAGCCGGCGAGCCCCGGTGAGACGCCGAGCGAGGCCAGGTGGCGCATTGGGTCGTAGGAGATCATCCCGCCGAGGACGCTCAACGTGGTGACGATCGCTGCCGTTGTGGTCGCGATCAGCAGGCTGAGCCAGCGCAGCAGCGGGACCGGGCCGGGTCGGCGGAGCCGGGCGGTCAGGCGCAGCAGGCGGTTGCGGCGGCGGTGGCTGCCGGCTGGACGGGGGGGCGGTGAGGGGAATTCGTAGGGGGCGTACGCCTCGTACGCCTCATACGGGACATCAGTGAATGGCACGTCGGTGAATGGGACGTCGGTGAATGGGGCGTCGTCGTGCCCGGTGGTCGTCGCTGTGCTCTGGGCGAGGAGTTCGGCGAGATCGGCTTCGAACTGCCACTCGCCCTGCCACTCTCCACCGAAGGAATCCATGCCCGTTGACGACGATGCCGAGTACGGGGCGGCGTAAGGATTCACCGGCGGGCGGCGTTGCAGAGGCTCTGTCGTCACATCCCCACCAACGACAAGAACTCTCTCCCGATGCGGAGTAGTTGATGAAGTTGTCCCATTTGGCGCAAAGCAGTTGGCGGGGCGCCCCCTTCACGGCGAGTCCTCGCCCACTATCCCCGCCACTGCGGTTCACTGGATGGTTCAGATAGTTGCGACGGTTACGTCGCGGTGCGGGCGTAGATCTTGTCCACCCACTCTGCGATCTGTGCGTCCGACAGGTGATGCGCAAGATCAGCTTCGCTGATCATTCCGACGAGCCGTTTGTTCTCGATCACCGGCAGGCGGCGGATCTGGTGAGATTCCATCTCCCGCATGACGTCGCTGACGTCGGCGTCGGCATCGATCCAGCGTGGGGTACCGTGGGCGAGTTCTCCCGCTGTGGTGCGGCGGGGGTCCTTGCCTTTCGCAACGCACTCGATGACGATGTCGCGATCGGTGAGAATTCCGCAGAGGCGTTCGTTCTCGTCGGCGATCGGAAGCGCTCCGACGTTCATCTCACTCATCAGTTCAGCAGCCCGGTCGAGCATCACTCCTCGGGTGATCCACGCCGCGCCCCTATGCATGATCTCTCTGGCAGTGGTCATGGCATTCCTCCTGGATGCCGCGGATGCCGAAGCAGTTCCCATGCTCCCCCTCCCAGGAGGGCCGCGCCACTGCTGGGCCGTCACGGGAGGTTGCGGGCCATGACGATGCGCTGGACCTGGTTGGTCCCTTCATAAATCTGCGTGATCTTCGCGTCCCGCATCATCCGCTCCAGCGGGTAATCACGGGTGTACCCATAGCCGCCCAGCAACTGCACGGCATCCGTGGTGATCTCCATCGCCGCATCCGAGGCGAAACACTTCGCCGCCGCCCCGAAGAATGTCAGATCATCATCTCCGCGCTCCGACTTCGCCGCCGCCGCATATGTCAACTGCCGCGCCGCCTCCAGCTTCATCGCCATATCAGCGAGCATGAACTGGATGCCCTGGAATTCGGCGATCGCCTTACCGAACTGCTTGCGCTCCTTGACATAGCCCTTGGCGTAGTCCAACGCACCCTGTGCGATACCGAGCGCCTGCGCCGCGATCGTGATCCGTGTGTGATCCAGCGTCTTCATTGCCGTGGCGAACCCCGTACCTTCCGCACCGATCATCCGATCAGCGGGAATCCGCACATTGTCGAAATACACCTCACGCGTTGGCGATCCCTTGATCCCCAGCTTCTTCTCCGGCGCACCGAACGAGACGCCCTCATCCGACTTCTCCACCACAAACGCGGAAATGCCCTTCGACCGCTTCTCCGGGTCGGTGACCGCCATCACCGTGTAGTACTCGCTCACTCCCGCATTGGTGATCCACCGCTTCACCCCGTTGAGGATCCAGTAGTCGCCGTCGCGCACCGCCTTGGTCTTCATGGCCGCCGCATCCGAGCCCGCGTCAGGCTCCGACAGGCAGTACGAGAACATCGCCTCCCCCTTGGCCAGCGGCCCCAGGTATGCCTTCTTCCGCTCCTCCGAACCGGAGAGGATCACCGGCAATGAGCCCAGCTTGTTCACCACCGGTATCAACGACGAGGACGCACACACCCGCGCAACCTCCTCGATCACGATCACTGTTGCCAGCGCGTCCGCCCCCGCACCCCCGTAGCTCTCGGGTACATGCACCGCATGGAGATCTGCCCCCACCAACGCCTTCAGCGCCTCCTGCGGGAACCGCCCCTGCTCGTCCACCTCCGCCGCGAACGGGGCGATCTTCGCCTCGGCAAGCGAGCGCACCATCTCCCGGAGCATCCCGTGCTCCTGGGACGGCCGATAGAGATCGAAATCTGCCGAACTTGACGTCGAACCCGACAAGTTGTCCTCCACTCCCCAGCTCAACCCCTGCTAACTACCGTTAAGTAGCCAATTCTAGGGCTGCCGCCGGAAAAACGGCAGCCCGGCTATGCTCGGCTTTCGCACCGCGCCGATCCCCGAAAGGCAGACCTCCGTGACGCTCAAGCTGACCGTGATCGGGACTGGCTACCTCGGTGCCACCCACGCCGCCGCCATGGCCGAACTCGGCTTCGAGGTGCTCGGGCTCGACATCGCTCCCGAGAAGATCACGATGCTGGAGAGCGGCCGGGCACCGATGTACGAGCCGGGACTCGACGAGCTGCTGGCGCGGCATGTCTCCGGGATCGAGGGATCGAGCGGGCGGCTGCGCTTCACCACCTCGTGGCGTGAGGCGGCCGACTTCGGTGATGTGCACTTCGTGTGTGTCAATACCCCGCAGAAGCACGGCGAGTACGCGTGCGACATGCGGTATGTCGACAGCGCCGTGGAATCGCTCGCTCCGTATCTGGTGCGGCCCACGCTCGTCGTCGGCAAGTCGACAGTGCCCGTCGGCAGCGCGGAGCGTCTTGCGGCCCGACTCGCCGAGCTCGCCCCGGCCGGGGAGGATGCCGAGCTGGCGTGGAACCCCGAGTTCCTGCGGGAAGGGTTTGCTGTGGAGGACACCCTTCATCCGGACCGCATCGTCGTCGGTGTGTGCTCGGAACGCGCCGAGAAGCTGCTGCGCGAGGTGTACGCGACGCCGATCGCCGAGGGCACACCTTTCGTCGTCGCCGACTACGCCACCGCCGAGCTGGTCAAGAACGCAGCGAACTCGTTCCTCTCCACCAAGATCTCGTTCATCAATGCGATGGCCGAGGTCTGCGAGGCAGCAAGCGGCGATGTGGTCAAGCTCGCCGAAGCGATCGGCTATGACGACCGCATCGGCCACAAATTCCTACGCGCTGGAATCGGCTTCGGCGGCGGCTGTCTGCCCAAGGACATTCGCGCCTTCATGGCCCGTGCAGGCGAGCTCGGCGTCGACCAGGCGCTCACCTTCCTGCGGGAGGTCGACTCGATCAACATGCGGCGGCGCAGCCACATGGTCGAGCTCGCCCGTCAGGCGTGCGGCGGCGCCTTCCTCGGTAAGCGAGTCGCGGTGCTCGGCGCGGCCTTTAAACCCGACTCCGACGATGTCCGGGATTCGCCCTCGCTCAACGTCGCCGGCCAGATCCACCTCCAAGGCGGCCAGGTCACCGTCTACGACCCCAAGGCAATGGAGAATGCCGCCAGGCTCTTCCCGACACTCGGCTATGCCCCCTCAGCGCTCGACGCGGTGCGCGGCGCCCAGGTCGTGCTGCATCTCACCGAGTGGCGTGAGTTCCGCGAGCTCGACCCCGCCGCG
>JAFAUH010000166.1 GCA_019243445.1 Streptomycetaceae bacterium | reverse complement strand
ACGCGTCGTCATTTTCGGCGCGGGCATGGGCATGCCCTACTTCTCCACCGACACCACCGCCGCGCATCGTGCTCTGGAGATCCACGCGCAGGGCCTGCTGATGGGCAAGAACGGCGTCGACGGAGTCTACGACTCCGATCCCAAGGTCAATCCCGACGCCGTCAAGTTCGACGCCCTCGAATACGGCGAGGTGATCACCCGCGACCTGAAGGTCGCGGACGCCACTGCGATCACGCTGTGCCGCGACAACAAGCTCCCCATCTTGGTTTTCGAGCTCCTCACCCCGGGCAACATCGCCCGCGCGGTGAAGGGTGAGAAGATCGGCACGCTGGTGAGCGAGCACGGCACGCGGGACTGAAAACGACAACTCCGTTCCGGACGAAGGGTCCGGTACGGGTATGGACAACACGCTGCCGGTTCGACACCGTGCAGGTAGAGACAATACGCAGGGAAGACGCGCGCAGGGGCGAGGCTCTGCGAACTCAATTGACGCGGGAGCGCATGGTGATCGAAGAGACCCTCCTCGAAGCCGAGGAGAAGATGGAAAAGGCGGTCGTGGTCGCCAAGGAGGACTTCGCCGCAATCCGCACGGGGCGTGCCCATCCGGCGATGTTCAACAAGATCGTGGCCGAGTACTACGGCACGATGACGCCGATCAATCAGATGGCGTCGTTCTCCGTGCCCGAGCCGCGGATGGCGATCGTGACTCCGTTCGATAAGAGTTCGCTGCGCGCCATCGAGACCGCGATCCGCGACTCCGACCTCGGCGTCAACCCGTCGAACGACGGGAATATCATCCGGGTGGTGTTCCCACAGCTCACCGAGGAGCGCCGCAAGGAGTACATCAAGGTCGCCAAGCACAAAGCCGAGGACGCGCGCGTCTCGATCCGCAGCGTGCGCCGCAAGGCCAAGGAGACTTTGGACAAGCTCGTCAAGGACGGCGAGACCGGAGAGGACGAGGTGCGCCGCGCCGAGAAAGAGCTCGAGGACACCACGGCCAAGTACGTGGCCCAAGTCGACGAGCTGCTCAAGCACAAGGAAGCCGAGCTGCTCGAGGTCTGATGAACGACTCTTCGCGGGGGGCTCCGCCGGGCGCAGACTATTGGGTAGCTCCCGAGCAGTCGTACGCCCCAGGAGCTCCCCCCGCAAGGCAGGGGGAGCCTCCCGCGTACCGCAGCACCAGGGCAGCCGACGGCGACGATACGGCGCAGACTCGATGCATGCCACCAGTACCGGACGCCGCAGGCGGAGTCCCCGGGAATCACGGTGCCCCGGGGAATCACGGAGATCTTGAGAATCACAAAGCCCCCGGGAATCTCCCGGCGCCCGGCCCCCGTACGAAGTCGGACATGAAGACAGAGAAGAAGGCCGGTCGGAATCTGCGCGCCGCGATAGGTGTCGGCCTCGGACTCGGTGTGGTTATCCTCGCCTCGCTGTTCGTGGTGAAAAGTCTCTTCGTGGTGGTCATCGCGGCTGCTGTCGCGGTCGGCCTGTGGGAGCTGAGCAGCCGCCTGGAGGAGTGCAAGCAGATCAAAATACCGCTGGTGCCACTCGAGGCCGGCGGTACAGCGATGGTCGTCGCCGGATATCTGCGGGGCGCCGAGGGCGTCTGGGTGGCGATGGCGCTCACCGCGCTCGGGGTTTTGGTGTGGCGGATGACCGAGCCGCCCGAGAACTATCTGCGGGACGTCACCGCCGGTGTCTTCGCCGCCTTTTACGTACCGTTCCTTGCGACGTTTGTATCGATGATGCTCACCGCGGCCGACGGTCCCCGGCGGGTCTTCGTCTTCCTGCTGCTCACCGTCGTCAGTGACACCGGCGCCTACGCGGTCGGCTGGCGCTTCGGCAGGCACAAGCTCGCCCCGCGTATCAGCCCCGGCAAGACGCGCGAAGGCCTGATCGGCGCGGTCACCTTCGCAATGTCGGCCGGCGTGCTCAGCATGGAGTACCTGATCCACCACGGCTCCTGGTGGCAGGGCCTGCTGCTCGGCCTCGGTGTCGCGGTCAGCGCGACCCTCGGCGACCTGCTCGAATCCATGATCAAACGTGATCTGGGAATCAAGGACATGGGCACCCTGTTGCCAGGCCACGGCGGGCTGATGGACCGCCTGGATTCGCTGCTGCCCACGGCTCCTGTGGTGTGGCTGCTACTGGTGATCTTCGTCGGCCCTGGCTGACCACGTGCATCTATGACCGGCGGCCGACGCGCGAGCGGAGCGAGCGCCAAGGGACGCGCGGCTGTAGGCCGCTCCTTCCCCGCAAAGGGCGCCGGTAGCGATCTGCGACACTGTTACCACCATGCCTGCACCCGGAGAACTCACTTTCGCCGTGCCGCGCGGTGCCAAGAAGCCGCCGCGGCACCTCGCCGATCTCACCCCCGCTGAGCGCCGCGAGGCCGTGACGGCGCTTGGTGAGAAGCCGTTCCGTGCCAAGCAGCTCTCACAGCACTACTTCGCGCGATTCGCGGACGCTCCGGCGAGCTGGACCGACATCCCGGCGGCGGCACGCGAGAAGCTCGCTGACGGCCTGCTGCCGGAGTTGATGACGGTGGTACGGCACGTTTCCTGCGACAACGACACTACCCGCAAGACACTGTGGCGGCTCTTCGACGGCACGCTGGTGGAGTCCGTCCTGATGCGCTACCCGGACCGGGTCACCATGTGCATCAGTTCACAGGCGGGCTGCGGTATGAACTGCCCGTTCTGCGCCACGGGACAGGCCGGTCTCACCCGGAATCTTTCCACTGCCGAGATCGTGCATCAGATCGTCGCGGGAATGCGATCCCTTCGAGACGGGGAATTCGGAGAGGCTGGACCCGCGGCGAAACCGCCGTCGAAGGCAGCGTCTCCTCTGGAGAAAGACAGCTCTGGGGGCGCCGCCCGGCTCAGCAACATCGTCTTTATGGGTATGGGCGAGCCTCTTGCCAACTACAACCGCGTCGTCGGCGCCATCCGCCGCCTCACCGACCCCGCGCCCGACGGTCTTGGCCTCTCCCAGCGCGGCATCACCGTATCCACTGTCGGTCTCGTCCCAGCGATGCTGCGCTTCGCCGATGAGGGCTTCAAGTGCCGGCTCGCGGTCTCCCTGCACGCACCCGACGATGAGCTGCGTGACACCCTCGTGCCCGTCAACACTCGCTGGAAGGTCCGCGAGGTACTCGACGCCGCCTGGCACTACGCCGAGGTGTCGGGCCGCCGGATCTCTGTCGAGTACGCGCTGATCAAAGACATCAACGACCAGGCGTGGCGCGCCGATCTGCTCGGGCGACTGCTCAAGGGGCACCGGGTGCACGTCAATCTGATCCCGCTCAACCCCACGCCCGGCTCGAAGTGGACGGCCTCCCGCCCCGAAGACGAGAGGGCGTTCGTCCGTGCGCTGGAGAACCACGGGGTGCCCGTCACCGTCCGGGACACCCGAGGCCAAGAGATCGACGGAGCCTGCGGGCAGCTCGCCGCCTCCGAACACTGACCGCTTCCCGGGCGCGCGGTGGATCTCTGCGCGGCCTCTACGGTTCTACGGCGCGAGCGGCATTGACGCCAGCCATGCCACCACCAAGGTCACCGGGGCGAGAACGAGGAACACGGCGAACGTACGGAGAACGGTTACGCGGCGCATCAGGGAGGCGGGAGCACCCAGCGAGGCAAGCACCCCGCCCGCGTCTTGCCGGGACCGTCCGGCCGCGGATGCCGTAGTGAGCGCGGTTGCGGCCGGGCAGCCGAGGACGAGAGTGGCGCCGAGGGCGGTGAGCAGCCCCACTGGGCGCGCGCCCGGTGCGTACAACTGCATCGCAGCGAGTGCTGCCGATGCCACCGCGCACAGCACGCCCAACGGCTGTCCGAGGCGGGGCGCGTCCCATTGGAGCGTGCGGCCGGCGAGCAGCCGCAGCGCCCCCGGACGGTACACCGACAACAGGCGTCCGCCGAGATGGACGAGCCCGGGCCCGGTGAGGATGAACCCGACGGCCGTCAGCAGCCAGCCGGCCAGTACAGCGGGCGCGATCCGGCCGAGGCCGCCGGGCAGTGGCAGCAGCGAGCCAGTAGCCGACCGCGTCACGTCGCTCGCGTAGACCTCGAGCGCGAGGCCCGCCGCCGTCAGCGCCACACCCCACGGCAGGCTGGACGGACGCCCGTCCGCGGCAGCACCTGTAGTAACGGCAGTACCTGTAGTACGTGAAGTGCATGCCGTATCTGCGGGACCCGACGGCCGCGGACGCGACGCGACGGCACATGCGACGCCACATGCGACGCCACCGATGAGCGGCACCGCTACCAGCAGCGTGAGCACGGCCGCGATCGGCATCGGCGTGTAGGCGCCCGCGAAGTGGTCCCGCCACCACACGAACGTCGGCAGTGCCACCACACTGCCCAGCAGGCATTCCATCGTGGCCTGTACCGCCGCCAGCAACTTCGTCCCGCCGGGCCCGAGCCCAGCGGCGGTGAGTCCTGCGTTCAGTTGTCTGCCCGCTCGCGCACGGGTGACGGCGACCGACAGATGCACCGCTGCGGCGAGCGGCACGAGGCACCAGACGAGCCGCACCACCGAGCCGGTCGTGTCCGATGGGTGCGCCATGGCATGACCGAGCACGGCGAGCAACAGAAACCCTGTACCAGCGGATGTGGCAGCTACGAGCGACCGGCGCAGCAGCGCGGCCGGCCGTTCGCCGCGGATCAGACGGAGGCTGAGCACGAGGTGCCCTCCGTCTGGTGTCCGGTCGGCAGCGAAGCCGAGCGCACGCCGTCCACGAGAGCGATTGCACGGTCAGTGAAGGTCATGACCTCGGGATCCGAGGTCGCCAGCAGCACCGTGATGCGGTGTGTCCTGGCGGCGGTGGTCAGGGTGCGTAGCACCTGCGCGCTGTCCGGGCGGTGCAGTGGCGCCGTCGGATCGTCGGCGAAGAGCACCTCGGGAAGCGAGACGAGTGCCCGGGCGATCGCGACTCGCTGGCGCTGCGCCTGGAGCAGTTCGGCCGGCCGCCGTTTGGCGCAGTCGCCCACATCGAGCCGATCCAGCCACTCCTGGGCGGTGTCCCGGGCGCTGCGGTGCGGGGTGCCGCACAACAGCAGGGGAAGCGCCGCGTTTTCACATGCGGTCAGTTCAGGGACGAGTTGGGGGGAGCTGCCGACCCATCCGAACCGGTCGCGGCGTAGCCGCTCGCGGGCGCTTGGCGGGAGGGAGTGCACGGGGGCACTGTTGAACCACACCTCGCCCTGTTCCGGCGTGAGTTGGCCCGACATGCATTTGAGCAGGGTGGTCTTGCCGGAGCCGCGAGGCCCGACGATCCCGAGGATCTCGCCGTCGCGTACGCCGAGCGAGACGCCAAGCAGGGCGGGCGAGCCCTGATAGGTGTAGCGCAGCGTGCGCGCCCAGAGCACGTCGTTGTCCGGCGGGGCCACCATAGCGACTACCTCCGCTTGTCTTGTCCACGTCCTCTCATGGAGGAGAACGAATGCACGGAGGTTGGGTCACTGTACGCGTGTGCTTCGGGCGATCGATCCGCAGCCATCGAGAGGGAAATCTGCACGGGCCGCTGTCGGATTTCGCAGGTGATAACGGTTGTTCTGTGGCTTCTGTGGCTAGAGTGGGGAATATATCACTAATTGGGTATGGCGTGCGACACAGTACCCAGTACCCAGTACACGGCACGGCAGGCACAGCACCCGGCATACCCGGGACACAGGACAGGAGAAGGCAGTGAGCGAGCTCCGTACCTTGCGCAACTACATCGACGGGGAGTTCCGCGACGCAGCCGACGGACGCACCACGGACGTGGTCAATCCGGCCACCGGCGAGGTGTATGCGACCGCGCCGCTGTCCGGTGCAGCCGACGTGGATGCGGCCATGGCCGCCGCCGCAGCAGCCTTCCCGGCCTGGCGTGACACCATTCCGGCCGAGCGGCAGAAGGCGCTGTTGAAGATCGCGGACGCGGTCGAGGCGCGTGCCGGCGAACTGGTCGCGGCCGAGAGCGAGAACACCGGCAAGCCGATCAGGCTGACCGCCTCGGAGGAGATTCCGCCGATGGTCGACCAGATCCGCTTCTTCGCGGGCGCTGCGCGGGTGTTGGAGGGCCGCTCCGCGGGCGAGTACATGGACGGGTACACCTCGATCATCCGGCGCGAGCCGGTGGGCGTGTGTGCGCAAGTCGCGCCGTGGAATTACCCGATGATGATGGCGGTGTGGAAGTTCGCACCCGCGATCGCTGCCGGTAATACGGTCGTCCTCAAGCCGTCCGACACCACCCCGGCATCGACGGTGCTGCTCGCCGAGATCATCGGCGCTGTGTGGGATGAGATGGGTCTCCCCAAAGGTGTCTTCAACGTCATCTGCGGGGACCGCGACACGGGCCGGCTGATGGTTGAGCACGACATCCCGGCGATGGCCTCCATCACCGGCTCGGTACGGGCCGGTATGCAGGTTGCCGAGAGCGCGTCGAAGGACCTCAAGCGTGTCCATCTGGAGTTGGGCGGCAAGGCCCCCGTCGTGGTCTTTGAGGATGTGGACATGGCCAAGGCGGTGGAGGACATCTCAGTCGCCGGTTTCTTCAACGCCGGCCAGGACTGTACGGCCGCCACCCGCGTCCTCGTCCACGAGTCGATCCACGACGAGTTCGTGGCCGCCCTGGCGAAGTCCGCCGCCGGCACCAAGACCGGTCAGCCGGACGACGAGGACGTGTTGTTCGGCCCGCTCAACAACGCCAACCAACTGAAGCAGGTCTCCGGCTTCATCGAGCGGCTGCCGGCCCACGCCAAGCTCGAGAGCGGCGGTCACCGGGTCGGCGAGAAAGGCTTCTTCTTCGCCCCGACCGTCGTCTCCGGCCTCAAACAGGACGACGAGATCATCCAGAAGGAGGTCTTCGGCCCCGTCATCACCGTCCAGTCCTTTTCCGACGAGAAGCAGGCGGTCGAATGGGCCAACGGCGTCGAGTACGCGCTTGCCTCCTCGGTGTGGACCAAGGACCATGCCCGCGCGATGCGGATGTCCAAGGCCCTTGACTTCGGCTGCGTATGGATCAACACTCACATCCCGCTCGTCGCGGAGATGCCGCATGGCGGCTTCAAGAAGTCCGGTTACGGCAAGGACCTGTCCTCGTACGGCTTCGAGGACTACACGCGCATCAAGCACGTGATGACATCGCTGGGCGGCTGACGTCCGCACAGCCTCCAAGCCGCGCCGTGGGCCCCGGGATCATCGAGCGTGACCCGGGACCTACGCGTATCGTTGAACCGTGCGGCTGTGCGAGGGCGCGGCGGGGAGGAGCGGCACGGTGACCGTCGTACTGGACGACAGGATCGAGATGGCCGAGATCGACGACCTCAGCCTCGACGAGATGTTCGAGAGGCTGGAGGAAGCGTTCCCCGAGGGATTCAAGATCGAGATCATCGAGGGGGCCGTTTTCGTGTCACCGCAGCGGCGCACGCACGGACAGATCATTCGCAAGATCTGCAGACAATTGGAGGACCAGTTCGGAGAAGACGCCGAGATCGATGTCGACATGCGCATAGACTTCCCCGGCTACCTGAACGGTTTCTGCCCTGACATTATCAAGGTCGTCGACGGAGCCGAACCGAACGACGACGATCGGTTCGCGCCTCACGACATCGAGCTCACAGTGGAAGTGATCTCGCGCAAGACGGCGCACAACGACTACGGCCCGAAGAAGGCTCTCTACGCCAGGGCAGGCATCCCTGTCTACCTGATCGCGGACCCTTACACCGGCAAGTGTCACGCTTTTGGTGGTCCCGATGGAGACACCTACGAGAACGAAATGACGGTCAAATTCGGTGACCCGCTCAACCTGAAGCCGCTCGGACTCGACTTCACCCTCTCGACCGAAAAGTTCCCTCGCGACTGAGTCGCGCTGTCAGGCGTTCGCTTGGGCGTAAGCGTCGATTTCCGCCGTCAGCTTTACCCTTGATTCCTCGTCCATGAATGACGCCTTGACCGCATTCTTCGCCAGGTTGACGACGCCTTGCCGGTCCAGCTCCAACAGTCGTGCGGCGACGGCGTATTCGGTGTTGAGGTCGGTGCCGAACATCGGGGGATCGTCGCTGTTGACGGTGACGAGAACCCCGGCGTCCACCATGCGGAGGAGGGGGTGTTCCTCCAGCGATGCGACCGTGCGTGTGGCAATGTTGGAGGTGGGGCAGATTTCCAACGGAATGCGCTGCTCGGCGAGATGAGCGAGGAGCGCCGGATCCTGCGCCGCGCTCGTGCCGTGGCCGATGCGCTCTGCGCCCAGGTCGTTCAGCGCGTCCCAGATGGTCTGCGGCCCGGTGCTCTCGCCCGCGTGGGGGACACTGCGCAGTCCGGCGGCGCGGGCCCGGTCGAAGTACGGCTTGAACTGTGGCCGCGGCACACCGATTTCGGGTCCGCCGAGACCGAAGGAGATCAATCCCTCAGGGGCGTGCTGTAGAGCGAGGTCGCAGGTCACTTCGGCTGCTTCCAGGCTTGCCTCGCCGGGGATGTCGAAGCACCAGCGCAGCACGGTCCCGAATTCAACTTCCGCTGCCTTGCGTGCGTCCTCGATCGCCTCCATGAAGGCGGCTGCTGGAATGCCGCGCTTCACTGAGCTGTAGGGGGTGATGGTCAGCTCGGCGTAGCGAATGTTTTGCCGAGCCATGTCGCGGGCGATCTCATATGTCAACAGCCGTACGTCTTCCGCGTCGTGTAGCAGTTCTACTACTGAGAGGTAGACCTGGATGAAATGGGCGAAATCGCGGAAGGTGAAGTATTCGGTGAGTGCGTCCGGATCGGCGGGTACCGCCGAATCGGGGTGGCGGGCGGCCAGCTCCGCGACGATACGGGGCGATGCGGATCCGACGTGGTGGACATGCAGCTCCGCCTTGGGCAGTCCGGCGATGAAGTCGGCCATGTCTTCAGCGGTCTCGGCGGAGCGTGCGGTCATGCGGTCCTCCTGCGGATCGGCTGATCCTGATCCGGTTATCGTGGTCCGCTTATCGTAGAGGGCCGTGACCTCGTCCTCGCCAGGCCTCCTCACCCAGCCTTCGCGTCATGGGATTGTGCGTCATGGGATTGCTGGACGTGCAATGCGTTACCGCCGGACGGCCTCAAGTGCCAGCAGCGCGACATGCAGCGACAGACACGACTCCACCTGGTCGAGATCCGTGCCGAGGATCCGCTCGACCTTATGGAGACGGTCGTAGAAGGCCGGACGTGACATGTGGACGGTATCGGCCGCCGCTGACTTGTTGCGGCCGCTCGCCAGATAGGCGCTGAGGATGCGCACCAAGTCGGTTCCGTTCTCGGCGTCATGGGTGAGCAGCGGTCCCAACTCCCGCTCCACATAGGTCTGCAGACGGGAATCGTCGCGTAGGAGATGGAGCAGGCCGCGCAGCCGGACGTCGGGGAGGCGGTAATACGTTCCCGCGGTGCGGACCGTGGTGCGGTCGGCGGCCTCCGCGACTTGAACGGCTTCCAGCAACGTACGGCGGGCGTCGCGCAGCGAACCCACCGAGGAGCCTGCTGCCATCAAGAATGCGGGATCCATGCCGGCTGCTCCCGCGAGACGGTCAAGGGCAGTGGCGAATCCTTGGAGCGCCGCGTGCTCATTGTCCGACGGGCCCAGCGATATGAGGAGCCCCACACCGCCGTCGTCGAGGCTTCCGATGAGCGCGCTCAGCCGACGCTCCCGCACCGCGAGCGCCGCCGTTTCGGTGAAGTCCCGCAGTCGCGCCTGCGCTTCGAGCGCCGCCGAGAACGGCCCGCCGCCCAGCCGCAGTACCACGCCCACAAGACTGCGGCTCTCCAGCGGCACACCGAGCGCCCGGGCACGCAATGCCACGTCGGAGACGGTCAGCGAGTGAGTGAGAATCCCGCTGAGCAGCATGCGGTGGGTCTGGCGTTCCAGGGACTCCTGGTCGCGTTCAAGCAGCCTGCCCAGGGCGAGCGTCGATGCGCCGCGCTCCAGTACGACGGCGAGCCGCGGAGCCGGCTCCTCGCCCGGCCTGCACACGAGCACCAGGCGTCCCCAGTCGCGGCCACGCGCCCCTACCGTGGTGATCAGCCAGCCACTGCGCGTGTCGTATCCGGTACGGGCGGGCGGGCGTACTCCGCGCGAGCGGCGCTCCCAGCCGTCGAGCAGCGCCTGGGGGTCCTGGCCTGCGGCGTCGAAGGCGAGCACCTGGTGTGAGAGATTTTCCAGCACTACCGGTGCTCCGGCCATCCGTGCCACCTCGCGCACCACCTCTGCGGGCTCGGCGCCTTCCACCGACAGCTCGTTGAAGATCTGGTGGACGGCCTCCGAGGCGCGTAGCTCAGTCAGCTGAGCGTCCACGACGTGCGCATGCACCGCCTCCGTTACCGCTACGAACCGCACCTCGGTGCGGAGCTCGATCAGCGGGAGCTCGCGCCGCTCCGCGGTCTTGACCAGTGCGCGGGGGAGCTCATCCGCGTAGCGGCGCCCGAGTTCGACGACGAGGCCCGCGGCGCCGATGTCGGCGAGTTCGTGGATGTAGCGGGTGAGAGGCTCTTTGTCCGCGGGGAGCATGACGCCGGTGGTGAGCACCAGTTCGCCGCCGTGGAGCATGCCCGCGATGTCGGCGAGCTCGCTGATGTGCACCCAGCGGACGGGGCGGTGCAGACCTGCCGTTCCCGCGACGATCCTGGGGTTGCCGCGGCGCAGTACATCGAGCTCCAGGACTTGGGCGACGGTGGGGAACACAGTGTGACCTCCCGGTCGGAACATACCTCCACAGTGTAAGGACATCACCGGGATTACATGCGAAGTGTCGGTTGTTGGGTAATGCGGCCATCACGAGACTGGCGACAGCAGCGTTGAGGGAGAGGAAGTCTGTCGTGGCCAGCAAGCACATCACGCACTGGATCGCCGGCCAGAAGTGGTCCGGGATCGCCGAGCGCCGGGGCGACATCTATGATCCGGCCACAGGAAAGGTCTCCGGGCAGGTCGACTTCGCCGGCATCGCCGAAGTCGACCAGGCGGTCGGGGCGGCCGTGACGGCGTTCCATAGCTGGCGTGACGCATCGATGGCCAAGCGCACCCAGGTGCTCTTCGCCTTCCGCGAACTGCTCAACTCCCGCCGTGACGAGCTGGCTTCGATCATTGTCTCCGAACACGGCAAGGTGCACTCCGACGCTCTCGGGGAGATCGCCCGCGGCCTGGAGGTGGTCGAGTACGCGTGCGGCATCCCGCAATTGCTCAAGGGTGGCTTCACCGAGCAGGCATCCAGCGGCATCGACGTGTATGCGATCCGCCAGCCGCTCGGGCCGGTTGCAGTCATCTCACCGTTCAACTTCCCGGCGATGGTACCGATGTGGTTTTTCCCCATCGCCATTGCCGCGGGTAACACAGTGGTCGTCAAACCGTCCGAGAAGGATCCGTCGGCCGCGAACTTCCTCGCCGAGCTGTGGAAGCAGGCCGGCCTGCCGGACGGCGTCTTCAACATCGTGCACGGCGACAAGACCGCTGTCGACCGGCTGTTGGAGCACCCGGACATCAAGGCCGTCAGCTTCGTCGGCTCGACGCCGATCGCGCGCTACGTCTACGAGACCGGCACACGCTACGGCAAGCGCGTCCAGGCACTCGGCGGAGCCAAGAACCACATGCTGGTGCTGCCCGACGCGGATCTCGACCTTTCTGCCGACGCGGCGGTGAATGCCGGCTTCGGTGCGGCAGGCGAGCGCTGCATGGCGGTCTCGGTGCTCGTTGCCGTCGACCCGATTGGTGACGAGCTGGTTGAAAAGATCAAGCAGCGAATGGCCACCCTCAAGGTCGGACCGGGCTGCCTGCCCGACCCCGAGATGGGCCCGCTGGTCACCGGTGCCCACCGGGACAAGGTGACCTCCTACCTCGACGCAGGGCTCGCGGACGGCGCGACACTCGCCGTCGACGGCCGCTCCCACCCGATCTCCGGCGAGGAGACAGCGAACGGCTTCTGGCTCGGCCCAACCCTCTTCGACCACGTCAAGCCGGGCATGTCGGTCTACAACGACGAGATCTTCGGCCCGGTGTTGTCGGTGGTGCGGGTCGGCTCGTATGACGAGGGGCTCGAGCTGATCAACTCCAACCCGTACGGCAACGGCACCGCCCTGTTCACCAACGACGGCGGCGCGGCCCGGCGCTTCCAGCGCGAGGTGGAGGTCGGCATGGTCGGCATCAATGTGCCGATTCCGGTCCCTGTCGCCTACTACAGCTTCGGCGGCTGGAAGAACAGCCTGTTCGGCGACACCCACGCCTACGGCACCGACGGCGTCCACTTCTTCACCCGTGGCAAGGCTGTCACCCAACGCTGGCTCGACCCCAGCCACGGCGGCATCAACCTGGGCTTCCCGACGAACGGATGAAGGGCCCTGCTCTCTTCGCTGAGTCGGCCAAGGTGGCCAACTCAGCGAAGGTGGCTCAATTTCGTTGGCCGACAGCAGATGTGAACATCAGTAACGACCTGGGGAGCGATAGGGAGCCCGCTCCCTATCGCTCCCCAGGTCGTACTGCAGTTGGCCGCCTCGGGACCGGGGGGAAGGTCCCGAGGCGGCCCGGGTGATCGCCGCACCGCTTGTCCCCGGGGGGAGGTAGGACCAGCGGCCGACCGATCAGCTAGGATTGCCGGGGCCTTCGGCTCCGGCGGTGTTGGGCGCGAGGATACTGCTGAACCGGCGACGGGGAATCGTCGGCAGGGTGTGCCCGCAGTCTCCCGCGAGCGGTGTGGTTGCTTCACTTGTGGCCACAGTAGGTCACGCGAGGAACGCCGGGGAGTACGGCGAACCGAATCTCCCCAGTTCCACACAGGTTCTTCACCGAGTGGACGCAGTAGGCCCGTCATCTCTCCAACTTGACGGACCGTCCGGATAATTGAGGCGTAAGCATCGGATGGTCAGGGTGAGGGACAGCGATTTATGGACGTCGAAGGCACGCACGGCTACCGCGACACCGTACCGGCGAGGCCGCCCGTACCTCGGCAGCCCCCGCCGGTTGCGCCGACCCCGTCGCCCATGCCGCAGGGCCCTTCGGCCCAGGTCCCGACCCCGGTCCCGACCCCGGCCCAGGCCCAGGCCCCGGCCCCGACCTCAGTCCCGACCCCGGCCCAGGCCCTGGTCACCTGGCTGCGTACCCCGCGCAATGCGGAAGCGCCCGGCATCTACGCCTACGGGCACGTGCCGCAGCCACCGGAGCAGCCGGACCGCATCCCGGACCGCCGCCTTGTGGGCGGCGCGGTGCTGTCGCTGCTCGGCGCGATGCTCGCCTGGTCGCTGCTCTGGGACGCTCCACTCCACCTGATCGCCATGATCGTGCCCCAGTCGTGGTGGCTCGGCGGAGGCAACGAATACGGGGCTGCGCTTTTCAGCTACTCGATGTACGCCGTCACTGCGCTGGCCCTCATCTGGGTCTTCGGCCGGGCAGGCCACTGGCGCGAAGTGCTGCGCCGCTACCTCATCGCGCCGCTGCGCCGCCCGGTGACGGCCATGGCCACGGCGGCGGCCGAGCCCGATCCGCAGCACGACCCCGTCGCCTGGCCTCAATTGAGGGCGGCCGGACAGCCCACCCTCGCCGAACGGCTCGCCACCGACGCGCGATCCGGCCACATGAATGACGTCGACTACGTCCGTCTCCACCGTGCCTGGCATTCGGTGCAGGCGGACCCCTTGCGACTCGGCGCCTACCGCGATGCCGTACTGCGTCAGGGTGCGGCAGCATGCGTGCACCCCTCCGGCGCGCGCGATCTGCCGGCCCGGGCAGCGCAGCACGACCTGTTCACCGCGCAGGTCCGCATCGGTGCTGCCACCAGCAGCAAGCGGAACCCGTACACCTACTGCGGTGCCGCCATCGCGCTCGATCCAGCGCTGCTCGGCACCTCCGTGGTCGCCGTCGGGCCGCCGGGATCCGGCAAGACCCGGCATTTGGTCCGCCCTGTCGTCGAATCGTTGTGCCTGCAGGCGCTCGCTGGGACCGCCGCGGTGATCGCCGTCGGCGCGGCGGGCGCCAACCTCGGACCCGCCGACGCGTTCGACGTGGTGATCGCTCCTGGGGACCCCAACTCCGCGTACGACCTCGACCTCTACGGCGGCACTTGTGATCCCGCCGAGGCAGCCGCCATCCTCGCCACTGCCATGCTCGACGGCTTCGAAGGCCCTGACGCCGATCCGCGGCGGGCCGCGACCGCGCTCGGGCAACTCCTCGGCCCCTACCGGGCAGCTCACGGCCGCTTCCCCGCCGTCACCGAACTACGCGAACTCCTCGATGCCCGCCCAGCTGCGCTTGCCGCACTGCACGACGCGCTCGACGAGGCCGGCGAGCACGGCTGGGCGCGTGAACTCGCCGCCCGGGAGCGGCAGTCGGAGCGTCCCGGAGACATCGGCACGCTGCTTGCCGACCGAATCGCGCTGCTCGACCGCCCGGCCTTCGCGGGCTTCTTCGATGTCACCGGACGCACCCGGCCGTTCGCGCTGCGGACGCTTGAACACCCGCTGCGGGTCCGCATCGATCTGCCCGAACGCGGCCACGCCGAGGCATCCCGGCTGCTGGCGCGCCTGGTCCTCGCCCAGTTCACAGCCGCCGCCACAGCACGCACCGACCGCTCGCTCTTTGCCTGCATCGTCCTTGACGACGCCGCGCACACCGTCACCACAGAGGCGGTACGCGGCCTGCAGCGGTTGCGCACCGCGGGTGCGGGCGCCCTGCTCACCCTCCGTACCCTCGACGAGGTCCCTCAGGCGCTGCGCAGCGCGTTGCTCGGCGCGACCGGCTGCCGCATCGCACTGTCCGGAGTGACGACGTGGGACGGCAAGCAGTTCGCCGAGGCGTGGGGCACCACCTGGGTGGAGGAGAGCGACGTCACCCGCGCCCCCGACCTGTCCGGCGGCATCCTGCGGCGCCTGCTGCGCGGTATCAAGCGCTTGTTCACCGGCGAGACGGCGACAACGGAATCGGTGACCGTACGAAAGGTCGAACGCGAACGCTGGTCCGCCTCCGACCTCGCCCACTTTGTCCCGCCCGGCCATGGGGTGCTCTCCCTCACCACGATCGACGGGGACCACGTCCCGCCGATCCTGGTTGACCTACGGGGCTGAGGGGCTTTGACGACAAGATTGTTAGGGCAGCATCACTTCAGGTAGCGGGTCGGAGCCGTCCGTGACCACGTCACGTCCCCACTGTTGGGGAGGGCCAGTCCGCACCACTTGGCGTTCCGCCCCCAACGCGTGCAAAATGGCACGGTACGTGTGAGTAATATCACTCGATCGGATCAGGCGGCACGTGGATAACGAGGTGGAACCATGACCGCAACATCCGCTCCACGCAAGGTCTCCGAGCACGAGGCGCGCGCGGTCGCCGAGGCGGCCCGTGAGCAGGGCTGGCGCAAGCCAAGCTTCGCCAAGGAATTGTTCCTCGGCAGGTTCCGGCTGGACCTGATCCATCCCCATCCCGCCGGCGCACCCGACGACGCCCAGCGTGGCGAGGCGTTCCTCGCCAAGCTGCGCGACTTCCTCGAGTCCGAGGTCGACAGCGCCCGCATCGAGCGCGAGGCGCGCATACCCGACGAGGTCATCAACGGCCTGAAGGACCTCGGCGCCCTGGGAATGAAGATCGACACCAAATACGGCGGCCTCGGCCTCACCCAGGTGTACTACAACAAGGCGCTGGCACTCGCCGGCTCGGCCAATCCCGCGATCGGCGCGCTGCTCTCCGCCCACCAGTCGATCGGCGTCCCGCAGCCCCTGAAGCTCTTCGGCACCCAGGAGCAGAAAGACGCCTTCCTGCCGCGCTGCGCCCGCACCGACATCTCCGCGTTCCTGCTCACCGAACCGGACGTCGGCTCCGACCCGGCACGGCTCGCCACGGCGGCCGTGCCGTCGGAAGACAGCTCGGAGTACATCCTCGAAGGCGTCAAGCTGTGGACGACCAACGGCGTCGTCGCCGACCTGCTTGTCGTCATGGCCCGGGTACCAAAGTCTGAGGGCCACAAGGGCGGCATCACCGCCTTCGTCGTGGAGGCGGACAGCCCCGGCATCACGGTCGAGCACCGCAACGCGTTCATGGGGCTGCGCGGCATCGAGAACGGCGTCACTCGCTTCCACCGGGTGCGCGTCCCGGCTGCCAACCGCATCGGCCCCGAGGGCGCCGGGCTGAAGATCGCCCTGACTACCCTCAACACCGGACGCCTCTCGCTCCCCGCGATGTGCGCGGGCGCGGGCAAATGGTGCCTGAAGATCGCCCGTGAGTGGTCCGCCGTCCGCGAACAGTGGGGCAAGCCCCTCGCCAAGCACGAGGCCGTCGGCTCGAAGATCGCGTTCATCGCCGCGACCACCTTCGCCCTCGAAGCAGTGGTCGACCTATCCAGCCAGATGGCTGACGAGGACTGCAACGACATCCGCATCGAGGCCGCACTCGCCAAGCTCTACGGCAGTGAGATGGCCTGGCGGATGGCCGACGAACTGGTCCAGATCCGCGGCGGGCGGGGTTTTGAGACCGCAGCGTCGCTCGCGGCCCGCGGCGAGCGCGCCGTGCCCGCCGAGCAACTCCTGCGCGACCTGCGGATCAACCGGATCTTCGAGGGGTCGACGGAGATCATGCATCTGCTGATCGCCCGCGAGGCCGTGGACGCCCACCTGTCGGTGGCCGGTGATCTGATCGACCCCGGCAAGTCGCTGTCGGACAAGGCCAGGGCGGGCGCCAAGGCCGGCGGCTTCTACGCCTGCTGGCTCCCCAAGCTCGTCGCAGGTCCGGGTCAAATGCCCACCTCCTACGGCGAGTTCCACCCAGCTGGCCACCCCGACCTCGCTTTCCATCTGCGCTATGTGGAGCGCAGCGCGCGCAAGCTCGCCCGCTCCACCTTCTACGCCATGTCGCGCTGGCAGGGTCGGATGGAGACCAAGCAGGGCTTCCTCGGCCGGATCGTCGACATCGGCGCGGAACTGTTCGCGATGAGTGCTTCCTGCGTACGAGCGGAAATGCTGCGCTCGCATGGCGAGAACGGCCGTGAGGCATACCAACTCGCCGACGCTTTCTGCCGTCAGGCCCGCATCCGCGTCGAGGAGCTCTTCGGCCGGTTGTGGACCAACACCGACAGTGTCGACAGCAAGGTCGTCAAGGGTGTGCTCGCCGGTGTCTACACCTGGCTGGAGGAAGGGATCATCGACCCCAGCGGGGACGGCCCCTGGATTGCGGATGCCACGCCGGGACCTGCCAGGGCCGACAACGTCCATCGACCGATCCACTGACGTCACCGGTTGACGTCACCGGTTGACGTCACCGGTCTCACCGGTGTCAGTGCTTGCACCCACAATGGAGGGATGACGGACTCCCTCGCCGACCCGCTCGCCGACCCTCATCTCCGCTATCCCGGCCATCCGGCCGCCGCCGGTACGTGCACCGGGCCCCGGGACATAGTGATCCTGGGGTCCACCGGCTCGATCGGTACTCAGGCCGTCGATGTGGTGCTGCGCAACCCCGAGCGCTTCCGGGTGGTCGCGCTGTCGGCGGCGGGGGGCCGGGTGCAACTCCTCGCCGAGCAGGCGCACCGCCTCGGAGTACGGGCCGTGGGCGTGGCCGACGAGGCGGCTGTGCCCGCGTTGCGGGAGGCGCTGGCTGCGGAGTACGGAGTGCAGCCGCTGCCGGAGATCCTGGCCGGGCCGGATGCGGCCACGGAGCTCGCCCGCTTCGCATGCCACTCCGTCCTCAACGGCATCACCGGGTCGATCGGGCTCGCCCCCACACTCGCCGCGCTGGAGGCCGGCCGGGTGCTGATCCTGGCCAACAAGGAGTCGCTGATTGTCGGCGGCCCGTTGGTGAAGGCGATTGCCGAGCCCGGCCAGATCATCCCCGTCGACTCCGAGCACTCCGCGCTCTTCCAGGCACTGATGGGCGGTGCACGGGCGGAGGTGCGCAAGCTCATCGTGACTGCGTCCGGCGGACCCTTCCGCGGCCGTACGAAGGCGGAGCTCGCCGGCGTCACACCGCGGGACGCGCTCGCCCACCCCACCTGGGAGATGGGCCCGGTGATCACGATCAACTCGGCGACGCTGGTCAACAAGGGCCTGGAGGTCATTGAGGCACATCTGCTCTACGACATCCCCTTCGAGCGGATCGAGGTCGTCGTCCACCCGCAGTCCGCCATCCATTCGATGGTGGAGTTCACCGACGGCTCCACGCTGGCGCAGGCCAGCCCGCCGGACATGCGCATGCCGATCGCGCTGGGCCTCGGCTGGCCGGAGCGGGTCCCGGACGCGGCACCCGCGTTCGACTGGTCGAAGGCGATGGAGTGGGAGTTCTTCCCGCTCGATGAGAATGCTTTCCCGGCCGTGTCGTTGGCACGGCATGTGGGTAGCCTCGGGGGCACCGCTCCCGCGGTGTTCAACGCGGCCAACGAGGAATGCGTCGATGCCTTCCTCGCAGGCCGGCTGGCGTTCACCGGGATCGTGGACACCGTGGCGGCTGTCGTCGAAGAACACAGTGCCGACAAGCACGACGCGCCGACCGCGGGAACTTCGCTGACCCTGGCAGACGTCCTCGAAGCGGAGAGGTGGGCACGCACCCGTGCCCGGGAATGTGCCGCACAGGCGACAGCGGAGGCTCACGTATGACGACACTCATGACGGTGCTGGGGATAGTCGTCTTCGCCGTCGGCCTGCTTATTTCCATCGCCTGGCATGAGCTGGGCCACCTGTCGACCGCCAAGCTCTTCGGTATCCGTGTGCCCCAGTACATGGTGGGCTTCGGGCCGACCATCTGGTCGCGGAAGAAGGGCGATACCGAGTACGGGATCAAGGCGATCCCGCTCGGCGGATACATTCGCATGATCGGGATGTTCCCGCCCGGCAATGACGGGAAGATCGCCTCCCGTTCGACCAGTCCGTGGCGAGGCATGATCGAAGACGCCCGCTCGGCTGCGTTCGAGCAGCTCCAGCCAGGCGATGAAAAGCGCCTGTTTTACACGCGCAAACCGTGGAAGCGCGTCATCGTGATGTTCGCCGGACCGTTTATGAACCTGATTCTCGCGGTCGTGCTTTTCTTGGCCGTGCTGATGGGCTTTGGGATCAATTCGCAGACCACAGCCGTGAGCAGCGTCTCGGACTGCGTGATCTCCCAGTCCGCGGCGAGCGCGGGGAAGACGACATGCGTCGCGCACGATCCGGCCTCCCCGGCGAAGAAGGCGGGTCTGAAGGCGGGCGACCGGATCACCGCGTTCGACGGCCGACCCATCACCTCGTGGTCCCAGCTGCAGGGCGACATCCGCGCCACGACCGGGCCGGCCACCATCACCGTCGAGCGCGGCGGCCGGAGCCTTGAACTCCATGCCGATCTGATAAAGAACCAGGTCGCGAAGACCGACGGCTACGGCAATTACATCGAAGGGCAGTACGTCACCGCCGGATTCCTCGGCTTCACCCCGGCCCAGGGCATCGTCAAGCAGTCGTTCGACGAATCGCTGAGCCGGATGGGCGGCATGGTCACCACAGCCACCAAGTCGCTCGTCAACCTGCCGGAGCGCATTCCCGGTCTGTGGCAGTCGGCCTTCGACGGCGCGCCGCGCCAGCCCGACTCGCCGATGGGCGTGGTCGGTGCAGCCCGCGTCGGCGGCGAAGTCTTCACGCTCAACATCCCGCCGGAGCAGCGGATCGCGACGATGCTCATGCTGGTCGCAGGCTTCAACCTGTCGCTGTTCTTGTTCAACATGCTGCCGCTGCTGCCGCTCGACGGCGGACACATCGTGGGCGCGTTGTGGGAGGCGCTGAAGCGCCATCTGGCGCGGGTCTTCCACCGTCCCGACCCCGGACCATTCGATGTGGCAAAGATGATGCCCGTGGCGTATGTCGTCGCTGGCCTGTTCCTGTCGTTCACCGTGCTCGTGCTGATCGCGGATGTGGTCAATCCAGTGAAGATCACATAAGATGGGCGGTCAGGCGTGTCGATATGTCGGTTAGCACGCTCCCGCATATGTCGGTGCCGTAATCTCAGAAGCGCGGGGCTCGTGGCATGGCGCACGGGGTCCGGCCCACACCATCCAGACCTTGGGGTTGCACAGCACATGACCGCGATCTCGCTCGGCATGCCGTCCGTTCCGCTGAAGCTCGCCGACCGCCGTAAGAGCCGCAAAATCGAGGTCGGATCGGTAGCCGTGGGTGGCGACGCGCCCGTGTCGGTGCAGTCGATGACGACAACGGTGACTGCGGACATTGGCGCGACGCTGCAGCAGATCGCCGAGCTGACGGCGTCGGGATGCCAGATCGTGCGGGTGGCGTGTCCCTCGCAGGATGACGCGGACGCGCTGGCGACGATCGCCCGCAAGTCGCAGATTCCGGTCATCGCGGACATTCACTTCCAGCCGAAGTACGTGTTCCAGGCGATCGACGCCGGATGTGCGGCCGTCCGGGTGAACCCGGGGAACATTCGCCAGTTCGACGACAAGGTCAAGGAAATCGCGAAGGCGGCCTCGGCGGCCGGGGTACCGATCCGGATCGGTGTGAACGCCGGATCGCTGGACCGGCGGCTGCTGGAGAAGTACGGCAAGGCCACCCCCGAGGCGCTGGTGGAGTCGGCGCTGTGGGAGTGCTCGCTCTTCGAGGAGCACGACTTCCGGGACATCAAGATCTCGGTGAAGCACAACGACCCGGTGGTGATGGTCAGCGCCTACCGGCTACTGGCGCAGCAGTGCGACTACCCGCTGCACCTGGGCGTGACCGAGGCGGGTCCGGCGTTCCAGGGCACGATCAAGTCGGCCGTGGCCTTCGGCGCGCTGCTGAGCGAGGGGATCGGGGACACCATCCGGGTCTCGCTCTCCGCCCCGCCGGTCGAGGAGATCAAGGTCGGCATCCAGATCCTGGAGTCGCTGGGGTTGCGCGAGCGCCGTTTGGAGATCGTCTCCTGCCCGTCCTGCGGACGGGCTCAGGTGGACGTCTACAAGCTCGCCGACGAGGTGACGGCTGGTCTTGAAGGCATGGAGATCCCGCTGCGCGTCGCGGTGATGGGTTGCGTCGTCAACGGCCCCGGCGAGGCGCGCGAGGCGGATCTCGGCGTCGCCTCGGGCAACGGCAAGGGGCAGATCTTTGTCAAGGGCGAGGTCATCAAGATTGTCCCGGAGTCGAAGATCGTCGAGACGCTCATCGAGGAGGCAATGAAGATCGCCGAACAGATGGAAGCGGAAGGCCTTGCCTCCGGCCGGCCCGAGGTCACCGTCTCCTGACACCCCAGGGGGTTGGATTCTGAGTCTCCAGCCGGGGGATAGGCGCCCAGCGAGGGCTTTCGCCGTCGGTGGTATCGCGCGCGGAGGCGCAAGTGCGAGGTACAGTGCGGAGGTCCCACGACCGACAGCCCCTGGGGCCCGTACCGGTGAGGCGCGCACGTGTTGACGACGACGACCAGTACCAAGGTCCTGGAACCCAGCGAGCTCGACGCAGCCCTTGCCGTCCTCGACCGCGATCCGATTGCGAATGCCTTTGTCGCCGCCCGCGTCCGCATAGCCGGACTCGACCCGTGGCGGCTCGGCGGCGAGATGTGGGGCTGGTACGCGGGCGGGCGGCTGGAATCGCTGTGCTACGCCGGCGCCAACCTCGTCCCCATCTGCGCGACCTCCGCCGCCGTTCGCGGCTTTGCCGACCGGGCCCGGCGCGGCGGGCGCCGCTGTTCGTCCATTGTCGGTCCCGCCGCGTCCACCGCTGAACTGTGGTCGCTGCTCGAACCCTCTTGGGGCCCGGCCCGTGAGGTCCGCCCGCACCAGCCGCTCATGGTCACCCGATCCCTGCCCGCCGATATCGCGCCCGACCCCCTCGTACGGCGGATCCGCCGCGACGAGATGGACGTGATCATGCCTGCCTGCGTGGCCATGTTCACCGAGGAGGTAGGCGTGTCCCCTCTCGCCGGGGACGGCGGCTTGCTCTACCAGGCGCGCGTCGCAGAACTCGTCACCTCCGGCCGCTCGTTCGCCCGCATCGAGAACGGCCGCGTCGTCTTCAAGGCGGAAATCGGCGCCGCCACCCCGTACGCCTGCCAGATCCAGGGCGTCTGGGTGGCCCCGGATCACCGGGGACAGGGACTGTCGGAGACGGGCATGGCCGCGGTGCTCGGGTATGCGCTGCGTGATGTCGCACCCGTCGTCAGTCTGTACGTCAACGACTTCAACACCGCCGCCCGGGCCTCGTACCGCCGCGTGGGCTTCACCGAAGTCGGCGCCTTCATGAGCGTGCTGTTCTGAGCCGCTTCCGCAACCACTACGCTCCCCCCATGGATGACGTGGTGGTCGAGCCGTTCGATCTCGTGCAACGGGCCGACGAGGCGCTCGCCGTGCAGGCTTTGGCCTTCGGGCTGACCGACGACGAGATCGCGGTCCGCCGCCAGATCGTGCTGCGGCACGCCACGATGCCCGGGGCGCGCGCGCTCGGCGCCACCACCCAGGAAGGCCGACTCGTAGGCTTCGTCTACGGCATGCCCAATGACCGCACGCACTGGTGGTCGACGGTCGTCGAACCGTATCTGCGCCGCACCGGCAACGACTGCTGGCTCGACTTGTCCTTTGTCATCGTCGAACTGCATGTGCACCCCGCCTATCAGAGGCACAGCATCGGGCGCCGCCTGATCACCGAGATCACCGACGCCGCGGCCGAGCCGCGCTCCATCCTCTCCGCGCTCGACCTGGAATCCCCGACCCGCCGCTTCTACCGTTCGCTCGGCTACCGGGATCTTGCTCACCCCGTCCACTTCCCGAGCACACCAACCCCGTATACGGTGATGGGTGCCCCGCTGCCGCTGCCGCGTCCGCATTGTCAGTGACGTTCGGTATCCCCGATGCATTCTCGGCGTGCCCGGCGACCGCGAGGTCGACCTCGACGAGCTCGCCGAACACCTTTGCCGCTCTCACGGGTAGTCAACTGTTGACCGGCCTGTTGGCCGCGGTGGGGAAATGATTGAATCAGACAGAGACGGAATTGGGAACTCCCGTCTCAAGCACGAGACAGCTGTCCAGGGGTAGCAATCCCTCCGGTGATCAGACGAATACCTTCCAAAACGTCATAAACCGGTGCTTTGGCTGAGCCACGGTAACAGCGGTGTCCCTATGGCACACCGGGATTCCCTCTTGCCAGGTCCAATTGTTGAAGTGAAGCTCTCTATCCAGTCGCCCCATAGTCCCAAAGGTAGAACAGCTTGCCGGCAAGCGGGTTCCACAGGTTTCTTGTGCTCATCAAGCAGACCTGCCAGAAACCCATACCAGTCATCCCAGCTCTCATCGCGCCAAGAGGGTCATCATGGACCACCAGATCACCATGAGTCGTAAATCATTTCGGCTACGACGGCTGTCGTTGGCGGGCGACAATAAATACCTTTTCGTCCCACTCGACCACAGTGTGTCGGACGGCCCAGTCGTGCCCGCCGGGCAGTGGGACGATCTGCTGAGAGCGCTCGTGGCCGGCAGGGCCGATGGGGTCATCGTCCACAAGGGACGGGCCCGCACCCTCGCACCGGGCATCCTCAAGAACTGCGCCTTGGTGGTGCACTTGAGCGCCAGTACCGCATGCGCATCCGATGTCAACGCCAAGGTGCTGGTCGGCGATGTCGAGGAGGCAGTGCGGCTCGGCGCGGATGCGGTCAGCGTCCATGTGAACATCGGCTCGGATACCGAGGGGCAGCAGCTCGCCGATCTGGGGGCGGTGGCCCGCTCCTGCGACACATGGGGCATGCCGCTGATCGCGATGATCTACCCTCGGGGCCCCCGGATCAAAAACCCGCACGATCCCGCCCTCCTCGCGCATGTGGTCAATGTCGCAGCGGACCTGGGCGCTGACCTGGTGAAGACCTCCGTCGCCCTACCGATCGAACGGACGGCTGAGGTGGTGGCCAGCAGCCCCATACCCGTCATAGTGGCCGGGGGCCCGGCGGACGGCTCCGATCTCATCGAGTACGGCACCGCCGTCATGGCCTCCGGCTGCAGGGGGCTGGCCGTCGGTCGCCGGATCTTCTCAGACCCCTCACCCGCTTCGCTGGTCTCTCGACTCTCCGCCGTCGTGCACGGCGACGGTGGCGACGACACCAAGCCGGTGACCCATCTCAAGGGAAAGACCGAAGACATGACTCAGTACCCGACGATCGTGGCAGGTGCCGCATGAGATTCGCATGGATCGATCTCCGCGAGATCCCCGGACCACAGCTCCAGGCCGTGGTGGACGCGGCGGTCCACACCCGGATGGCCGGAGTGCTGTCCACCGATGCCGAACTGCTCGGAACGCTGCCACCGACCATCACCCGGGTGCTGGTCTCCGGCGGCCCTGCCCCTGCTGAGGACACGTCCGCAGCCGACGCCAAGTCCCCGGCCGGAGCCGGGATCGATGTCCTGCTGCGGAAGTTCACCACCCAGGAGGAACTGGACGCGCTCGCCGCGGACAACCGTGCCGCCGCCGACGTGCCCGTCACCGGCTTCATCGACGTACGGGACGACCGCACCCTGCGGCTGTCGTGCGCGGCTGCCATGGTGCTGCCGTACACCGTCATCCACTTCGCCGACCCGACCAAGATCCCGCTGGAGATCGTACTTGCCGCGGCAGAGCCGGCCGAAGGCAAGCTGGTGACCGTCGTCGCCGACTTGGAAGAGGCGGCCATCGTCTTCGATGTGCTGGAGCGCGGCTCGGACGGCATCTTGTACGCGCCCCGCAACGCCGACGAGGTGTTCGCGCTGGCGCGGCTGCTTCAGGCCACCACCCCCCAGCTGGAGCTGTCCACACTGACCGTGGAGAGCATCCACCACGTCGGGCTCGGCGACCGGGTCTGCGTGGACACCTGCTCGCACTTCGAGGAGGACGAGGGCATCCTCGTCGGCTCGTACTCCTCCGGGTTCGTGCTCTGCTGCAGCGAGACCCACCCGCTGCCGTACATGCCGACCCGGCCCTTCCGGGTCAATGCCGGCGCCCTGCACTCATACGTACTTGGACCCGGCAACCGCACCAATTACCTCAGCGAGGTGGGCTCCGGCAGCACCCTGCTGGCGGTCGGCGCAGACGGCCGCACCCGGCGGGTTGTGGTCGGCCGCGCCAAGCTGGAGTCCCGGCCACTGCTGGAGATACGCGCCCATGCCGAGGACGGACGGCTGGTCAGCCTGACCGTGCAGGACGACTGGCATGTACGGGTGCTCGGCCCGGGCGCAAAGGTCCTCAACGTCACCGAATTGCGGGCCGGCGATGAGCTGCTCGGCTACCTGGCCGCGGACAAGCGCCATGTGGGCCATCCGATTGGCGAGTTCTGCAAGGAGAACTGATGGACGGCTTGACAGACGGCCCGGCCGACAGCGGGATGGGCCCTTTGGTCCAAAAGCTGTTCGACGGGCGGGACGACCGTCTGCCGTACCTGACGCATCAACAAAATCAAGTAAGACGGGGCGAGTTCAGAGAAAGAGTGGCCAAAAAGGCAGAGATGCTCGCCGGATGCGGCATCGGCCCGGGCAGCACCGTAGGCCTGCTGATACCGCCCAGCTTCACCCAGATCGAGGTGGCGCTCGCGCTATGGCGACTCGATGCCCAGGTGATGCTCTTCGACTTCCGGCTCAAACCGGCCGAAGTATGGGCGCTTTGCACCTCCTGTCGACCGCAGTTCATGATCCGGGCCGATTCCCACGGCCAGACGGTGTTCGGCTTCCGGCCCGAGTACGAGGTCGTCGTGGAGAGCCGTAGCGACGGTCGACCCGCCACCACCGAGCATCGGCTGGTCCAATTCAGCTCAGGCTCCACCGGGCAGCCGAAGGTGATCGGCAGGACCGCCCGGTCGCTCGCCGCCGAGGTGGAACGGTTCGCCAAGGTCCCCGGGATGCCGGGCGAGGGCGACCGGCTGCTGCTGCTCAGTTCGACGGCGCACAGCTTCGGTCTGATCGGAGGGCTGCTGCACTCGCTGGCGGCCGGTGTCTGCGTGGTCTTCGCACGCCGGGTCTCGGCCCGCGACATCCTGCGGACTGCGGTGGACCACAAGATCACCGCCGTGTTCGGGGTGCCGATGCACTACGAACTACTCGCCGCTGCCGCTGATCCCCCCGAACTGCCCGAACTGCGCACTGCCGTATCGGGCGGCGAGGTGATGCCTCCTGACGTCGCGGCCCGGTTCGCCGACCGGTTCGGCGTGCCGGTCGGCGAGTCCTACGGGACCACGGAGACCGGTGTGGTCGCCATGGATGCCAGCGGCATGCTGCGGCCGTCGGTCGGCCGGCCAGTACCGGGTGTGGTGATACGGGTACACGAGGGTGAATTGGATGTCGCGCTGGACGACTCGCCGTATCTCTTCGAGTCGGGCGGCGCACGGTATGCGGACGGCTGGCTGCACACCCGGGACCGGGCCACAGTGGATCCCACCGGGGCGATCCGGGTGCATGGCCGCGCCGACTCGCTCGTGGTGATCGGGGGCCTGAAGGTGGATCTCACCGAGATCGAGAACGTGCTCCGTGAGCACCCGGCGGTCGAGCAGGCGGTACTGGTTCACGAAGGTGTGACCGAGGCGTATGTCTCGGTAGCAGCCGGTGTCTCGGTAGCCGCCGGGGACGAGCGCCCGTCCGCCGAGGAACTGCTGCGCTGGTGCCGGGAGCGGCTGGCCGACTACAAGCTGCCGAGGGTGATCCGGGTGCTGGACTCGCTGCCCCGGACGGCCAACGGGAAGCTGATCCGCCAGGCGGCGACGCTGCAGAAAGCGACGCTGCAGGAGGTCGCGACGGGCGTAACGGGGGCCTAGCCCCTTCTTTTCCTGCAACTTCCCTACAAATCTTTTCACTTGTCACTTGGAGAAAATGGTCATGAGTATGCCGACAACTCTGGAAGCCGAGATCCGTGAGTTCATACTGGCCACGGTCGTCGACGAGATGAATATCCTGGAGGGCCGCGAAGGCATCACGGACGACAGTCCGGTGACCGTCGGCGGGCTGGAGCTGGACTCACTGAGCCTGATCGAACTCACCCTGAGGTTGGAGTCGCGGTTCGGCGTGGAGATCCCCGACACCGACATCGAGCCCCTGGCTTCCATGACTCTCGGCGGACTCCTCGCCGAGGTCGCCAGACGCGGTGCGAAGGCATGAACGCGCCCGCGAGCGACGCACACGAGCAAGCGGAGTGGGCGGCCGAGGCTCCGATCGAGGGGCGCGCCTTCGGCACGCCAGGTCGGCCGCGGAGCGCGGGAGTGGGCGGAGAAGCGAGCGAAAAGAGTGCACTGTCACCCCTCACCACCGACGCCGTCCGGGAGCTGCTGTCGGACCGCAAGATCTTCCCGGAGCTCCCCGCCGACCTTGGCGAAGACGCCGAACTGGCCCTGGATTCACTGGGGTTGGTGTGGCTGCTGCATGTAGTGGAAGAGCGCTACGGCTTGGTCGTCGAGCCCACCAACGAGGACATCGCCGAGCTGACCTCGCTCCGGAGGCTCACTGAGTATCTGCGCGCCGCTCAGATGGATGGGGTGGAAGGGAACGGCAGCGATGAGCGGTGAGGTGACGGTGACCGGATTCGGCGTACGCACCGTGTTCGGCACGGGTGCCGAAGCCATCCGGCGCGGGGTGTTCGCGGGAGTCCCCGCGTTCATGGCCACCACGAGGTTTGACACTGGCCCGTACCGTACGCCGATGGCCGCCGCCGCCCCGGACGGGCCCGGCGCGGTCGAGGACTGGGCGCTGCGCCACGCGCTCGCTCAGTGCGGCGCGGAAGCCCTCGACATGGCCGGCCTGGGCAGGGGCACGGAGGCGGCAGTGCTGCTCGGCACCGTCGGTGACACCATCAGCATCACCGACTACTGGCGCGCGGGCGAGGCGGCCCAGGGAGTCCCTGCGCGGAGCAGGGAGAGGGCCGCCGACGCCGTGCCCGCGTGGCTTGCGGAGCTGTTGGCCACAGGACTCGGATTGACGGGGCCGCGGCTCACCTTCACCAACGCGTGTGTCGCCTCCGCCGCCGCGATCATCCACGCCTGCCGGCTGATCTCCTCCGGCCGACTCGACGTGGCGGTCTGCGCGGGCGGATATCTGGTGGAGGAGGCGACTTTCGGCAAGTTCGATTCCGGCCGGGCGTTGTCCCAGGACGGCATGGTGCGTCCGTTCAGCGCCGACCGCAGTGGTCTGCTGCTGGGTGACGGGGTGGCGGTCGTCGTGCTGGAATCTGCCGAGCATGCCCGGCGCCGCGGTGCCCGGCCGCTGACGACCGTGGTGGGCTGGGGCGCCGCCACGGATGCGTACCACATTGCCCAACCGCACCCAGAAGGCGCCGGGTTGGAGGCTGCGACGCGCCAGGCGCTGCGGCTCGCCGGGGATCCGGACGGGGCGGCCCTCGGCTATGTCAACGCCCATGGCACCGGAACCAAGTACAACGACGCGGCGGAAACGCGCGGGCTGCGAGCTGCCTTCCCGAAGCGGGCTGAGTCGATACCGGTCAGCTCCACCAAGAGCACCACCGGCCATCTCCTGCAGGCGGCGGGTGTGGTGGAGTTCGTGATCACGATGCTGGCCCTGACGGACGGCGTGCTGCCGCCGACTGCCGGATACACCCGGCCGGACCCTCAGTGCGATCTCGACTACGTGCCGAACCAGCCGCGCCCGGTCGACCTGCGCCGGGCTCTCACCATCAACGCCGCCTTCGGGGGCGCCAACACCGCACTCGTCCTGGAGCGGCCATGACGACGCAGACTTCCCGGAGCACTGCGAAGGCAGTGCGCCGCTCGCCCCTCGGCATCCTCGCGACCGCTACCGCCACCCATGGCACTGGCCGGGGGGACGATACGCCGCTGCCGAAGCTGTCCGGTTTCGTGGAGTCGTCCTTCAGCCCGCTGGCGTACGAGGTCAGCAAGGAGTGTTTGACCGAGCGGCCCGGGGACGGCTCACGTACCGCCGTGGTGTTGGCCAGTCTGCAGGGTGACACCATCACTGAGGATCTGGCCGGTCAACGCATGGTCTCCGGGCGGGTCCACAACCCGCTGCTGTTCATGCAGGCCACTGCCAATTCCGTACTGGGTTATCTGAGCCGGGAGTTCCAGATCACCGGACAGATGTTCAGCCTCTCCACCCTCGACGACCCCGTGACCGAGCTGCTGGCCATGGCGGATCTGCTGTTTGAGGACCCGGAGTTGGAGCGGGTTCTGGTGCTGGGCGTGGAGCTGGGCGGCGGTGAGCGGGTGGCCGAGGTGCACCGGGAACTGGCCGCCGGTACCGGTCGGCCGGTACCGCCCGCCTCCCCGGCCGCGACCGCGACCGCCGGTCTGGCGGCGGCGGTGCTGCTCGGCCGTCCCGCCGCCGGGGCACCGGTGTCCGTCCGGCCGGTGTCCGTCCGGCCGGCGGGCGGAGAAGCGAACGAAAGAAACGCCGGACAAGCCGAACGGCACGAGGCTGAAGGCAGCGGAACGGCCGAGCACCCCGGAAGCATCCAGAGTCTGTTCGAGCTGGCCGTTGTCCACCGGCGGCTGCTGCGGGACGGCGGCAGCCACCTGCTGGTCACGGCCCCGGTCGCCGGGCGCGCTCCCGCCACGTTCGCCCTCACCGCGCACGCACCCGTCCCCGGAAGAAACGAGACGGAGAACCATGCTGATCAGTAGGCAAGAGCGATCGCGGATCTGCACCGATACCGAACTCGGCGCCGGCAACGTCCTGCACCGGTTGAAGGCGTACGAGCGCCCGCTGGATGAGCCCGTGCTGTGGACGGACGGCACCTGGCAGGCACCGGACGGCAGCTACCCAGAAATATTGACGTTCCGTCATCTAAGTGAGGTCGTTGAGACATACGCGGGCTGGTACGCCGCCCACGGCGTGGGGCCCCGCGACCCGGTCGCCGTCCACTCCTCCTCCAGCGCCGAGAATGCGGTGAGCTACCTGGCGCTGACATCCCTCGGCGCCATCCCGTCGCTGGTCAACGGCAATCTGTCACCTGAAATCGCCCGCGAGTACGTGCGCAGGCAGGGCGTAGTGGGCGCCTTCACGGACACCGCGCACCATGACGTGTTCTCGGAGTCGGGGCTCGGCTTTTGCGTGACCGCTACCGAGATCCGGCCGGAGCACCGCGAACTGCTGCCGAAGTCGTACCCGTACCGGCATCACCCCACCGATCCGGTGATCATTACGCACTCCTCCGGCACCACCGGTGTACCCAAGGGGGTGCCGCACACCCACCAGACACTGTTGTACACGCCGTTGCACAAGCTCCGCTTCTCCACCAGGGCCGACATGGAGCGCACGCTGGTGGCGCTGCCGGGTCCGCACAACGCTGCCATCGCCACGCTGATGGAATGCCTGCTGCTGCGCGCGGACATCAAGCTGCTCTCCAGCCAGCGCGGTGCCGATGTCCTGGACGCCATCGAGGAGTTCCGGCCGACCGTGGTGCTTGGCTTCGCCGGGACCTTCGCTGAGATGGCCGCCGAAGACCTGGCGGCCCGCGATCTGTCCAGCGTGCAGGTGTGGTTCAACACCGGGGACGCGGCGCACGAGGCACACATCCGCGCCCTGGTGCAGCACGGCAACCATGAGGAGTTCAGCCGGGAACTGCGTCGCCTTACCCGGGTCGAGGGTTCGGTATTCGTGGACGGGCTCGGCTCCTCGGAGCTCGGCCACTCGGTCTTCCACATCCAGCACACCAAGGACACCTCGGCGTACTCACGCTGCATCGGCAAGCCGATGAGCTTCGCCGAGGCCGCTGTGCTCGCCGAGGACGGCACCCCCCTACCGCCCGGGCAGATCGGCCGCCTGGGCCTGAAGTCGCCGACACTCACCCCTGGCTACTGGAACGACTCGCTGACCTTCCACCGGATGCGGCTGGGTGGCTACTGGCTCCCCGGAGACCTCGCCTACCGGGATGAGGAAGGCAACTTCTACCACCTCGACCGGGCAACCGACGCCATCCGGACCCGGAACGGAATTGTGTTCAGCACCCGCACCGAGGAACTGCTGCTGCGGGAGCTGCCCGAGCTCGCGGACTGCACCGTCGTCGGGCTCGCCCAGGAGGGGGTGCGGGCGGACTGGGACGGCGACGGAGAAGCCGATGCATACGCACTGCTCCAGATCGCGCACGAGGTCGCCGGCGACGGCGACAATGACGGCGGCAGCAGTGACCAGACGTGGACCGACCAGGTCAACGCGATCCTGACCGGCGCCGGATTCCCCCCAGTGACCCGGGCCCTGCAGATGAAGCCCGACGACGTAGCCAAGGGCGCTACGGGAAAAGTCCTGAAACGAGTGATGCGCGACCGGCTCAAGGAGCACGCATGAGTACGAGCGAAGGCAACCACCGCGCCCAGACGGTGGAGGTATACCGGCTGTGGTGGCAGCACGACGCCAACTGGTACCAGGGCGTGGCCAAACGTTTCGGGCAGCAGGTCGCCAACGAGATCAACGCCGAGGCGATCCGCAAGGTCGCCGTCCAGATCGGACAACGCGTCGCCCGCCAGTGCGGTCCGCTCCCCGAGACCGGTGACAACGGCAAGGACATGGAAGAGCTGCGCCGCCGGTTCGACGAGTGCGGGGACCGGATGTTCCCGCGCGAACTGCGCAATGCATCCGCCGAGGTGGTCGGAGACGATCTGATCGTACGCACCTTGCGTCGGAACTTCGCCGTCACCATGGTGCGGATGGCCGGTTCGCTGGAAGGCTACGAGTGCCCGTGCACCGACATCCACGCAGGCTGGTCCGAAGGGCTCGGCGTCACGCTCTCGGAGAACCGGGCCGCCAGTTGTTTGCGCCACGGCGACAAAGCGTGCAGCCTGCTGATGCGGATCGCCACACAGGACGCGGGCGCCGACCCGGATCCCGCCGACTCCGATGGCGGGCAGGGCTGAACCATGCGAGTACTTGTTGCCGGTGCCACCGGGGTGGTCGGACGTCCGCTGGTCGAGGCGCTGCGGGCGCGCGACCACCAAGTGAGCGCGCTGGTACGTGAGGCGTCCCGAGACAGAGCACCGGCCGCGGACACGATCGTGATCGCCGACGCCCTCGACCGACAGGCCCTGCTGTCGACGGTGGCGGAAGCCCGGCCTGAGGTGGTCGTGCACCAAATGACGGCGCTGCGGCTGCTGCGCGACGACCCGGCCGAGGCCTTCGAGCTGACCCGGCGGCTGCGCACCGAGGGCACCGCCAACCTGATCGCGGCGGCGCGCGCGGCCGGTGCGCGCCGACTCGTCGCACAGAGCATCGCCTTTGCCGCCGCCCCGGTCGGGGGGCCGGTCCTCGACGAGGATGCACCACTGTACGTGGACGCACCGGATCCCGGCTGGGCCGCCACCGTGCGTGCCGTCGCCGAGCTGGAGCGGCTGGTCCTGAGCAGCCCGGACCTCGCGGGCATGGTGCTGCGGTACGGCATGCTGTACGGCGCCGATACCGGGTACGCCCGTACCGGCGGGACCGGGCAGGCGGTGCTGGCCGGGCGGCTCCCGCTGCCCGAGGGCGGGGCCGGCATCACCTCGTTCTTGCATGTGGAGGATGCCGTAGGGGCTGCGGTGGCGGCCGTTGAGTCGGACGCCACCGGGGTGTTCCACATCGCGGATGACGAGCCGGCCCCGGCCGCGCAGTGGCTTCCGTACTACGCCAGTGCGCTGGGCGGCCCACCCCCGCGCACGATTCCGGCCGCGCTGGCCCCCCGGCTGCTCGGCTGGTACACCGCGCATCAGCTCACGGCTGCGCGCGGGGCGGCCAACCACCGGGCCCGTACGGCACTGGGCTGGGAACCGGTGCGATCGAGCTGGCGTGCCGAGCTGGGTGAGGAATGACCGCTTGTCCAAAAGCTTGTCCAAAAGCTTGTCCGGAAGGGAGTCGATGACCATGGTCGAGATGTCTGTGGGCACCGACGCGGGCCTGCTCGCCCCCACCTGGGCAGGCACACCCGTGGCGGCCGAAGTAACCGACGAGGCATGGCTGCAGGCCATGCTGGATGTCGAAGTGGCGTTGACCCGAGCCCAGTACGCCGTTGGTCTGACACCGGCCGCCGCGCTGCGGACGATCACCGCCGCGGCCCGCACGGACCGGTTGGATCTGGTTGCTCTGGCCCATGCCGCCCGAGCCGCGGCCAACCCGGTGGTCGCGCTGGTGACCGCCTTCACCGAAGTGGTCGCCGCGCAGGATGCGGAGGCGGCCGAGTATGTGCACCGCGGGTCGACCAGCCAGGACATCCTCGACTCGGCGACCATGCTGATCGCCCACCGGGCGCTGGGCCTGATCGCCGCCGACCTGGAACGCACCTGCGCCGCCCTGGCCGCGCTCGCCGACACCCACCGGCACACCGTCCTGGCCGGCCGCACCCTGACCCAGCACGCCGTACCCACCACCTTCGGCCTCAAGGCCGCCGGCTGGCTTCATCTGGCCGCCGACGCCCTGACCCGGGTGCGATCGGTAGCCTCCGCTCTCCCCGCCCAACTCGGCGGCGCGGCCGGAACCCTCGCCGCGTACCGCGAGTATGCAGCCTTGGACCGGGCGCGGGAAGGCGGCTCCGGCGTCGTGGGTGCCGTAGGTGAAGGCGGGGTCGAGTTGCTCGGGCCGTTCGCGCAGGCGCTCGGACTGGCCGAGCCGGTTTTGCCGTGGCATACCGTGCGCACGCCCATCGCAGAGCTGGGGGCGGTGCTTCAACTTGTCACAGGGGCGCTCGGGAAGTTCGCGCTCGATGTGCAAACGCTGTCCCGTACCGAGATCGGTGAGGTGTCCGAGCCCGCAGCCAAGGGGCGCGGGGCCTCCTCGGCAATGCCGCAGAAGCGCAATCCCGTGCTCGCCGCGCTGATCGTGGCGGCAGCCCGCCAGGTGCCGGCTCATGCCCTCGTACTGGCCCAGTGCATGCTCGCCGAGGACGAGCGCCCTGCCGGAGCATGGCAAGCCGAGTGGCAGCCGCTGCGGGAGGTGCTGCGGCTGGCGGGCGGAGCCGCGCACACCGCCGCCGAGCTCGCCGAGGGGCTGGTCATCCACCCGAAACGGATGCTGGCCAATCTCGAACTGACCCGAGGCGCCATTGTCACCGAACGACTGATGGTGGTGCTCACTCCGCTGTTGGGCAAAGCACGGGCGAAAGAGCTGCTGAGCGCCGCCTCGGCCGAGGCGGCCGGCACCGGGCGCACGATCGGCGAGGTGCTGGGCAGCCACCCCGAGCTGTCAGCCCGGTTCACCCCTGCCCAGCTGTCGGAACTGCTCGACCCGACCCGCTACACCGGCGCAGCCCACGCTTTGGTCGACCGGACACTACGACGATACGCGGACCACACAAGCAGCTGATGAACAGCGTCAAAGAAGCTACTGATCTCCGCCTCGGCCGAGGCGGCCGACACCGGGCGCCCCGTCGGGCCACGTCATCCCGCCCGTGGGCCGTCGTCCTGGTCGTGGTCTGCGCCCAAATGCTGATCTGGCTGGACACCTCGATCCTCAATGTCGCCGTCACCACCCTGGCCGACCCGGTCAAGGGCCTGGGCGCGAGCCCCGCCGAACTGGAGTGGGTGGCGAGCGCATACACCCTGGTCTTCGCCAGCACTCTCCTCGCAGGCGGCGCGCTGGCCGACCGATTCGGCCCCCGTACCACCCTCCTCGCCGGCCTGGCACTGTTCGCCTCCGCCTCCGCCGCCGCGGCGTTCGCTGCAAACCCCACCTGGCTGATCGCCGCGCGCGCCGTCATGGGCGCGGGCAGCGCACTACTGATGCCTGCGACGCTGTCGGTCATCGTGCAGAGCACCCCGCCGGAGAAACGCACCCGGGCGATCGCGATCTGGAGCTCGTCCAGCGGCCTGGGCGTTGCCGTCGGCCCGCTCGCAGGTGGGGCGCTGCTCAGCCACTTCTGGTGGGGCTCGGTGTTCCTGGTCAATGTGCCGATCGTCGTCGGGTGCCTGGCCGGGGTGGTAGTCGTCGTACCGAAGCTGGGCGGTGCACGGCGTCAGGTGCTCGATCTGCCGGGACTGGCCCTGTCGGTACTCGCGTTGAGCGGTCTGGTTTACGGAATCATCGATCTCGGCAACCGGGAGAGCTGGTACGGACCGCATGTCCTGCTCCCCCTTGGATTGGGCGCCGTGCTGCTCGTCGCCTTCGTGGCACGCCAGCGCACCTCCTACGCTCCCAGCCTGGACCTGCGGTTGTTCCGGCTGCCCGGATTCACAGCCGGGTGTGTGGTGCTGCTGCTTGCGTTCATGACACTGAACGGGCATCTGTTCTACGCGGCCTTCTATCTGCAGGGGCCTCGTGGTTTCTCTCCCATGCATGCCGGAACCGTGATGATCGCCCCCGCGGTCGGCATCGTCCTCGGCAGTCAGGCCTCGCCCATGGCGAGCCGCCTGCTGTCGGCCCGGTGGACCGTCGCGGCCGGGATGCTGGTCATGGGCGCCACCTACGTCTGCTATCTGTGGTTCAACGGGCAGACGCCGACCCTGGTCATCGTCACGCTGCTGTGGCTGCAGGGATTCGGCATGGGTCTGATCGGTACGCCGCTCACAGCCGCGATGATGAGCAGAGTGCCGCAGAATCTCGCGGGCGCCGGATCAGCGCTCAGTAGCGTTACGCGGCAGGTGGGCGGGACGCTCGGGGTGGCGATGACAGGCTCGATCCTCTCCGGGGTGTACCAGGAGCGGATGGCGGGTGCCGCACTGCCCGGCAGCGGCTCCCGGCTGCCGCCCGGAGCCGTGCAGGCGGCCCGGACCTCGGCCGAGGCGGCACGGTCACTGGCCGCTTCGCTGCGACTACCGCAGTTGGCGGAGGAGGCCGACCGCGCCTTCCTCGATGCCATGCACGTGGCCACCTTCTGGATCTCCGTACTCGCCTTCGTCGCGCTCGCCTTGTGCGTGGTGGGGCTGCGCGTACGAGTACGCGGAAGACACCGCAAAGGGGCTATAGGGGGCTATAGGGGGTGATAGCGGAAGAGCGGGATCCAGCAGACGAGCAGAGGAGAGAAGAAAGGAAGGAAGGCACAATGACACAGGCAACGCCCCGGTCGGTCCTGGTGACCGGGGGAAACAGGGGGATCGGGCTGGCCATAGCCCGCCGCTTCGCGGCGGCCGGGGACTTGGTCACGGTGACCTACCGCGGTGACAAACCCCCCAGTGACGAGGGTTTTCTCGCCGTACGGTGCGATGTCACAGACAGCCATCAGGTGGACTGCGCCTTCAAGGAGGCCGAGTCGGTCCACGGTCCGGTCACCGTCCTGGTCGCCAACGCGGGCGTCACTCACGACCAACTGCTGGTGCGGATGAACGAGACGGACTTCACCTCCGTCATCGACACCAACCTCGTCGGGGCCTTCCGGGTCGCCCAACGCGCGATACGCGGGATGCTCCGGGAACGCCATGGCCGTATCGTGCTGATCTCCTCCACGGCGGCACTGCACGGCGCCCCCGGGCAGACCAACTACGCGGCGGCCAAGGCAGGGCTGGTCGGCTTCGCACGGTCACTGACCCATGAGCTCGGCCCCCGGGACATCACCTGCAATGTAGTGGCGCCTGGTCTGACCGAGACGGACATGAACCATGCGCTCACTGCGGAGCAGCGTCGGGAGTTGCTGCGGCAGACCCCAGCCGGACGGCTCGCCCGGCCCGAGGAAGTCGCCGACGCGGTGGCATTTTTGGCTGGTGCCGGTTATGTGCGCGGCGCTGTGATCCCGGTCGACGGAGGCGCTGGGCTGGGGCACTGAGTCGTTTGCGTGTGTCGCTCGCCCTGTGCCGCTCGCGTGGCTCCCCTCACGGGGCCCGTTCGATCAGCCCCGGGAAGGCTGTGCCGCTGCCACGCCACCGCACAGCGCGCAGTGCGGCGTCGCGCAGCGCGGCAGCGGCGTCCCGGCGCAGATCACCGCGTGCGGTGCGCACGAGATCGGCGTAGGTCCCGGCGATACGGTCCTCCAGATACGCGGCGAGCCGCACGGCTGCCGCCTGATCGGGCACGGGGAAAGGGAGCGCATAGGCGGGAGCCGCAGCCACCGGATCGGCGTGGAGGCCATGGATAGTGCGAGTGAGGGCATCGCGCTGCGCGCGGTGCGCGTCATAAGCCGCCCGCGCATCGGAGCGCCGTCCGGCCCCGACCCGGGCGCCGACCACTCCGTAACCGTAGAGGGCGGCGTACTCCGCGGCGAGCGCCGCCTGTGCCGCGGCAAGCGCGCTCCCGGGGGCCGATGCGGTCGGCGGTGAAGTCATGCGGCCCTCCTCAAGGGCTCGGAGAATGCGGGAATCACCGTCTTTTGCTCATGCACCGTCTTTTGCTCATGCACTGTCTTGCAGCAGCAGCACATGGCATGCACCGGCGGCGGCCACCGAGGCGAGCAGACACGCGAGACCGGGTGGGGCCTCCTGCAAGGCGGCCGTCCGGGCATCGGCGAGGCGCTGTTCCGTGGCGGCGAGTGCGGCCAGCGCCTGGCCTTGATCGGCCGGCACCTGGCGGGCCACGGCCGGGGCCGACGCCGACACGAAGACCGACGGGCTCGGCGCGCCCGGAACCGTGAACGCCTTGATGTGCTGGAACACTTGGGCACGCAGCGGGCTCAGCTGCGCCACGAGCTGCGGGTGCGCTGCGGCCGTGGCGTCGTACCGGGCCAGCAGCGCCGAGCTGTCCTGTGCGGCCCGCGCGCTCAGAGCAAGGCCGGGATCGTTCTCGCCCTCGTTCTGCGCAGTCAAGGGGCCGGCGCAGGCCGCCAACGGCAACGTGAGTCCACCGGCGAGTACGGCTCGTCTGCACGGCCCGGAGCGGGCCCACGGTGTCGTCCCTGGCGCCACGATCTTCTTCCTTCTTCCCGGCCTCTTCCTGTTCCTGTTCTTCCTGGAGGCTGAGGCGAACCACGGTTCCGGTCCGTCGGTTGTTGGGGACCTTACCGCGCGGACCTGCGAGGACGACGATGACCCGGCATCCGCCCGGCATATTCGCCGAATCGTCAGTCAGCTGCCGGAACCGATAGGCTTGCTGCGACGCGCGACGATCCGACAACAGCACACGCGGCCGAGGAGTCACCCGCATGAGCACCACCCAGACCGACAGGCTGCGAGGATTGCTGGAGCCACTCGCAAAGGCCGCGGGACTCGACCTGGAAGAGATCACCGTGACCCCGGCGGGCAAGCGGCGGATGCTGCGCGTGGTGATCGATTCCGACACCGGCGTGGAACTGGACGCGGTCGCGGAGTTGAGCCGCGAGATCTCCGCCGTGCTCGACGCGTCCGATGCGATGGGCGGCGCACCGTACGTCCTCGAGGTCACCTCCCCAGGAATCGACCGGCCACTCACCGAGCCCCGGCACTTCGCGCGCAACACCGGCCGGTTGGTCAAGGCGCGGCTGGCTGAGGGTGGCGAGCTGATCGCGCGGATCACCGCAGTGGATGAAGAGGGCCTTGAGGTGGAAGTGCCCGGGGTCAAGGGTCGCAAACCCCTTTCCCGCCGTCTTGCCTTCGCCGAGATCGCCGGAGCGCGGGTCGAGGTCGAATTCAGCCGTAAATCCAAAGACGATGGGATCACCCAGGACGACGACGCGGAACTGGCCTCCGCTGACATCGACGAGAGCACTGAGGAGGCGTAGTCGTGGACATCGACATGAGTGCCCTGCGGGGTCTGGTCCGCGAAAAAGAGATTTCGTTCGACCTGCTGGTGGAGGCGATCGAGTCGGCCCTCCTCATTGCGTATCACAGAGAGCCCGGCAGCTACCGCAACGCGCGGGTCGAGCTCAACCGCACCACCGGACACGTGACTGTTTGGGCGAAGGAAGAGCCCGACGAAGTCCCCGAGGGCGAGACGCCGCGGGAGTTCGACGACACGCCGACCGGCTTCGGCAGGATCGCCGCGACCACGGCCAAGCAGGTCATCCTGCAGCGGCTGCGCGACGCCGAGGAGGAGATCACCTTCGGCGAGTACGCGGGCCGTGAGGGTGACATCGTCGCGGGTGTGGTGCAGCAGGGGAATGACCCGCGCAATGTCCTCGTTGACATCGGCAAGCTCGAGGCGATCCTGCCCCCGCAGGAACAGGTTCCGGGCGAGGAGTACAAACACGGCACACGCCTGCGCGCGTATGTCGTCCGAGTGGTCAAGGGAGTGCGCGGGCCGTCGGTGACACTGTCGCGTACCCATCCCAACCTGGTGAAGAAGCTCTTCGCGTTGGAGGTCCCGGAGATCGCGGACGGCTCGGTGGTGATCGAGTCGGTGGCGCGCGAATCCGGACACCGCACCAAGATCGCGGTGCGGTCGGCACGCCAGGGGCTCAACGCCAAGGGCGCATGCATCGGCCCGATGGGGGCACGGGTGCGCGCGGTGATGGCGGAGTTGAACGGCGAGAAGATCGACATCGTCGACTGGTCCGAGGACCCCGCGCGGATGGTGGGCAACGCTCTTTCACCCGCACGGGTGAGCAAGGTCGAGGTGGTGGACTTCGCGGCTCGCTCGGCTCGGGTGACGGTGCCCGATTACCAGCTGTCACTGGCGATCGGCAAGGAGGGGCAGAATGCGCGCCTCGCGGCCCGCCTCACCGGCTGGCGGATCGACATCCGGCCGGACACCGAGCCGGAGATCAACACGCACACCAACCCACACACCGACACGCACCCTGAGGGCGTGCAGGGCGGTCACCCACAGGAGTAATCCCCTGGATATGTGGGCAACGAACAGCCAAGCGCAAACCGACCCGAAGGGGTGAGGTTGGTGCGGGGAGGTAGACTTAGCAGTGTCTGGCCGGACGCGGGTACGACTGTGCCCGGAGCGCACTTGTGTGGGCTGCCGTCAGCGAACGGCCAAGGGCGATCTGCTGCGTATCGCGGTGGTCGGCGACGAATGCGTCGCTGACCCGCGCGGTACGCTGCCCGGTCGGGGCGCGTATCTGCACCTTGACATGGCGTGTTACGACCTGGCGGTCCGCCGCCGGGCGTTCCCCCGGGCTTACCGGAGCCAGGGACCGCTTGGGACGGAGAGACTACGGCAGTGCGTCGCGCAGGCGGAGCACATAGACACGACAAGCAGCACCAGCAGTACTACCGGTAAATGAAAGTGATCAGAGAACGGCACGGGTGACCGTGCGGTCAGGTACCTCGCGAGTCGGAAGTAGGTCGAGATTGCGATGAGCACTCGATGAGTACGCGATGAGTACGCCCATGAAGTAGCGACGGTCCGGCGGACGACCAACCCCGGACCAGAAGGAGCGAAGTGGCTAAGGTCCGGGTATACGAACTCGCCAAGGAGTTCGGAGTGGAGAGCAAGGTCGTCATGGCCAAGCTCCAAGAACTTGGTGAATTCGTCCGTTCGGCGTCCTCGACGATCGAGGCGCCGGTTGTTCGTAAACTGACTGATGCGCTGCAGCAGGGGAACGGCGCCGCCGGTTCCAAGGCTGCCAAGCCGTCCGCGCCGCGCAAGCAGGCGCCAGCCAAGCCGTCGCCGCAGCCTGGACCCGTTCCAGGAGCGGCTGCCACGGCCCGTCCCGCCGCGCCCAAGCCGGCGACCCCCGCGCCGAAGCCCGCCGCTTCCGCGCCTACCCCTGCCCCTGGGCCGCGTCCTGCGGCTCCGGGCCCGCGCCCGGGCCCGAGGCCGACTCCGGCACAGCCCGCGCCCGCGGCCGAGTTCTCCTCGCCTGCGAGTCCGGCAGCCCCGGCAACTCCTGCAGCTCCGGTGACTCCTGCAGCCCCGGCAAGCCCTGCAAGCCCCGCTGCTGCCGCGCCGTCCCCGGGCGCGCCCTCCGGCCCGCGCCCTGCGGCTCCCGGTCCGCGTCCCTCGCAGCGTCCCGGGCCCGGCCCGCGTGACGGCGGTGCGCGCGGCGGCGAGCGTGCGCCACGTCCCGGCGGCGGCGCCCGTCCGGGCGGTCCCCGTCCGTCCGGCCCGCGTCCCGGCAACAACCCGTTCACCTCGTCCGGCAGCACAGGCATGCCGCGTCCGCAAGCTCCGGGCGGTGCCCGTCCCGGCGGTCCGCGTCCCGGCGGCGGCCCTGGCGGAGCCGGCGGCCCCGGCGGCGGCGCCCGTCCGGGCGGTCCGCGTCCCGGCGGCGGCCATGGCGGTTCCGCCGGTTCGGGCGGGCCTCGCCCGACCCCGGGCGGTATGCCGCGCCCGCAAGGCAGCGGCCCGCGTCCGAACCCCGGCATGATGCCGCAGCGTCCCGCTGCCAGCTCGCGTCCGGGCGGCGGCCCGGGAGGCGGTGGCCGCGGACCTGGCGGTGGCGGCGGTCGCGCCGGGGGCGGCGGCGGACGTCCCGGTGGTGGCGGCGGCTTCGGCGGCCGTCCCGGCGGTGGCGGTGGCCGTCCCAGCACCGGCTTCGCCGGCCGTCCCGGCGGTCCGGGCGGCGGCGGCGCCGGCTTCGGCGGCGCCGGGGGTGGCGGTGGCCGTCCCGGCTTCGGTGGCCGTCCCGGCGGTCCGGGTGGCCGCGGCGGTACGCAGGGTGCCTTCGGCCGTGGCCCGGGTGGCCGCCCGGCGCGTGGTCGTAAGTCGAAGCGGCAGCGTCGCCAGGAGTACGAGGCCATGCAGGCCCCCTCCGTGGGTGGTGTGCTGCTGCCGCGTGGTAACGGCCAGTCCGTACGGCTCTCCCGTGGTGCCTCGCTCACCGACTTCGCGGAGAAGATCAACGCCAACCCGGCGTCGCTCGTCCAGGTCATGCTGAACCTGGGTGAGATGGTCACCGCGACCCAGTCGGTCTCCGACGACACGTTGCAGCTCCTCGCGCAGGAGATGAATTACGTCATCGAGATCGTCAGCCCGGAGGAGGAGGACCGCGAGCTTCTCGAGTCCTTCGACATCGAGTTCGGCGAGGACGAGGGTGGCGAGGAAGCGCTTGTCGCGCGCCCGCCGGTGGTCACCGTCATGGGTCACGTCGACCACGGAAAGACCCGTCTGCTCGACGCGATCCGCAAGACCAATGTGGTCGCGGGCGAGGCCGGCGGCATCACCCAGCACATCGGTGCCTACCAGGTCGCCACCGAGGTCAACGGCGAGGACCGGAAGATCACCTTCATCGACACTCCGGGCCACGAGGCGTTCACCGCCATGCGTGCCCGTGGTGCGAAGTCGACCGACATCGCGATTCTCGTGGTGGCGGCGAACGACGGCGTCATGCCGCAGACCATCGAGGCGCTCAACCACGCCAAGGCGGCTGAGGTACCGATCGTCGTCGCGGTCAACAAGATCGATGTCGAGGGCGCGGACCCGACCAAGGTGCGCGGCCAGCTGACCGAGTACGGCCTGGTGGCCGAGGAGTACGGCGGCGACACGATGTTCGTCGACATCTCCGCCAAGCAGGGCATCAACATTGATGGCCTGCTGGAGGCTGTGGTCCTCACTGCGGACGCCTCACTCGACCTGCGCGCCAACCCCGAGCAGGACGCGCAGGGCATCGCGATCGAGGCGCACCTCGACCGCGGCCGTGGCGCCGTGGCCACTGTGCTCGTCCAGCGCGGCACGCTGCGGGTCGGCGACACGATGGTGGTCGGCGACGCGTACGGCCGCGTCCGGGCGATGCTCGACGACAGCGGCAACAACGTGGAAGAGGCCGGTCCTTCCGCGCCGGTGCTGGTGCTCGGCCTGACCAACGTGCCTGGCGCGGGCGACAACTTCCTCGTCGTCGACGAGGACCGCACCGCCCGCCAGATCGCCGAGAAGCGTGCTGCTCGTGAGCGGAACGCGGCGTTCGCCCGCAAGGGCGTCCGGTTCTCCCTGGAGAACCTGGACGAGGCGCTCAAGGCCGGTCAGGTGCAGCAGCTCAACCTCATCCTCAAGGGCGACGCGTCCGGTTCGGTCGAGGCCTTGGAGTCCTCGCTCATGCAGCTGGACGTCGGCGACGAGGTCGACCTGCGCATCCTGCACCGCGGTGTGGGTGCGGTCACCGAGCACGACATCAACCTGGCGGCGGGCTCCGACGCCATTGTGATCGGCTTCAATGTGCGGGCCGAGGGCCGCGCCACGTCGCTGGCCGAACGCGAGGGTGTCGACGTCCGGTACTACTCGGTCATCTACCAGGTGATCGAGGAGATCGAGGCGGCCCTGAAGGGCATGCTCAAGCCGGAGTTCGAAGAGGTCGAGCTGGGCACCGCGGAGATCCGCGAGGTCTTCCGCTCGTCCAAGCTCGGCAACATCGCCGGTGTGCTCATCCGCTCCGGCGAGGTCCGGCGCAACACCAAGGCCCGCCTCCTCCGCGACGGCAAGGTCATCGCGGAGAACCTCACCATCGAGGGTCTGCGCCGCTTCAAGGACGATGTCACCGAGATCCGTGAAGGTTTCGAGGGCGGTATCAACCTCGGCAACTACAACGACATCAAGGTCGACGACATCATCGCCACCTACGAGATGCGCGAGAAGCCGCGCGGCTGACCGCACAGCAGCTAGGACCAGGGCCGGGGCCGATCGACGGAATATCCCTTCCGCCGACCGGCCCCGGCCATGGCCGCTACTGTGGTGGTGAATGCTGTGATGACTGCTGTGACTATCGTTGACATAAGCGACATAAGTGACATGAGTAATACGAGGCCTTGCGGGTCGGCTTGAACCCGATACCCATGTATGTAGGGACGCTCTGCTTTGACCTGCTTCTCGGCGACGTCCGCTCGCTGAAGGAGAAGCGATCCGTCGTCCGGCCCATCGTGGCCGAACTGCACCGCCGCTATGCGGTCAGTGTGGCCGAAGTCGGCGCACAAGACCTCTACCGCAGAGCCGAGATCGGCATCGCGGTGGTGTCCGCGGATCTGCCGCACATCACAGACGTACTCGGGCAGTGCGAGCGCTGGATGGCCGCCCGCCCGGAAGTGGACCTGCTGTCGGCGCGACAGCGGATCCACGGAGACGACGACTAGAAGCCAGACGACGACTAGACAGCTAGACAGAGAGAAGATGACGCATGACCGACACCGCGCGGGCGCGCAAGTTGGCGGACCGCATCCGGGTCGTGGTCGCGGAGACACTGCAGCGGCGGATCAAGGACCCGCGGCTCGGCTATGTGACGATCACGGACACCCGGGTCACCGGTGACCTGCGGGAGGCGACTGTCTTCTACACGGTCTTCGGCTCCGAGGAGGAGCGGACGGCGTCCGCTGCGGCGTTGGAAAGCGCCAAGGGCGTACTTCGCTCCGAGGTCGGACGGCAAACCGGGGTGCGGTTCACCCCGTCACTGACGTTCGTGCTCGATGCGGTACCGGACAACGCCCGCACCATCGACGACCTGCTCGCCAAGGCGCACGCCGCCGACGAGCAGGTGCGCGAGTCGGCCGCTGGGAAGGGCTACGCAGGCGACGCCGACCCGTACCGCAAGCCGCTCGCCGGGGACGGCGAAACAGAGGCGGGCGGCGAGGCAGAGACTGGTTCCGACATGTCCGGAGAAGCATGAAGCGCAAGGGAACGGGCCCGGACGGCCTTGTCATCGTCGACAAGCCCGCCGGAGTCACCTCGCACAACGTCGTCTCCCGGCTGCGCCGACTCGCCGGGACCCGGCGCGTCGGCCACGCCGGCACGCTCGACCCCATGGCCACCGGCGTGCTCGTCATCGGAGTCGAGAAGGCGACCCGGTTGCTCGGCCATCTTGCCCTCACGGCGAAGACGTACCAGGCGACGATCCGGCTCGGGCAGTCGACCGTCACCGACGACGCCGAGGGCGAGGTCACGGCGACGGCCTCGGCGGCGCATATCACCAGCGAGGTGTTGGACGAGGCGATCGCCAAGCTCACCGGCGATATTCTCCAGGTGCCCTCCAAGGTCAGCGCGATCAAGGTCGACGGGCAGCGCTCCCACCGACTGGTCCGCGCCGGCGAGGAATTCGAGCTCTCCGCCCGGCCGGTGAGTGTCTCCTCGTTCGTCATCCACGACGTGCGCCAGGTCGAGCAGGACGGGATGGCGTTGCTCGATGTGGACGTGTCCGTCGACTGCTCGTCGGGCACGTACATTCGGGCGCTCGCCCGTGACCTCGGGGCCGATCTCGGTACCGGCGGTCATCTGACGGCGCTGCGGCGCACCCGCGTCGGCCCGTACGGCATCGAGCAGGCGCGCACCCTCGAAGAGCTCGAAGAGCACGAGCAACTCGAGGAGTCGCTGGATGTGATGCCGATCGGCGAGGCGGCGAGCGCGGCATTCACGCGCTGGGACGTCGACGCCGAGCAGGCCCGGCTACTGGCCAACGGCGTACGGCTGAAGGCGCCCGGACTCGACAGCGCCGGGACTATCGCGGTCTTCGGCCCTGAGGACCGGTTCATCGCCCTGGTCGAGGAGAAGCACAGTGAGATGAAGATCGTGGCCGGATTCGCCTAGACCCTACCCCTGCGCCATGTTCTCCTCACGGATGATGAGACGTTCGATTCCGTAGGGCACGCGGCGGCATGGCAGTCTTGGACCGTCATCACATCGGCACGGCATGGTTCGGTTCGGTTCGGTTTGGTTCGATTCGGTTCGGGCGAGGAGCAGTCACGGTGCAGCGCTGGCGGGGTTTGAAGGACATTCCCGAGGAGTGGGCGCAGGGACGCAGTGTCGTCACCATCGGTTCCTACGACGGTGTGCACCGTGGGCATCAACTGATCATCGGCCGGGCGGTGACACACGCCCGGGAGCTGGGCATTCCGTCAGTGGTCGTCACCTTCGACCCGCACCCCAGCGAAGTCGTCCGGCCTGGTAGCCATCCACCGCTGCTCGCCGCACATCACAGGCGCGCCGAGCTGATGGCGGAGCTGGGTGTGGACGCGCTGTTGATCATCCCCTTCACCACCGACTTCTCGCAGCTGTCGCCGGGCGAGTTCATCCGCACGGTGCTCGTCGAGGCGCTTGGCGCCAAGGTCGTGGTGGAAGGGCCGAACTTCCGCTTCGGGCACAAAGCGGCCGGCGACGTGGAGTACTTGTCGGCGCTCGGGCTCAAGTACGACTACCAGATCGACGTCGTCGACCTATTCCTCGCGGGGGAGGCGGGCGGCGGCGAGCCGTTCTCATCCTCGCTGATCCGGCGGCTGGTCGCGGAAGGCGATGTCGCGGGCGCTGCGGAGGCGCTGGGCCGTCCGCACCGGGTCGAGGGCGTGGTCGTACGGGGTGCGCAGCGTGGCCGTGAGCTGGGGTATCCGACAGCCAATGTGGAGACCTTGCCGCACTCGGCGATCCCCGCAGATGGTGTCTACGCGGGATGGCTCGTCGTCGAGGGGGAGTCGATGCCCGCGGCGATCTCGGTCGGCACCAACCCGACGTTCGACGGCACCATGCGCACCGTGGAGGCATATGCGATCGACCGCGTCGGACTCGACCTGTATGGGCTGCATGTGGCCGTCGACTTCTCCGCATTTCTGCGCGGGCAGGAAAAGTTCGACTCGATCGACGCGCTGCTGGAGCGGATGGCCCTCGATGTGAAGCGCGCCCGCGAACTCGTCGATGGATGAAGCGGATTACGTGAAGACGTGAAGAGGGGAAGGGCCCGGGCGATCAATTCCCCGGGCCTTTTCCCTTCCTCTTCATTGCTGCTTTATTGCTGCGGAGGCGGCGGGGGGTAGCCATAGCCGTAGCCGGGTTGCGGCTGTTGGTGCTGCGGAGGTTGGTGCTGGTGTTGCGGAGGCTGCTGCGGCCAACCCTGCGGTGCGCCTTGCTGCGGCGGGTACGGCTGCGGTGGGTACGGCCCGGACGGTGGCTGCTGAGGCGGTGGTCCGCCTTGCGGGCCTGGCCCCGCGGGGTAGTACGGGTGCGGGTACTGGGGCTGCGGCTGACCCGGCATCGGCTGCCCGGGCATGGGCTGCCCCTGCTGCGGCTGAGGTGCGTTGCCGTCGGGCTGGCCCCACATGCCCTGGCCGCTGCCGTGCTGAGAGCGCACAATGTCCTCGGCGATCATCGCAGCGAGGTTGAAGTACGCCTCACGGGTCTTCGGCCGCATCATGTCCAGGTCGACCTCGGCGCCTGCTGACAGATGCTCGTCGAACGGGACGACGATGACGCCGCGACAGCGCGTCTGGAAGTGCGCCACGATGTCCTCCACCTTGATCATCTTTCCGGTCTCACGGACTCCGGAGATCACGGTGAGGCTGCGCGCGACCAGGTCCGAGTAGCCGTGGGCGGAGAGCCAGTCGAGCGTGGTGCTCGCGCTGCTCGCACCGTCGACGGACGGCGTGGAGATGATGATCAACTGGTCGGCAAGGTCGAGCACACCGCGCATGGCGCTGTAGAGCAGACCGGTGCCGGAGTCGGTGAGGACGATCGGGTACTGACGGCCGACGACTTCAATCACCCGCCGGTAGTCCTCGTCGTTGAACGTGGTCGACACGGCCGGGTCCACGTCGTTCGCGATGATCTCCAAGCCCGAGGGCGCCTGTGAGGTGAAGCGGCGGATGTCCATGTAGCTGTTGAGGAACGGCAGCTGGTGGACGAGGTCGCGGATGGTGGCACCCGTCTCGCGGCGCACTCGGCGACCGAGCGTGCCCGCGTCCGGGTTGGCGTCTATCGCGAGGATCTTGTCTTGGCGCTCCGATGCGAGGGTGGCACCGAGTGCGGTGGTCGTCGTGGTCTTACCGACACCGCCCTTGAGGCTGATCACCGCGATCCGGTAGCAGGACGTCACCGGGGTGCGGATCAGCTCCAGCTTGCGCTGGCGCTCGGCCTCGGCGGCTTTGCCGCCCAGTTTGAAGCGGCTGGCGCCGGGGATGTTGCTGCCCGGCTTCTTGGGCTTGGGCTGATTGCGCAGCAGACGGTCGGAGGACAGCTCGACCGCTGCTGTGTAGCCGAGGGGCGCGCCGCCCGGGCCGTGCTGCTGCTGGTCGGGCGAGGTGGTCGGCCAGCCGCCGACACGGGGGTCGGCGGGAGGTACCGCCGGCCCGGCTTGCTGCTGTGGGCCCGGCTGCTGCGGAAACATCGGTTGTGGTTGTGGTTGTGGTTGTGGGTAGCCGTACGCGACGGGCGGCTGCTGCGTCGGGCTCGGCGGCGGCAGCGGTACGAAAGAGGAATTGGGCTCGGGCGCGGGTGGTTGCGGGTACCCGTACACGGGTGGCTGCGGCGCAGGGTACTGTGCCGCTTCGTACTGTGCCGCTTCGTACTGCGGCGGGGGCTGTGGTACGGAGTGTTGCGGCGGTGGCGGTGGTTGCAGGGACCAGGCCGATTCCGGGCCTTGCGGGGCCCACGGCTGGGCGGCGGCCGGTGCACCCGACGCCCCCTGCGGAGCTATCGGGTTGGGCACAGCCGGAGGTGTGACGGGAGGCACGATGGTGGGCCGCGGTGCCTGCGGCGCAGGGGGCGCCGGTGGGGCCGGGGCAGACGAGGTCGGGGCCGTGCCGCGGGGATCCGTGTTCGGCGCGGGCTCTGCTTTCTGTTCCTCAGCCGCGGGCGGCGGCGGGGGAGGAGGTGTCGGCATCGCTGGCGGAGCCGACATCGGTGTCGGTGCCGGTGTCGGCACGGCAGCGGGCTTGGGCTTCTCCTCGCGAGGCTCCTTGTCCTTGTTCTGCTTCAGCGAGATTGCGGAGAATCGCTGGGTGGAAGTGAAGAGTTCGGGCGACTTGGTGTCGCTACCACCTGAAGTATCACCTTCGGCCGATTCGGAAGTGTCTTGCGGTGCTTTGGTCTTCTTCAGGGAGATCGCAGAGAAACGCATAGTAGATGCACTCTGCACTGCTCCGGGTGGATTGTCCCCCGAGTCATCCGATGAGTTCTTCTCGAATGCTGACGACGACTCCGGCTTTTCCTCACTTGTATGAGGCATGAAAGTGGGGAAACTCGGACCGCTGTCGGAGCTCGGCGCCGGTGGTGCTGACCATGAACTCCCGCCCGATGCCGTCCCCCTCGCCGACTCGTCCTCGGTATCCGGCGTCGTCGGCGGTTTCGACTCCGACTTGGCACCGTCCTCCTCGTTCGTGATGTACCAGGCGGGCGGTGTGTAGTCGATGGTGAACTCGCCGGTGTAATCGGGCGTCCGTGTTCCGTCG
>JAFAUH010000034.1 GCA_019243445.1 Streptomycetaceae bacterium | reverse complement strand
GGCGAGGTCAAGACCGAGGTCGAGACCGCGGTGGGCGAGCTGAAGGAGAAGCTGAAGGGCGAGGACATCACCGCGATCCGCGAAGCGACCGAGAAGGTGGCGGCGGTCAGCCAGAAGCTCGGCCAGGCGATGTACGCCCAGGCCAGTGCCGACGGTGCGGGCGCGGCGGCCGGTGCCGAGGGCGCGGGTCTTCACGACGTGAAGGACGCGGCCGGCGAGGACGTCGTCGACGCCGAGATCGTCGACGATGAGGGAGTGAAGCGTGAGGGTGGTGCCGCGTGACGGAGGAGTCGCAGGGCTTCTCGCGGAAGCCCTCTGACGTCCCCGTCGACGCCGTCGACGCCGCTGGCGCCCCGGCGGGGGATACCGCAGGGGAGCCGGTGGCGAAGGGCGCCGGGCCCGCCGCACAGACGGGCCCGGGCGCCCCGGCCAGGGGCGAAGGGGCGTACAAGGAACTGGAGTCGGTACGCGGGCAGCTGGCGGAGCGCACCGCGGACCTTCAGCGCCTCCAGGCGGAGTACCAGAACTACCGCCGACGGGTGGAGCGTGACCGGATCGCGGTCCGTGAGATCGCGATCGCCAACCTGCTCACCGAACTCCTGCCAGTGCTCGACGACATCGGGCGGGCGCGGGAGCACGGCGAATTGGTGGGCGGCTTCAAGTCGGTCGGTGAGTCGCTGGAGACCGTGGTGGCCAAGATGGGCTTGCAGCACTTCGGCAAGGAGGGTGATCCTTTCGACCCGCTGGTGCACGAGGCCCTGATGCACAGTTACTCACCGGATGTCAGCAAAACTACGTGCGTGCAGATCCTGCAGCCGGGGTATCGGATCGGCGAGCGTACGATCCGTCCCGCGCGGGTGGCGGTCGCTGAGCCGCAGCCCGGTGCGCAGGCCAAAGCGGAAGAGGCGTCCGACGAGGAGAACGGTGGCCCGGAGTAGGGCTGACGTCATGATGGTCGTGATCGTAGGAGAGGAGGGACGCCGGGGATGAGCACCAAGGACTTCGTCGAGAAGGACTACTACAAGGTCCTCGGCGTCTCCAAGGATGCGACCGAGGCAGAGATCAAGAAGGCGTACCGGAAGCTCGCCCGCGAGAATCATCCGGACGCCAACAAGGGCGACGCGAGGGCTGAGGAGCGCTTCAAGGAGATCTCTGAGGCCAACGACGTGCTCTCTGACCCCAAACGGCGTAAGGAGTACGACGAGGCGCGCGCTCTGTTCGGCAACGGTGCCATCTTCGGAGAGGGCAGAGGCCGTGGTCCGGGCGGTGCAACGGGCCCCGGTGGCTTCGGTTTCGACTTGGGTGACCTGTTTGGTTCAGTTCCTGGCGGCGGTGGTGCGGCTGGTGGCTTTGGCGGCGGGATCGGGGACGTTTTCGGCGGCCTGTTCAACCGGGGCACGGCACGCACCCAGCCGCGCCGCGGCCAGGACATCGAGTCCGATGTGACGCTGAGCTTCACCGAGGCGGTGGACGGGGCCACAGTCCCGCTGCGCATGTCCAACCAGGCGGCGTGCAAGCGGTGTTCGGGCACCGGCGACAAGAACGGCACCCCGCGGGTCTGCCCGGGCTGTATGGGCACTGGTCAGGTCTCGCGCAGTGGCGGCGGCGGCTTCTCGCTCACCGACCCGTGCGTGGAGTGCAAGGGCCGCGGGCTGGTCGCCCAGGACCCATGCGACGAGTGCAAAGGCAGTGGCCGGGCGCGTAGTTCGCGCACCATGCAGGTGCGCATCCCGGCGGGCGTCAGCGACGGGCAGCGGATCCGGTTGCGTGGCAAGGGCACTCCGGGCGAGCGGGGCGGCCCGGCCGGCGACTTGTATGTCGTCGTCCACGTCCAGCCGCACCCGGTCTTCGGGCGCCGTGGCGACAATTTGACGGTCACTGTGCCGGTCACCTTCCCGGAGGCGGCGCTCGGTGCGGAGATCAAGGTACCGACGCTGGGTGGCCCTGCAGTAACGCTCAAGCTGCCGCCGGGTACGCCGAACGGGCGCACCATGCGTGCCCGCGGCAAGGGCGCGGTCCGCAAGGACGGCACCCGTGGCGACCTGCTGGTCACCGTCGAGGTCGTGGTCCCGCCGGCAGTGGAGGGCAAGGCGCTGGACGCGCTTGAGTCGTATCGCGAGGCGACCGCGGGTACGAATCCGCGGGCAGAGCTGTTCAAGGCCGCGAAGGGAGTTTGAGATGGACGGCCGTGGCGCACGCCGCAATCCGTATGAGCTGACCGACGAGTCACCGGTGTATGTGATCTCCGTGGCGGCCCAACTGTCCGGATTGCACCCGCAGACGCTGCGGCAGTACGACCGGCTCGGCCTTGTATCGCCGGATCGCACCGCCGGCCGGGGTCGCCGCTATTCGGCGCGTGACATTGAACTCCTGCGTCAAGTCCAGCAGTTGAGCCAGGACGGCATCAACCTCGCCGGAATCAAGAGGATCATCGAACTGGAGAATCAGGTGGCCGCGCTGCAGGCGCGCGTTGTCGAGCTCCAGGCCGGTCTGGAGGGGGCAGCGGCGGCGATGCGACAGCGTGAGGCGGCGGTGCACGCCTCGTACCGCCGTGACCTAGTGCCGTACGAGGACGTGCAGCAGGCCAGTGCGCTGGTCGTGTGGCGCCCCAAGCGCGACACCTGAAGCCGGTACTTGAAGTCGACACCTGAAGCCGGTACTTGAAGCCGGCGCCTGAAGTCAATTCCTGAAGTCGGGGCAACGGGCCCGCCGCTGTGACAGCAGTGGCGGGCCCGTTTGCGCTCGGCGTACCGGCACTCTGCCTTGGCGACGGATTGCGGGTCGGTAGTCGGTAGGGAGAGAAGAAAAAATTGAGCGTTGAGGACTCAACTTGCCTTATGCTGTATATGTCATCTTGAGTGGTGTGAAGTCGTTGACGAGGAGGTCACCCCGCAGATGAACGCAGAGTTGACCAACAAGAGCCAGCAGGCGCTCAGCAGCGCCAACAGCCGGGCAGTGTCCGCGGGGCATCCGGATCTCACACCGGCCCATCTGCTCGTGGCGCTCCTCGAAGCGCCGGAGAATGACAACATCAAGGACTTGCTCACCACCGTCGGCGCCGATGGCGACGGGCTGCTCAAGGGCGCCCATGCCCTGCTCGCCACAGTGCCCAGTGTCCAAGGCTCGACTGTCGCCCCGCCGCAGGCCAACCGCGACCTGCTCGCGGTGATCGCCGACGCCGGACGACGCGCCCGAGAGCTTGGCGACGCCTACGTATCGACCGAGCACCTGCTCATCGGCCTCGCCGCCAAGGGCGGCGCCATCGCCGAATTGCTCGACCGCCAGGGAGCCACCGCCGCCGCCCTGCTCAACGCCTTCGAAACCGCCCGCGGAGGGACACGCGTGACCACCCCCGACCCCGAGGCCACCTACAAGGCGCTGGAGAAATACGGCACCGACTTCACAGCGATTGCCCGCGAGGGCAAGCTCGACCCCGTCATCGGCCGGGACAACGAGATCCGCCGCGTCATCCAGGTGCTCTCCCGCCGCACCAAGAACAACCCAGTGCTCATCGGCGAGCCCGGCGTCGGCAAGACGGCCGTCGTCGAGGGCCTGGCCCAGCGCATCGTCAAAGGCGATGTGCCCGGCTCCCTGAAGGACAAGCGCCTTGTCCAGCTGGATCTCGGTGCGATGGTCGCGGGTGCGAAGTACCGCGGCGAGTTCGAGGAGCGGCTGAAGGCTGTGCTCGCCGAGATCAAGCAGAGCGACGGCCGCATCATCACCTTCATCGATGAGCTGCACACCGTCGTCGGCGCGGGAGCCGGAGGCGATTCGGCGATGGATGCGGGCAACATGCTCAAGCCCATGCTGGCCCGTGGCGAGCTGCGCATGGTCGGCGCGACCACGCTCGACGAGTACCGCGAGCGCATCGAGAAGGACCCGGCGCTGGAGCGCCGCTTCCAGCAGGTGTTCATCGCTGAGCCGAGTGTCGAGGACACTGTCGCGATCCTGCGCGGCCTCAAGCCGCGCTACGAGGCCCACCACGAAGTCCGTATCGCCGATTCCGCGCTGGTGGCAGCCGCTAACCTCTCGCACCGCTACATCACCTCTCGCTTCCTGCCCGACAAAGCCATCGACCTTGTCGACGAGGCGGCGTCCCGGCTTCATATGGAGATCGACTCCTCGCCCCTTGAGATCGACAAGCTGCAGCGCGTCGTCGACCGGCTGCGGATGGAGGAGGAGTCGCTGCTCGCGACCACCGGTGCCAAGGGCAACGCCAGGGACGACGCCAAAGGCAACGCCAAGGGCAACGCCAAGGACAAGAAGCAGAAGAAGCTGTTCGAATCTCAGCGGGGAGGCGCAGAGGCGCTCGACCCGCAGGCTCGCGAGCGCCTCGAGGACTTGCGCAAGTCGCGCGAGGAGAAGGAAGAACAGCTGCGCGGCCTGACCGCGCGCTGGAACAAGGAACGTGAGGTGCACAATCGCGTCGGTGAGCTGAAGAAGCGCCTCGACGAGCTGGAGAGCGAATTCCAGCGCGCCGAGCTGAAGGCTCCGGAAACCGGCGACTGGGTGACCCCCGGCAAGATCAGGACGGAGCTCATCCCTGAGGCAGAAAAAGAGCTCGCCGCGGCCGTCGAAGCCCAGCGCGAGCTCGAAGGCATGGTCGGCGAGGAGGTCACCCCCGACTACATCGCCCAAGTGGTCGCTTCTTGGACGGGAATCCCGGCCGGTCGCCTGCTCGAAGGCGAGACGCAGAAACTGCTGCGTATGGAGGAAGAGCTCGGCAAGCGGCTGATCGGCCAATCGGAGGCTGTCACCGCCGTTTCGGACGCGGTGCGCCGTTCGCGCTCCGGTATCGCCGACCCCGACCGTCCGACCGGCTCATTCCTCTTCCTCGGTCCGACCGGCGTTGGCAAGACCGAACTGGCCAAGGCGCTCGCCGACTTCCTCTTCGACGACGAACGCGCCATGGTCCGCATCGACATGAGCGAGTACGGGGAGAAGCACTCAGTGGCCCGCCTGGTCGGCGCCCCGCCCGGCTACGTGGGGTACGAAGAGGGCGGCCAGCTGACTGAGGCGGTACGCCGCCGCCCGTACACCGTTGTCCTCCTCGACGAGGTCGAAAAGGCCCACCCCGAGGTCTTCGACGTACTGCTGCAAGTGCTCGACGACGGCCGGCTCACTGACGGGCAGGGCCGGACGGTGGACTTTCGCAACACCATCCTCATCCTCACCTCCAACCTCGGCTCGCAGTACCTGGTCAACCCGGAGCTGACGGCAGCGCAGAAGCACAACGCCGTGCTCGAGACGGTCCGGCAATCCTTCAAGCCGGAGTTCCTCAATCGCCTCGACGACATCGTCGTCTTCACCGCGCTCAGCGAGGACGAGCTGCGCCGGATCGCCCGGCTGCAGCTCGACCGCCTCGCCGACCGGCTGAGGGACCGCCGCCTGGAGCTCGACGTCACCGACGCCGCGCTCGATTGGCTGGCCCGCGAGGGCAACGACGCGGTGTATGGCGCCCGGCCGCTGCGCCGCCTCGTCCAGAGGGCCATCGGCGATCAGCTCGCCCGGGAAATCCTCGCCGGCGAGGTACGAGACGGTGACACCGTACTCGTCGATACGGCCAGGAACGGCAACGGCAACGGCAACGGCG
>JAFAUH010000001.1 GCA_019243445.1 Streptomycetaceae bacterium | reverse complement strand
AACAGGCTCGCCAGTGCCCTGCGGGATCAGGCCGTCGCCCGCACCGCAGGGCTGCCCGCCGGCGTCCGCGCTGAGCTGGTCGCCGCCTTCACGGGCGCTTCGCGCGGCGGTCTCCAGATCGGCGCCGGCCAAAGCGGTGAAGTTCCCCCCTGATCTTGGACAGCGGATGGTTACGCTGCGGGGGCGAGGTCTTGCTGCAGAAGGATCCGGGTTTCGAGTGGGGTGAGGTACCCGAACTCGGGATGCTTGCGGAGCCTGGTGCGGTTGTACTCAACCTCGATGAAGCGGAAGACATCAGCGCGGGCCGCCTCGTGGCTTTCCCAGACGGTGGTGCCGATCTCCGCCTTCAGCAGGCCGAAGAAGCTCTCGGCTGCGGCATTATCATAACATATTCCAGTTCGGCCCATGCTCTGCCTAAGATTCAACTCGGCTAGCTCTCCCCGGAATTCAGCGGAGGTGTACTCACTGCCGCGATCGGAATGGAAGATGCAGCCGGGCTTCAGCTCGCCTCGGCCGGCGGCCATCCTCAGGGCGCTGGTGACGAGCTCGGCCCGGTGGTGGTCGGCCATCGCGTACCCGACCACCTCACGCGTCGCCAGATCGATGACGGTCGCCAGGTACCACCATCCCGCGAGGGTGGGCAAGTAGGTTATGTCACCGACCAGTTTGGTACCGGGCTCGGATGCCGTGAAGTCCCGGCCGATGAGATCCGGGGCCGGGGCGGCCTTGGCGTCCTGCTTCGTCAAATGGCGGCGTTTACGGCGGGTGATACCCCGGATGTCGCGTTCGCGCATGATCCGTTCTACCTTTTTCCGGTTGATCGCATGGCCCTTGCGGCGGAGCGCGGCGTGCACCCGCGGGGCGCCGTACGCGCCACGTGAGTTGGCGTGGATCTCACGGATCTCGTCGGCCAATTCGTCCTCGGCATCCGCGCGCACCACGGCGGCGGGCCGCGCGGCGAGCCAGGCATAGTAGGTCGAACGGGGCACATCCAGCACCCGGCACAGCAGGCTGACGCTGTAGCCGTCGGGGTTGTCCTCGGCGGCCTTCTCCGCATCGATGAAGAGGCACAACTGGCCTACTTCGTCGTTTCCTTCGCGAAGAAGGCCAGTCCTTTTTTCAAGATCTCGATGGTCTGCTGCTGCTCGCGGTTCTCCCGGCGCAGCCGTCGCAATTCTTCCTTCTCGGCCGTCGTCAGGGCGTCGGCCGACCCCTCACCCTGGTCGACCTTCGCCTGCTTCACCCAGGCGCGCAGGCTCTCGCCGCTGACTCCGAGATCACGGGCGACCTCGGTCACCGTCCGCGCCGAAGAATGGACCAGTTTGACCGCATCCCGTTTGAACTCGGGCGTGTACCGCTTGCTGCTGTTGCTCTTCGCACTCACTACCTGAACTGCTTCCTCCGGGACGAACCGTCCCAGTATCAGGCTGTCCAAAGCAGCGGGGGAACTTCAAGTCCGACCTCCACCAGGTACTCCGGCAGCTTGGCTTCCACCTGCTCCCAGGGCAGCAGCTGCTCGGACCAGTCGGCGTACTCCTCCGACCCGATGACCGCCACGTCGCCGGTGCGCAACTCCTCGGCGAGGTAGAAGAAGACCATGGCCTCGAAGTGGCGGCGCACGAAGTACCCGGGCCGGCGGCGGTCGCGGATGACCTTCTGCCAGTTCTGGGTGGCGAAGGAGACGTTGATTTCCTTGCCGTCCTCGTCGCGGTCGGGGATATAGTCGCGGGCCGGGGTGCGGTGGGCCTTGGCGTGCGCCAGCGCGTCCAAAACGCTTGCGTCCTCGCTGGTGGCCTTCAGCTCGATGACGTCGGTCAGGTCGAACATCACGGGCCGGTCGGCCTTCAGGTGCCCGTGCAGCAGCACCTCCCAGTTGTCGCCATGGTGGGCGCAGACCTTCTCGATCTGCGCGTACTGGGCCTCGAATCCGCCGAATTTCTCCACCGCGGACAGCAACGAGGCCAGGCCGTTCGACTGGACCATCAGCCCCTCGGCCAGCACCAGGAACGCGGGCGAGACCTTCCCGTCCAGCCGCTCGGCAACTTCGGCCGCAGTGGACTCCTCGTCCAAGTCCTCCAGCGCGTCCAGGGCCTGTTTCGTCAGCGCGGCGGCCCTTGCGCGAGCGGTCTGCGCGGGCCCCTCCTTGTCGACCTGCTGCAGCAGCGTGCGGTAGTTGCCGATCAGCGCTTCGACGATCTCCTGCTGCTGGCGGTGGATCTCGGCCAGCTCCTCGCGGGCCTTCTTCGCCTTGGCCGCCATGCGCTTGCAGAACATCGTCGCCAAGTCGTCCCGGGCACGCATGCGGGCCTTGGCGGCCAGACACGCGATCAGCGCCACCCGCTTGTCCTCGGTGTAGTCCTTCAAGGTGGCCGCGTCCTGGGCCTCCGCCTCGCCGGCGAAGTCCGCGACCTTCGACGACGCGACCCCCTGAAGCCATTTGCCGGTCTCCCCGAGCCCGTCCACCCACTCCAAGTGGACCTTCAACCGCTTGAAGTTCGACCAGGTCGCCCGGCCCGGATTCTGCTTGAGCGCGTTGAACAGCGTCTTGCGATCCAGGCCGATCACATCCGGCAGCGTCAGCAGCCGACGCCGCTCCTCCTCGGTCATCCGGCTCCGGATGTCCGCCAGGATCTCCTCATTCACCTGGCCCCGCACCGTGGAGGCCATCGCGTCCAGCGTCGAGAAGCGCGGTATCTCCAGGCCCGCCTCGACCAGCTTCTCCAGCGCGATGTTGATCAGGTCCGCCGGGTTGTTCTTCGACGCCGCCTCGACGCGCATCGTCTCCTCGGCGAGCTTGCGCGCGGCCGGACCGTCGTAGCGCACCCCGCACCGCTCACGCACCCACGACCGGTACCGCTCAGCCGTGCGACCGGAGGCATACACCGGCAAGATGCTCTCCGGCAGCTCCACCGCCCGTCGCACGAACTCCACCACCTGGTCCGGCACGTCGTACGGCTTCGAGAAGCAGCCCATCCGCTGGTAGGACTTCAGCGCCACCAGCAGGGCCAGCTGGTGCTCATCGGAGTCCGTGACCTCCTCAGCCCACACCCGCTCCTCTTCGCTGGGGGTGAAGAACACATGCAGCTCTCGCGCGGTGATCAGCCGCTTGAACCGCGGGTACGCGGTCCGCTCGATCGAGGTCATCCCACCCCACTCAACGCCCAGCCCAGCCAAGGTGCCACACGCACCTGTGCGCGATTATCCCAGACGAACCCGAGAAGATCAGAACCGCGGAATCCAGGACGCGAGCTACCCCCTGGTGGTGGAGGGCCGGCAGATGCCATGAGTCTCAAGATCATCTCGTGGCGGCTTTCGGGCTCACCTTGGCTGGACCCCCACATTGTCCGGGTCATAGTGCGCACCGAAGGAGAACGCGTGCCATGTCTCGATCCCCGCTGCCGGCTCTCCGCCGCGATACCGCTCCCCAGCCCGCCGTACATCGATCATATTGTCACCATGGATCCACCATAGGGAGCCGCACTGACATCTCCTATCCACCAGACTGCTACAGCCCCGGTAGCCGTGGACGGGCGCGGATAAGGCAGGCTTGTCCCGTGCCCGAGCCGACGCATCACTCCCCGCCCAAGCGCAGCGATCATCCGCACAGCGCGACTCTGCGCCGCCTGGAGAAGGCCTCAGGACGGCTCTCGGCGGCGGCTATCGCGCGCATGGACGAGCAGTTGCCGTGGTATCGCGCCATGGCTCCGGAGAACCGCTCGTGGATCGGCCTGGTTGCCCAAGCGGGCATCGCGGCATTCACTGAGTGGTTCCGACACCCGGAGGCTCCGCAGGCGATCAGCACGGATGTCTTCGGCACGGCGCCGCGCGAGCTGACCCGGGCCATCTCGCTGCGGCAGACGGTCGAAATGGTACGTACCACGATCGAGGTGGTCGAATCCGCGATCGACGAGGTCGCAGCTCCCGGCGACGAGGCGATCCTGCGCGAGGCGTTGCTCGTCTACGCACGGGAGATCGCCTTCGCCACCGCCCAGGTCTATGCGCAGGCTGCGGAGGCGCGTGGTGCGTGGGATGCACGGCTCGAATCGCTCGTGGTCAACGCCGTGCTTTCCAGCGAGGCGGACGAGGGAGTGCTCTCCCGTGCGGCGGCGCTCGGCTGGAACTCTCCTGACCGGGTGGTGGTCGTCCTTGGCACCGCGCCGGACGAGGACAGCGAGTTGACGGTCGAGGCGATCCGGCGGGCAGCCCGGCACGCCAAGCTCCAGGTGCTCACCGGCGTCTTCGGCGACCGGCTCGTCGTAGTGGCCGGCAGTCACAAGGGGTCGCTGGATCCGATCCGTACCGCGAAGGGCCTCCTCGGTCCGTTTGCTGCAGGGCCTGTCGTCGTGGGTCCCGTGGTGGGCGATCTGCTCGCCGCATCCGGCTCGGCGCAGGCGGCGGCGGCCGGTCTCAAGGCCTGTGCTGCCTGGCCCGATGCACCGCGGCCGGTGCTCGCAGACGATCTGCTGCCGGAGCGGGCGATGGCGGGTGACCCTGCAGCGCGCGAGCAGTTGGTGAAGGAGATCTACAGGCCGCTGGAGGAAGCCGGTTCCGCGCTGCTGGAGACTTTGAGCGTCTACCTGGAACAGGCGTCGTCACTCGAAGGCGCCGCTCGAATGTTGTTCGTTCACCCCAATACCGTTCGCTATCGGCTGCGACGCGTGACGGATGTCACCGGATGGTCGCCGTCCGATGTCCGCTCCGCCTTTACACTTCGCATTGCGCTGATCTTGGGTCGACTCTCCGTAACGGATCAGTAGTAGTACATCTTTGTGAGACATCAACAAATCGCCTGTCACTTCTTGGTCCCTGTCCTCACCCGCGGGAATCACCTGATGCAAGAGAGAGTGGGAAGGTGCTCGTACTCGTCGCTCCTGGCCAGGGCGCGCAGACTCCTGGCTTCCTCAATCCGTGGCTCGATCTGCCCGGCGTCGCCGACCGGTTGATGTGGTGGTCCGCCGCCGCCGGCCTCGACCTCATCCACTACGGGACGAAGGCCGACGCGGATGAGATCCGCGACACCGCCGTCGCCCAGCCGCTGCTGGTGGCGGCTGGTCTGCTCACAGCATTTTCGCTCTTCGAGCAGCCCGAGGAGGCGCACACCGCCTCTCCGTTCGTTTCTCTGCCCACAGGTGCCGTCGGCGCGGTCGCCGGGCACAGCGTCGGTGAGATCACCGTTGCTGCAGCAGCGGGTGTGATCAGCCCTGAGGCAGCGATGGTCCTGGTACGCAAGCGCGGTGAGGCGATGGCGCAGGCCGCCGCCGTCACCGAGACCGGCATGTCGGCGGTGCTCGGCGGGGATGCGCAAAGCGTGGTCGCCAAGCTGGAGTCGCTGGATCTGACGCCGGCGAACAGGAATGGCGCAGGCCAGATCGTGGCGGCCGGCACCAGGGAACAGCTGGACGCACTCGCCGCGGACAAGCCGGAGAAGGCCCGGGTGATTCCGCTGAAGGTGGCGGGCGCGTTCCACACGCACCACATGGCTCCGGCGGTCGCCACGCTTGAGGCGCTGGTGCCGGGCATGACCGTACGCGACCCGCTTGTCTCGTATGTGTCCAACGCCGACGGCAAGGTGGTCGGTTCCGGCGCGCAGATCGTGCAACGGCTGGTCAACCAGGTGGCGAACCCGGTCCGTTGGGACCTGTGCATGGAGACGTTCAAGGATTTGGGTATCACCGCGCTCATCGAAGTGGCCCCGGCGGGCACCTTGGTGGGACTGGCCAAGCGGGCGCTACCGGGCGTGCAGACGGTGGCGTTGAAGACTCCGGACGACATCGCCGCGGCCCGCGCGATCGCCGCTGAGCACGCAGCGGTGTAGCCGCCACCACCGACACCACGACCGACATCACGGCAGACACCACGACCGACATCACGGCCGATGTCACGATCGACACCACGACCGACGCTATAACGGCAAACAGCGCCAAAGCCGACATACTCGACATGCCGGCCACACAGTGAGCGGCAGACAGCGAGGAGCCCGAGAGCATGACCGCGAAGATCAAACCGAGCAAGGGTGCGCCCTACGCCCGGATCCTCGGCGTCGGCGGGTACCGTCCCTCCCGCGTGGTTCCGAACGAGGAGATTCTCCAGCACATCGATTCCTCCGACGAATGGATCCGCAGCCGCTCCGGCATCGCCACAAGGCACTGGGCGGGTCCGGAGGAGACAGTCGCGGAGATGTCGCTGGCGGCAGCGGGCAAGGCCGTCGCAGCCGCCGGGATCGACGCCGACCAGATCGGCGCGGTCATCGTCTCGACGGTCTCGCACTTCAAGCAGACGCCGTCCATCGCCACCGAGATCGCTCACCGTCTCGGCACCGGAAAGCCGGCCGCGTTCGACATCTCGGCCGCCTGCGCCGGCTTTGCCTATGGCCTGGCCATCGCCAAAGGTCTGATTGTCGAGGGCAGCGCGGAGTACGCCCTTGTCATCGGCGTCGAACGGCTCTCGGATCTGACCGACCTGACCGACCGTTCGACGGCGTTCCTCTTCGGCGACGGTGCGGGCGCCGTGATCATCGGTCCGTCCGAGGTGCCCGCGATCGGCCCCACCATCTGGGGGTCGGAGGGCGACAAGGCGGATGCGATCTCGCAGACTGTGCCGTGGGACCGTTTCAGGGTCGGTGACCCAAGCCGGCTCCCGCTCGGTGAGGACGGCCGGCTGAAGTTCCCGGCGCTGCGCCAAGAGGGCCAGACGGTCTTCCGGTGGGCGGTCTACGAGATGGCCAAGGTGGCCCAGGAAGCGCTGGACGCCGCCGGAGTGAGCGCGGACCAACTGGACGTGTTCATCCCGCACCAGGCGAACATGCGGATCATCGACTCGATGGTCAAGGCGCTCAAATTGCCTGAACATGTGGCCGTCGCCCGCGACATCGAGACCACCGGCAACACCTCCGCCGCTTCCATCCCGCTCGCCATGGAACGATTGCTGGCCACCGGCCAGGCGAAGAGCGGCGACACCGCGCTCGTCATCGGTTTCGGGGCGGGTCTCGTCTTCGCAGCCAATGTCGTTACTCTCCCCTAAGCAAAATCTCCCACGGCGGCCCGCACTCCCGCGAGCCGCACGACCATCACCACAACACAGCAACAACACACCGAAGGAGCGCCGTAATGGCCGCCACGCAGGAAGAGATCCTCGAAGGTCTCGCCGACATCGTCAACGAGATCGCCGGGATCCCGACCGAGGAAGTGCAGCTCGACAAATCGTTCACCGACGACCTGGACGTCGACTCGCTCTCCATGGTCGAGGTCGTCGTCGCCGCCGAGGAGCGCTTCGGCGTGAAGATCCCGGACGACGACGTCAAGAACCTCAAGACCGTCGGTGACGCGGCTGACTACATCCTCAAGCACCAGGTCTGAGGACCCAAAGGTCCCTCAGACAGCTATTTGGGGTCGACGCGTCTGTCGCCGCCCGTTCCGGGCGGGTGCACCGCGCCGCCTTCACCCTCGAGACGTGGAGACAAGAATCCCTGTGAACGCGACCAATTGCACCGTGGTCGTCACCGGTATCGGCGCAACCACACCGCTGGGTGGCGACACCGCTTCGACCTGGGAGGGCCTAGTCGCCGGCCGGTCCGGCGTCCACCCCCTGCAGCAGGACTGGGCCACCGAGCTGCCTGTGCGGATCGCAGCGGAGATCGCCGTCGAACCGACGGAGGTGCTCTCGCGTCCGGAGGCCCGCAAGCTCGACCGCTCCGCGCAGTTCGCGCTGATCGCGGCGCGCGAGGCGTGGGCGGACGCGGGGCTCACCGGCAGGGCGGGAGAGGCGGCCAACAACTCGGCCGTCGATCCCGACCGACTCGGCGCGGTCATCGCCTCCGGCATCGGCGGCGTGACGACGCTGCTCGGCCAGTACGACGTACTCAAGGAGCAGGGTGTACGGCGGGTCTCGCCGCACACCGTGCCGATGCTGATGCCGAACAGCCCATCCGCGAACGTGGGCATCGAGCTGGGCGCGCGGGCCGGTGTGCACACTCCGGTCAGCGCCTGTGCCTCCGGCGCCGAGGCAATCGGCTACGCGATCGAGATGATCCGTACCGGCCGGGCCGACATCGTGGTGGCGGGCGGCACCGAAGCGGCCATCCACCCGCTGCCGATCGTCGCCTTCGGCAACATGATGGCGATGTCGAAGAAGAACGACGACCCGCAGGGCGCCTCGCGCCCGTACGACATCGCCCGCGACGGCTTCGTGCTCGGCGAGGGTGCGGGCATCGTCGTGCTGGAGTCCGCCGAGCACGCCGCCAGGCGCGGTGCCCGTGTGTACTGCGAGGCAGTCGGCCAGGGCGTTTCGGCCGACGCGCACCACATCGCCCAGCCGGAGCCGGGTGGCCGTGGCATCTCCAGTGCCCTCACCCATCTGTTGAACGGCTACGACCTCAAGCCGACTGAGATCGCACATGTCAACGCGCACGCGACCTCCACGCCGCAGGGGGATGTCGCAGAGATCAAGGCGCTGCGTGACGTCTTCGGCGACGACGTGGACCATATGGCGATCTCTGCGACCAAGTCGATGACCGGTCACCTGCTGGGCGGCGCCGGCGGTGTGGAGACGGTCGCGACCGTTCTCGCACTGCACAACCGGCTCGCCCCGCCGACGATCAACATCGCGAACCTCGACCCGGAGGTCGAGGCCGACGTGGTGCGGGGTGAAGCCCGCGCACTGCCCAACGGCACAATCGCCGCGCTGAACAACTCGTTCGGCTTCGGTGGCCACAACGTCGTGCTGGCCTTCCGCAGCGTCTGACGCGTGGCTGTAGCGCGTGTGGGCCCCGTCCGGCGGACGGGGCCCACACGCTTGTCATCGCCTACTTCGTGTCGAAGCTCGCGAAGTAGGAGGCCGCGGCGTCCTTGTCGCCGTAGCCAAGGGACTCGGCACGGGCGAGGCGTTCGGCCCCGGCGGATACGACGTCGAGGTGCAGGCCGGCCCGCTCGGCGGCCTCAAAGATCAGCCGGGCGTCCTTCAGCGCACTGGTGACGGTGAAGTTGACGTCGTAGTTCCCGGTGAGGATGGCGTCGGCCTTCATCCGCAGATACGGCAAGTCGAGGGCGGTGCCTTCCAGCGCGCGGAGGAAATGCTGGGGGTCGACGCCGAGGCCTTTGGCGAGCGCGAGCGCCTCGGTGGTGCCGTTGATCGCCGTCAGTACCCAGCTGTTGAAGACCAGCTTGAGTCTGCTGGCCGCGCCGGCGGCCCCGTCCTCGCCCAGCCACACCGTGCGGCTGCCGATCGCATCGAAGACCTGGTTCGCCATCGGCCGGGCGTCCTGCGGTCCTGCCGCGAGAATCTGCAACTGAGCGGTCTCGGCCGGTGCCTTGGTGCCCAGCACTGGTGCGTCGATGAAGCGAAGGCCGTGTTCGGCGGCGAGAGCGGCAAGCGACGGCAGCACTTCGGGTCCGACGGTGCTGGTCTGGGCCCATACCGCCCCCTCGCGCAGCCCGTCGGCCGCGGCTCGTATGGTCCGAAGAACCGACTCCCCGTCAAACAACATGGTCACTACGGCGTCGGCGCCACGCACCGCCTCTGCAGGGTCGTCCGCGACATGTACACCGTCGGCAGCGAGCGGTTCTGCGCGCGAACGGGTGCGGTTCCACGCACGGACGTCGTGTCCGGCCCTGGCGAGGTTGCGTGCGAGGGGTGCGCCCATGGTTCCCGTGCCGAGCACAGCAGCTGAAATACGGTCAGTCATAATGCCACGCTACTGGCAGATCCAGGGAGGGGCTTGATCAGACCACTTGGTGCAGCCAGCGGACGGGGGCGCCCTCGCCTGCGTAACGGAAGGGCTCCAGTTCGTCGTCCCATGGCTTGCCGAGCAGCTTGGCGATCTCGGCCTCCAGATCGGCCTCGCCACGACTCGCTCTGGCGAGTGCGGCGCGCAGCCGGTCCTCGGGGATGAGGATGTCACCGTGCATGCCGGTGACGGCGTGGAAGATGCCGAGCTCCGGGGTGCTGCTGTAGCGCTCGCCCTCGGCAGTGGCGCACGGCTCCGCCGTCACCTCGAAGCGCAGCAAGTGCCAACCGCGCAGCGCGGACGCCAGCTTCGACGCCGTGCCAGGATCACCGTGCCAGGAGAACTCGGCACGCCAAGTGCCCGGCGAGGCAGGCTGACGGATCCAGTCAAGGCTGACGCGCACACCGAGCACACCCGCGACAGCCCATTCGATGTGCGGGCACAGGGCGCGTGGTGCGGAGTGTACGTAAAGAACTCCACGTGTCATCACCGGGACCTCCAGTGTGGGACGAGGTTCGCCTTCCCCAGCGGCCTCGCGCCCATTTCTCGCATTGCGGGACGACAGTAGAAACTTCGCATTACTCCGCGCAAACGGGGCAAGATTTGATCAATCGCGGCCAAATCCGTTCAACCACCCACTTCTGCATCTCTGGGACGTCTTTGATGCCCCAGGGGTTCCGGGCCATCAGAACAGACCCTCCGTTTCGCTCGGCCTGTTCGCGCGCATCGCTCACAAAACTACCCTGCAATCCCTTCGCACGGGTGACGTACCGTCGGACCAGGCCAGGAATCACCCGGACATCCGAGGGTGACGACCCATGTGCGAGGACCTCGGGAACGTCCGATTCACCACTTCGACCCCTGCCGCGGCCCCAACTCTGGTAGGGAATAGGGTCCTTGACAGAACACTCTGGATACGGATGATGAGGCCGCGCCTGCGGTGAGCGCGCCCCTCGGGCGCGCCGGGCGAACGACGTCGGGCGGCACTCACGGGCCCTCCTTCCCTCGCATCTTCACCATGACGAATTTTCATCATATGAATAAAAGACATCCATAAGTGTTTCATGATCAAGTGCACGGGTAGCCTGTTCGGCATGGCCGCACGTACGGATGCCACTGACACCATCGAGACCACGGAGGCCACCTTCACCCATGAGGTAGTGGATCTCATTGCCTCCGTCGTGGCCCGCTACCACGAGGAGTACGAAAGCGCTGCCGCCGAGTACAAGCTCACCGGGGCGCAGGCGCGAGTACTGGCGCTGCTCGCACGCGAGCCACTGCCCATGCACCGCATCGCCGAACAACTCAAGTGCGAGCCGTCGAATATCACCGGGATCGTCGACCGACTGCAGGCGCGCGGCCTCGTGGAGCGGCGGCCCGACCCGGCCGACCGGCGGGTCAAGGTCGCAGCCACCACTGATACAGGCAGGGAGACCGCGGCCCGGTTGCGCTCCGGGCTCAACTTCGCCCGCCAGCCGCTCGCCGAGCTTTCGGCGCAGGAACGCCGGATGCTGTGCGACATACTGCGCCGGATCCTGTGAGCGACGCACGCGAACAGGCGCAGTGGCCGGCCGACCGCAACACCAGCCGTTAACACAGCGAGGCAAGGCCGTCCGCGGAGCCTGAGAGCGGGAGGAGAAGCTCACAAAGAAAAGGTGAGCGACGCACGCGAACAGGCGCAGTGGCCGGCAGTAGTTCAGCGGCGCTCGCGCGAGTTGCCGAAGAGGATCCGGTAGACGATCAGGAGGACGAGGGATCCAGCGATCGCCGAGACCCAGGTGGCGGTGTCGTAGAACTGATGCTGTACGGGCCGGTGAAAGTAGTGCGAGGACAGCCACCCACCGACGAACGATCCGGCGATGCCGATGAACGTGGTGCCGATGAGGCCGCCCGGGTCGCGTCCGGGCAGCAGGAACTTGGCTATGCCTCCGGCAAGCAAGCCCAGGATGATCCAGCCGATGATGCCCACAGTACTGTCCTTTTCTTTTCGCTTCTCCGCCCCGACTTCCAGACGGGCCTCGTGCTCTGATACCTCCTGCCCGCACAGACGTGGTGTCAGGGGTCGGCGGTTCCTTGACCAGGCTTGCCCGCCGACGCAGTCGGCTATGCAGCGGGCTTGCAGACAGCGGAACACTCGCGCTGGGACCGGCGCATCGGAAGCACTCCGGATGGCTGCACAAACAGATCCTCCGCTCGCGCGCGACATCCTCCCATTTCATGATGTGATGTCAGGAATGTGGCATAAGACGTAACAGACGCCACCGCTGGAGGTCATCGATGCCGCGCGTCCGTCGTCCCGGCTCCGCCGGGCCCGATCCGTACTCCGCCAAACCCGCCGAAGATTCCGGACAACCGAAGCCAAAAGCGCCTCGCAGACCGTCCAAGGGGGCCATTGTGGCCGCAATGGTGGCAGTGGCGACCGGCGCCTGGCTGATGCACGACGGCAGTCAAACGAAGAACCCGCCCACTCCGAACTCCGCAGACGCACTCACCTCCGCCGCCCCCCCGAAACCGTCCGCACCCCCCTCCGTCACCCCGTTGCCGTACTCCGTCCCCGACCGGATCCACATCCCCGCGATCTACGTGAACGCACCCCTCACCCAGCTCGGGCTCGATGCGAACGACAATCTCCAGGTGCCACCGGACACCAACCGCAACCTGGCCGGCTGGTACAAAGGCGGACCGACCCCGGGCCAGGTCGGCGCGTCCGTGATCGCCGGCCACGTCGATACGATGAAGGGCCCGGCGGTCTTCTACAACCTGGGCTCCCTCCACAAGGGCAACACCATCGAGGTCCACCGCCAGGACGGCCGCACTGCCGTTTTCACCATCTACGGCATCGAGGTCTACTCGAAAGCGAACTTCCCGACCGGCCGCGTCTACAACGACACACCGGACGCGGAGCTGCGCCTGATCACCTGCGGCGGCGGTTTCACCAAGAAAACCGGATACCTGGGCAACGTCGTTGTCTATGCGCGCCTTTCGGGAACGAAGCAGCCGGGACGGAAATAACCGGAACAAAATACGCGTCACTACATTGCCCCGGCGCCCCGCTGTCGTTGACCGAGCAGATCCGCTTGCCCTCCGATGGACAAAGGGCCGATGAGCGGCTGGTCGACGAGTGGCGGAAGGTGATGCGGACCGATGTGGCACTGGCTCGTGGAGACCTACCGCCACCGGATCGTGGACTCCGGGCGTGAGCCGCTCTTCTTGCTGCTCATCGGGCTGATCGTCTCGTTCCTTTTCATCCGCTTCAGCGTGCGGATGATCCGGCGTGGGGTGCGCTGGTGGCCGGGGAACGTCAGACCTGGTGGGCTCCACATCCACCATGTGGTCTTCGGTCAGGCAATGATGCTGATCGGCGGGATCGGTTCGTTCGCGCTGCGCGGCAAGGCACCAGTGGCGCACGATGTGCTCGCGGTGATCTTCGGCATCGGATGCGGGCTCGTGCTCGATGAGTTCGCGCTCGTGCTGCACCTGGAGGACGTCTACTGGAGCGAGCAGGGCCGCAAGTCTGTGGACGCCGTGATCCTCGCGATCGCGTGGATCGCCCTGCTGCTCCTCGGTAATGCGCCGCTGGGCGGCTTCAGCGGGCCGCTGACTGCGGCACAGATCGTGTACGCAGTCATCAACGTGGGCTGTGTGGTGATCTCACTGCTCAAGGGAAAGGTGTGGACCGGGCTGCTGGGAGTGATGTTCCCCCTCATCGCGGTCGTCGGTGCCATCCGGCTCGCCCGGCCCGCGAGCCCCTGGGCGCGCTGGCGCTACCACTCCAGGCCGCGCAGGCTCGCCCGCGCCGAACGCCGTGACCAGCGCGTCCACCGGCGGGTGGTGGCAGTGCGTACCAGCGTGTACAACGCGCTCGCCGGCGCCCCGCACCTGGAGACGGTGCCAGCTGCCGCCGCACGGGCCGCGGACCAGGTAAGAAAGCGGAGCCGGGAGCGGGCGCCGGGCCGGGCACAACTGCTCCCGGCGGATCTGGGACCGTCCCGCGTCAAGGCGTTACTGCGGCCGCTCAGCAGCCTGAGCGCAGCTGCGGTGGTCTGGTACCTGCGTGCGGCGGCGACACTGGACGTCGTCACCGGCCTGATTGCACCGTTCCGGGAGCGGGTGCATCTGGCCAACAGCGGCGGGTACTTCACACCGTTTCTGGTCACGGCAGGTTTCACCGCTGCGCTGCTGGCGTTTTTGCTCGCGGTGATGCTGCACAGACGCAAGCACGCGGCGTGGATCATCACCACTTTGCTGGCGGGTGGGAACGCCGTGCTCTACTGGCTGGCAATGATCTTCTTTCCGGAGATCCGCGTCTACTCGCTCAATTGGGTGTCCGCCGGCATCAGCACGGCAATCCTGCTTGCGTTGCTGATCGCCGCGCCCGCGTGCCGGGTGCGCGGTGAGCGCGGCAACATCGCGCTCGGTCTCGCCTACTTCGCCGTGGGTGGGGTGGTGGCGGCGGGGCTCGGCACCGTGCTCGTCCACCAGACCGACACCCCCGCGCCCGCGAGCTGGGGCGTCTGCCTGCAGTACGCGGTCTTGCGGATCTTCACACTCTCCAGTCTCTTCGGCGCGCCCGACCTGTCAGTGCCCGCCTGGACCGACTTGGGCATCAACGTGCTGAGTCTCGCGCTGTTCTTGCAGGTGCTGCGGGCCTTCTTCCGCTCGCCGCGCGGACGCACGCGGTTGCAGCCTACGGACGAGACGAGACTGCGGGCCCTGCTGGAGGATTATGGGCAAGCCGATTCGCTCGGCTACTTCGCGTTGCGCCGTGACAAAGCGGTGAGTTGGTCGCCGTCGGGGAACGCAGCCGTGCTCTACCGGGTGGCCAACGGTGTCGCACTCGCCTCCGGCGATCCCATCGGGGATCCTGAGGGCCGTCAGGCGGCGATCGCAGCATGGCTGGAGACGGCGCGGACCCATGCGTGGGTGCCCGCAGTGGCGAGCGCGAGCCGGTCAGCAGCCATGGAGTACGAGCGTGTCGGCTTCAAAGTACTCGCATACGGGGACGAGGCGGTGATCAGTGTCGCTTCCTTCACCCTTCAAGGGGAGGCGATGCGCGGCCTGTACGGCGCCCATCGGCGGATGCGCAGTGCCGGGTACACCGTCGTGGTGCGCCGTCATCGGGACATCTCCGAGCCGGAGATGTCCCGGCTCGCTCACCTCGCCAATGCGTGGCGGCACGGGACGGCCGACCGCGGGCTGACAATGGTGCTGGGCCGGCTGGGCGATCCGGCCGACGGGGCATGCGTGATGGTCGAGTGCCGGGACGCACAGGACCGCACCTGCGCGCTGATGAGTCTGGTGCCCTGGGGGGGTACGGGGCTGACACTCGACTTGATGCGGCGGGACCGCGAGTCGGCAGAGGAGCTCACCCCGTACATGATCACCGAGTTGCTGTTGCGCGCCCGGGAAGGGGCGGGGAGCGTGGCGGGAATCGATCGTGTCTCGCTCAATCTCACCACCTTCCACGCGGCAGACACCGAGGGAACAGCGGACGGCAGGCCGGGCACCGGACCGGTGTTCCGGTTGTACCGGGGGATCTTGCGGGTGGTCTCACGCCGTCAGCATTTGGAGGCGCTGCACCGCGCCAATGCCGCGTTCCGGCCTGGTTGGGAACAGCGCTTCATGTTGTACGAGCGCAGGACCGAGCTCCCGCGTATCGCCATCGCCGACGCCACAGCGGAGGGCTTCGTGCTGGCGCCACGGCTACGCGGGGCGTCTGCGCTGTCATCTCTCGAAGACTCTGAGCTCTAACGCGTGGTGTCGTCGAGGTGCTCGGCGAGGCGGAAGAGCGCCGGCAGAGCGTCGCGCACCGCTGTGCGGTCGGCTTCGTCGAGTGCGGCAAAGGCGGTGTCGATCCGCTGTTCATGGGCTCGGGCCCAGGCATCGAGTTGAGCCTGGCCCGCTTCGGTGAGGGTGACGGCGGAGGCGCGCCGGTCAGCCGGGTCGACAGCGCGCGCGACGAGCCCACTGGTCATCATCTGTCCGATCAGACCGCTGACCGTGCTGGTGGCAAGGCGCTGCCGCATGGCGAGGTCGCCGACGCGCGCCGGGGAATGCTCGGCGAGTACCTGCAACAACTCGACCTGAGCCATGGGCAGGGTTTCCCACGGGTATTCGGTACGAATCGACGCACGCAGAGCGCGGCGGAGGCGGGTGACCGCTTCGGCGAGCAGACGTGCGTCCGCCCCTGAGGAGGGGATCCCGGACGGCACGGGATGACTGTATCACGCAACAGTACAGCGCCGTCGCACCGGTTATCCCTGCCCTCGGTGAGCGAGCAGGAGCGCATTTGCGGAGCAAAAGGGACTTCCGTAGCGCTTCAACTAGGGGAATGATCGAGGCAGGGAGGCGATTGTTCAACGGCCGGCCAAGGGGGAAAGTCAGGAGGACGGAGCGATGACGCACACCACGGAGTGGAAGACGCGAGTCGTGGTCTTCGAGGAAGGCGACATCACCAAGGCGCAGGCCAGCGTGGACACCACGACAGCCACATTCACCGGGTACGGCATGGCCCGGAGAAATCCGCGGGATCCGCAAGTGCATGAGATCGGTGACGAACTGGCCGCGGGGCGTGCGCTTGCGGATCTGTCACGGAAGCTCATCAACGAGGCGGCCCAGGAAGTCGACGAGAACGAGGAGAGGGACCCTCGGGACAGCGAACCGTCACGGCTTTGGCTGTGAGCCGCTAAGGGCC
>JAFAUH010000333.1 GCA_019243445.1 Streptomycetaceae bacterium | reverse complement strand
ACTCCGACTACGCCACGGCGCAGTCCGAGGCCGGCCAGTCGATCGTCATCGCCCAGTAACGACATCGGCGCACACGGGCGGACCGCGCCAGCGGAAATGGCGCGGTCCGCCCGCCCGCAGGGGGAGGAGCACGGATACCGACTTCTCCCCAGCTGAAGCAGGGGATCCCACCCCGCCAGTCCGGGCTTTTCGCTTCTCAGGCAGCCGCCGCCTCGAACCCACGGCGAGGGAGGTTGGCGGGGCCGGCTGCCCTACGACCTTGGGGAGTCGGCCCGGCTGTGGGCCTCGCCGACTCAGTTGCCGCCGACCGCACACCTTGGTTGCCGCCGACTGCGCACCGCAGACCCTATCAGCACTCCGGACTCCCCTGCGGATGGCAGGCGATGGATGCCGTTCACCAGCTGGGTGAACCGGATTTCCCTGCCCTGCTCGCAGAAATCCGGTTCCTCCCCACGGCTCCAGCCGGGGGTCTTCTCGGAAGGTATCCGATGACCGTGGTCGACGGCCACGAACGTGGCACCGGCTCTCATGAGCATGCCATCCCCACCGCCGGGGACATCATGGCCTCCACTGTGCCTCACCCCGTCATCCCGGCTGTGGTTCCCGGGCCCGGCGGCTTCCCCTTCTCCAGCGACGGCGACAGCCTGGAACCGCCACTGCAGTTCCCGGTTCCCCGCCTCAGCGCCGGACTGCAATTGCACGGCGAGTATCAAGGATCGGGCTTCATCGAGCCCAAGTACATCGCCCGCCGCGGAGACGGTCAGGTGGTACAGCTCTCCCGGCTGCTCTACTTGGTCGCCTCCGCCATCGACGGCAGCGCCGATACCGAGACCATCGCTCACCGGGTCAGTGCCCGGTACGGACGCGAGGTCAGTGCCGAGAACATCGCCTACCTGACGGAGAACAAACTCGAGCCGCTCGGCGTGACCGTCCCCTTCGACCAGATCGGCGACGAAGTCGACGCTCCCCGCTCGGACCTGCTGCTGAGCCTGAAAGGCCACCGCATCCTGTTCACCGAGGCCCGGGTGGAGCGGATCGCCCGTGCCCTGGCCTGGCTGCACCGCCCCCTGGTCGTGGCATCTGTCCTCGCCACCGCCATCGCGATGGACATATGGCTGTTCGGCTACTACGGAGCGATGACACCGGTGCTCCACGCACTGGACCAGCCAGTGCTGCTCCTGGTGGTCTTCGCCCTGACTGTCGGCTCCCTGGTCTTCCACGAGTTCGGCCACGCGTCAGCCTGCCGATACGGTGGCGCCCGCCCCGGCTGCATAGGGTGCGGGCTTTTCTTGATCTGGCCGTCCCTGTACACCGATGTGACCGACGTCTACCGGATCGGCCGCACGGGCCGGATCAGAACCGATCTCGGTGGCGTCTACTTCAACGTCGTGTTCATGCTCGGCATGGCCGGGGCCTACTTCCTGACCGGCCAGCAATTCTTTCTCAGCGCCGTATATCTCGGCCACTTCGAGATCCTCGAACAGCTCATGCCGGCCGTCCGCCTGGACGGCTACTACATCCTCGGCGACCTCGCCGGCATACCCGACCTCTACGGCAAGATCAGGCCCATCCTGGCCAGCATGATCCCGGGCCGACCGGTGCCCCCTGCCGTCGCTGACCTCAAACGCTCTGCCCGCATCATCGTCACCTGCTGGGTCGTGACGATGGTCCCCCTCCTACTCGCCGACCTCGGCTACGCCCTGTGGAATCTGCCGCGTCTTTTGGACACCGGTGTGCGGTCACTGACCGAACAGCTCATCGGCACCTACTCCGCCTTCGCAGAAGGACATCTGGCCAGCGGCCTGGTCGGCGTCCTCGGCAGCCTGATGCTCATCTGCCCGCTGGCCGGCATGACCTATCTGTCCATACGGCTCGCCGGACGGCTGATCAGGACTGCGATGCGGACCACCCGCGGCAGCCGCGTGGGAGGAGTCGCAATCGTCGCGCTGGCCCTGGCCGGCGTCACCTCGCTCAGCTACGCCTGGATCAGCGGCATCACCCCCAAGCCCCTCCCGCCGCAACCTCCGATCGCCCCCATCCTGCAGCCCGGTGTGCCCACCACGCCACAGCCGTATCCCACCCCTCAGCCTCAGCACCACCAGCACCACCCCATGCGTCTCCACAGCCCGGAGGAGAGCCCTGGGTCCTCCCCCTCATCGGTCTCCACTTCGCTGCCTTCAGCCGCCGCAGCGGTTCCGCACATACAGGGCACACCCACAACGCCGAGGACACAGCCCACCGCGCCCGCCCCAGCCGCGACCGCCCCGTCACCGCCGGCCCTCTCCTCGGGCCCGAGCAAACCCGCGTCGGCACCACCATCGACGTCGCCATCGCCATCGGCACCGCCATCAGCATCGCCCACCAGCCACCCATCCGCGCCCCCGCCCAGCACCACACCACATCCAGCGCCCGCCGCCTCATGACGCCGGGCACACCAAGGAAAGAAGGAGAACCCGTGAAACACCGTGCACAGCAACGCAGTACCAGGCTGGGTCGACAGGCCCTCGGCCTCAGTGTGCTTGCCGCTGGCTTCGCCACCGCAACCACGCTGCCCGCTCAAGCCGCCACACCCGCCAGCATGTTCCCGCATGTCGCCGTCGCCAACGACAGCGCGCATACCTTGGCCAACCGCGCCCACGAGACCCGCTACCAGGACTCCTTCACCGTTCACCAATTCGGCAACGTCACCGCGGCCAGTGCCCGCAACCAAGCTGTGGCCCTCTCCGTCGGCTGCTCGGCCAACGACCCCTGCCGGTCAACAGCCCTGTCATTCCAGATCGTCACCATGGCAGGCGAGAACATCCACCTCAACGCCGTCAACCTCAGCACCGCTCGCAACGAGCACTGCGACGGCTGCCAAACTCTTGCTGGCGCCTACCAGTTCATCGTCTCCACCCCGCATCCGTTCACCCTCAGCGCCCAAGAACAGGGCCAACTAGCAGCAATTCACCACAAACTGGATGCTCTCGGCAAGTCCACCCTGCCAGCCGCGGATCTCAAACAGCAGGCCGATGCCCTAGCGGCAGACGTGCTCGCCGTGCTCAAGTCCGCCGCGGCCACTGCACCCACAAGCCACGACTCGAAAGCCTCGAACAGCTTCCACCCCACCGTCACCATGAAGTGTCACTTCGACGGGTGGCCGGTTAGCTGACACCGGCGATCACGCAGTTCCCATCCCGGCGGGGCACGAAAGAGGCCGCGCCGGGATGGCGTACGTACGGGGGGACCGGACGGAATACGGCGGAAAAACCCGGCTGCCCCTATGGACCGCGACGGCGGTATCGGACACCCACGAGACCCCTTGGAATCATTCCTCTCAAGTGTCAGAACTCAGCGATCAAGGGCCGCTGACCGAGCCGTTCCCACGCCCAGACCGTCGTGATCTCCAGCGGCTCGATGAGCGTGACCAGCCGCGGCGAGGTGTTCAGGCCATTGGGCGGCCCGGACTGCGGCTCGATGCAGATCGCCTCCGGCTGCTCGTCGTAGACCACGAGCCACTCGGCCGGGCTCGTCACCCGCAGCCGTAGCTCCCCGGGCCAGGTCAAGGTGGCATCGACACCGTCGGGCATGCCGAAGCAATCGTCCCAGGGCCCTGGCTGCGGTTCGATCCTCTTGCCCGTCGGCAGACGGTTAGCCCCACGCTCCTCTTGCCAGGCGGGCGCAAAATCGAGCACGGCGTCCTTACCGCCGCCGCCCAGGTTCCGCAGGAACCACGGGTGCCAGCCGGCCTGAGCGGGGAATGATTCCTCGGCCGTCTCCACGGCCATGGTGATACGCAGCTCACTCGTGGAGAGCTCGAACACCTGGGTGACCCGGCCCGCATACGGCCAAGGGTCGGCGAGGTCGAAGTAGAACGCGGCCATGGACGACGTAGCGCCCTCCACCCTGTGCCAGACAGTTTCCCGCCCCGTGCCGTGGATGGCATGCGGCGCGGCGTTGACGGGAAGTTGGTGGGTGATACTGCCGTTGCGGAACCGGCCGTTCTCGGTGCGCCCGCACCACGGGACCAGGGGGAACGATCCATAGCGCGGCCCCTGACGCAGCAGTTGCCTTCCGCCGATCCGCAAACTGCCGATCCGGCATCCCGCCTCCGGCAGCACCGTGAGTGCAACGTCCCCAGCTGTGAGGTGAACGAGGTGAACAGGTTGTGCTGTCTGGTCCATGGGACGAATTTATCGGCGGCGTCTCAGTACCCGCCCGATCACGACGGCGCAGACGATCAGCGCCGCGACCACTGGAGTCGCCCAGCGCAAGGTGACACCGGTGGTGCTGATCTGCGGCGCGGGAACGGGCGCATAGCGGCCCCGCGGCGGGGCGTGGTCGACCTCTTCGGCGCTACGGCCGATCATCGTCCGGCGGGCGTGCGCAGCTTCGGCGGCGGGCGGTGTGGGCGTCTCCTCCTCAAGACCGGCGACCGACGCGGGAACCTCGACCTCCACGACGTCCAAGTCGTCCTCGATCTCAGGGATTCCGGTATCGACGACGTCGGAGTCGTCCGGCGGTTCGACCGGGGGCTCGGCACGCAGGTCGGTGGCGAGATCCGCGGCGAACCGGTCCAGCAGGCGACGCCCTGCAGCCTCGGCGGTTGCGTCGTCGCACTCGACAAGCCGGCCCTCGGCCTTCACCGCGGTGGAGAATCCCAGCCGCGTCCCGTCGGACGGGTCGTCCGCTGCAGTGAGGACAACGACCATCGCAAGCTGCGCAGCACCCGTTCCGCGGGCCTCGGTGCCCTCGCCTTCGACGTCGATACAGCCGTCGTCGCGGACGGCGATGCGCAAGCTGCCGCGGTACGTGATGGTGGATCCCCCGAGTCGGAGCCGGAGGCGGCCGACGATCGTGCCGGCGGAGCCGGCGGCGGGGTCGACGTCACGTTGCAACCCCGCGACACAGCGAGCCACGCGCTCCGGGTCGGCGAGGGCCCGGCGCACGGTTTCAACCGGAAACGGAACGAACGCCTCGTGCTCCATACCTGGGCAGCCTACCGACCTCTTCGGCGGCGAGGGCTGGTCTGCGACGTGTTTTTGCTTACCTCCTCATCGGCAATATCAGCAATATCGGCAATAGAGGGAGAGCACAACACCTCGCCTTACAAATAACGCGGCCTCATCAGCGTGGACGGGATCGCGTCCATACGGCGCGCCCGTGCAGCGCGGGCCGCCGCGCGCAGGCTGCCCGCCGTCAGGGAGCGCAGCCGCGGCGCATCCGCCCCCAGCCGTAGTACGGGACGCTGCCGTGCCGCGAGCACAAAGGCCGAACCGCCGGCCCAGTAATCCGCGGTGCGCAGCCCTGCCGCCCGCACCGTCGCATCGACGGTCCAGGATTCCCCGCCGGGCGCACCCGCATGCACCGCAAGGCGCCCGCCCGGCGCGAGGACACCCGACGCGAGCCCGTAGAACTCCTCCGAATACAGCTTCGAACTGCGCGAGATGCAGGGATCCGGGAGGTCGGAAATGATCACGTCATACATATCCTCGTACTTTTCCTCGTAGTTTTCCTCGTACGTGCCGCTGTGCATGTCACTGTCACGGAGCCGCGCACGCAGCCAATCGAAGGTATCGGCAATCACCACTCGGACCCGGGGGTCCGCCAAGGAGTGGTGGTTGAGCGCGGAGAGCCCGGGATCGGTGTGGGCGAGCCGCACCAGCTCCGGATCGAGCTCCACGACGGTCACCGACTCCACCTCCGGGTAGCGCAACACCTCACGCAGTGCGAGTCCGTCGCCACCCCCGAGCAGCAACACACGCCGGTGCCGGCCGGCCATCGCCGGGTGCACCAGCGCTTCGTGGTAACGGAATTCGTCGCGAGCCGAGCTGCTGAGCCGGCCGTCGAGGTAGAGGCGCAGCGAGGGCCCTGTGGTCTGTCCGGCGAGGACGACCTGTTGGATGGCCGTCTGCTCCGCGACCCGTACATCGCCTCCGTACACCGCCTGCCGCGCCGCCTGTTCGAATGGTCCGGCGTACGCAGCGGCCACCGCCAGCACCGCGAGGACAGCGAGATTCACCGTGATCAGCCGAACGCGGGCGCGGGAGTTCAGGTCGCGGCGGAACAAGCCAAGCACCATGGCCGTTCCCGCCGCCGCGTTGACCGCTCCCGTCAGCAGCGCGCCGTTCAGTTGTCCGAGGAACGGCAGCAGGACGAAGGGGAAAGCGAGCCCTCCGACCAGCGCACCTACGTAATCGGCGGCGAACAGATCGGCGACCGCGCCGCCCGCGTCCTGCTGGCGGATTCGTTGGATCAGCGTCATCAGCAGCGGCACCTCAGCACCGATGAGCAGTCCGATGGTGAACGCGAAGGCAGTCATCACCCCGCGTGACTGGCCCAGCCATGCGAAGCTCGCGAAGAGAGCCATCGCCGACAGGCCGCCGATCAGTGCGAGCGCCGCCTCGATCAGTGCAAAGCCGACCGCGGCTTTGCACCGCATGCGCTTGGCGACGAGCGACCCGACGCCCATGGCGAAGACCATGACGGACAGCACGATCGACGCCTGGGTGACCGAGTCACCCACCAAGTACGAGGCCATTGCGACGAGTTCGAGCTCGTAGACCAGCCCGCAGGCGGCGCAGACGAAGACCGAGACGAGCACCAATGCGCGGCCCAGGGTTGCTGGTACGGGCAGCCGCAGCGCCGGCTGGTAATGCTCGACCTCGATCACGGAATCACGCTACGTCACACCGCGGGTGCCATCTGTCACCCGGACGGTGCGTTTCGTGCGGGCACACGCTCTGCGGCCCTCACGTCAGACCGGTCACCCGCGAACGCGTCGTCACCAAGCGCCCCTCTTGCGGATACGCGTGCCATGTACGCCAGTGCACCTCGTCACCGGCGTGCCCGGCCGGATCGCGCTGCACGAGCATCGCGGTGAGCGCGTGCGGGTCGCCGGGAAACTGTCCCGCGAGCACATTGGGGTGGTGGGCCACGAGCTCGAGCAACTCCTGTGCCCGGGCCGCGAATGTGCTCGGCGACAACGTCTCCACACGCGCCGCGAACTCGTACTCCCAGTCGCCGATGCGTTTGGCGACCCCGAGCGGCAACGGCGTACTGCTGCCCGACATGCATGCGACGGTCTCCGAGCAGCCACCGCCGGATGCGTGGATCAGCACTTGATGCGAGGCGCCGAGCAGCCTCATCTCGGCCTTGATGGTCGTCGTCCGATGACCTTTCAGATCGAGGTCGACGGTGGCGAGCGCAGGTAGTGGCTCTTTGCCCAAGCACCAGGCCAAGTCCCCGGCGCGGGTATCGGTATAGGGAGTATGAAGAGTCGTGAGCATGGGTCGGCTCCGCAAGCACGCAGAAGTGGTTGGTGGGCCGGCCCGCCCCCTGATCCCCCTTTCAGGCGGGGGAGTGTGAAGGACGGACCCAGGGAACATCCGCCGGCTCTGGTCCACTTGAGGTCCAGTTGGGGTCCGGGGAATACGGAATCATGAAAATAGGGCCGCCCACAGCGGTTTTACCCATTCACGACCCATTTACATCCCCACGAGCGCGCCGCCGTTCATATGTTCACGTGACAGTGATCAAATTTGATCACTGTCGGCGCCCCGCCGCGTCCGCCGCGTCCCTCGCGCCTGCTGCTCCGTCAGCTCCGGACGCCACGCCGAGACGATCGCCGCCACCACAACGGTCGCGATGCAGATGCAGATGACCAATTCGCCAGAGAAGGGCACCCGTCCCACCTCACCTTCTACTCCCCGTAGCTCCCCCGAGACTTCCCCCGTCGCGAGGCGCTCCGCGTCAGCCTTACGACCTGGGGAGCAGCAGGGAGCGGGCTCCCGACGCCCTGCGACTGAGAGCTCCTCACAGAATGGGCGCCCGGCGAGCGGCGTCATGCGACTCCGTCTCCTGCGTTGTCGTCGGTCAACGACGCTCCGCGTCGCCTCCCTCCTCCGCCTTGGATTCGAAGCCGCATGACGCCGCTCGCTGATCCACTCCCTATTGCTCCTCAGGTCGTTATCTGTCCACCTCAGGTCATGCCCCGTACTGTGATCGATTATGAGGAGTTGAGGAATTTCTGAGGTTCGCCGGAAAATGGCGGGCATGACACGGCCTTTGCTCAACCGGCGCCTCGACGGGTTCGGCACGACGATCTTCGCCGAGATGTCCGCGCTCGCCACCCGTACCGGATCGGTCAACCTGGGGCAGGGCTTCCCCGACACCGACGGCCCTGAAGAGGTCCGCGAGGCCGCCGTACGGGCGCTGCGCGACGGCCGGGGCAATCAGTACCCGCCCGGCCCCGGCATCCCGGAGCTGCGCACGGCCATCAGTGACCACCAGCGCCGGTTCTACGACCTGAGCTTCGACCCCGACACGGAGATCCTGGTCACCGCAGGGGCCACAGAAGCGATCGCTGCGAGTATGCTCGCCCTCCTCGAACCGGGAGACGAGGTGATCGCCTTCGAACCCTTCTACGACTCCTATGCTGCCTGCATCGCGATGACGGGCGCGAAGCGCGTGCCGCTGACGCTGCGTGCACCGTCCTTCCGCCCGGACTTGGAAGAGCTGCGCGCCCTCATCAACTCCAAGACGCGCCTGCTGCTGCTGAACTCTCCGCACAACCCGACCGGTATGGTGCTCACCGCAGAAGAGTTGAGGGTGATTGCCGCACTCGCCATCGAGTACGACGTGTTGGTTGTCACCGATGAGGTCTACGAGCACGTGGTCTTCGAAGGCAGCCACCACCCGATCGCAGCCCTGCCCGGCATGCGGGAGCGCACCATCTCCCTCTCCTCCGCCGGCAAGACCTTCTCCTTCACCGGATGGAAGGTGGGCTGGGCCATGGCGGACGCTCCGCTCATCACCGCCGTCCGGACCGCCAAGCAGTACCTGACCTACGTCAGCGCAGGCCCCTTCCAGTACGCGGTGGCGGAAGCACTGCGCTTGCCCGACGCGTACTTCGCCGAGTTCCGCGCGGGACTGCGGCGCAAACGGGATCTGCTGGACGAGGGCCTGCGTGGGGCGGGTTTCGAGGTCTATGAGCCGCAGGGCACATACTTCATCACCACGGACATCGCCCCCTTTGGCGAAAAGGACGCGTACGCATTCTGCCGCTCACTGCCGGAGCGGTGCGGCGTAGTCGCCGTCCCCAACTCCGTCTTCTACGACGACCCCGACGTGGGCCACAGCCAGGTCCGCTTCACTTTCTGCAAAAAGGAGGACGTCCTCCAAGAAGCAGCCGCACGCCTGCAACGCCTGCGTGCCTGAGCTGCTGCTGGAGCGGGTTGCGAGGGTTGCTGCACAACGAGAACAAACCGAGTTTGAGGCGCGTGATGAATACCACTTGCGGGTGGCCCGGGTGAACGGCGAGTGGGCAATCTTGCGTCACTGTGACGTACCCCCGATCAAAGGCCTTCGCCAACGGGAGGGAGCGGTATCCGCGGTCCGTGGCGGTTGTCCAGGCGCTGGGGTACGGAAGGGTGAGGACGTATGTGGCGGTGAGCCTCGGGCGAGGCGAGCGGCCGGGGCGCTGTTCACGCCGCTGAGGTTCAGCGAGCACGCGAAACAGGCCCAGATCCCTCGCGATGCGATCTTCCACTTTGAGTAGTTACGCTCCTGAAGCAACCCGCTTAGTCTTACTGACGTCTGTCACCCATAGGGGTGGATTGCGGCGCAGCGTGGCCCCTCGGTTCCATATGCCTCGACAATGCCCGCATAGCAAAAAGACCACAGCTTGTCGTCACAGTACGGTCGCGCGTAGGAAGCAGGCGCACCGGGAGGAGCGGAACAGGTGTATACGGCCGAGCCAGTCTCGACCCCTCCTCGTCCGTCGTCTGGAGGAGCCACTTCCCCGCGGGCTACGGTCCGCTCCGTCGTCGAGCAGACGAAGGCATCGTTGCGGCGTGCGGCGCCCGCGCTGCTGTTCTATGCGGTGGTGCGCGGCTGCGGGCTGCTGGCTTTGACGGCATACGCCTGGTACTCCGGTTCGCATCCACGCGATCTGATCGGTCTCGGATGGGACGCCCGCTGGTACCACCGCATCGCCGAGTACGGGTACGGGACGATCATCCCGGCCGCAGATCAGCACACGATCATCTATAACGATCTGTCGTTCTTCCCGTTCTATCCGGAGACGGTCAAGATCATCGCGGCCGTGGTGCCGATCGGCACAGTCAACGTCGCGCTTTTGGTCGCTTGGGTGGCCACACTGCTGTCAGTCTGGGCGATCTATCTGGTAGGCGCACGGCTGCACGGGCACCGGGTGGGTGTCGCGCTCGTTTTGCTGTACGCACTGCTGCCCAGTGCCATCATCCAGACGATGGCGTACACCGAACCGGTGATGACGGCGTTCGCCGCGTGGTCGCTGTATGCCGTACTGACCCGCCGCTGGCTGTGGGCGGGCTCGCTCGCCGCGCTCGCAGGCCTGTCGAGACCGAACGGGTGCGCGGTCGCGGCTGCGGTCTGTGTGGGCGTTTTGATGGACGCCTGGCGGCGGCGGAAGGCCGGGCGCGGCCAGCACTGGCGCCCCTGGGCGGGCGCGTTGATCTCGCCGCTCGGCTGGTTCGGCTATGTGCTCTGGGTGGGCTACGAGACCGGGACTCCCACCGGCTACTTCAAAGTCCAGGCGCGCTGGGGCTCGAGGTTCGACTTCGGGCTGAGCGCGGCGCGCTTCTTCAAGCACCTGGTCGGCCACCCGGCCTACTTCGCGTACTACGTCGCAGCATTCATCGTGGCGGCGTTCGTGATTCTTTTCGCGCTGTGCATCACCGACCGCATCCCGCTGGCGCTGCTCGCCTACTGTGCGGTGCTGCTGCTCATCGGCATCGGCGGGGCGGGCTTCTTCAACTCCAAGCCGCGCTTTTTGATGCCGGCCTTTCCCTTGCTGATCCCGGCGGCGATCGCGCTGGCCAGAGCCAGGCAACGGACCGCCTGGGTGGCGGTCATCTCACTCGGCGGGTTCTCGTTCTTCTACGGGACGTACCTGCTCACGATCTCGCGGATCGCCATCTGAGGCGGATTTCGGGAGCGGGTTTCGGGCGGGGGCCGGAGAGCCCTCGCCCGAAACCCCGCCGACTTCAGTCGGCTGATGTCACTACTCGTCGCCGTCGGCCTCGCCGTCGGGGCTCTCCGCGTCCTTCGCCAGACCGAGCTGCTCGATCACCCACTGGTCGAATTCGATCGAGGCGCGAACCCAGCTGACCGTGCTGGAGACGAAGTGCTCCAGCCCGACGCCAGCTCCGGTCAGCATCTGAGCCTCGCCGATCAAGCGGACCGAGCCGTCGTCATGGGTGTGGGTGTAAACCTTGGGCCACAGCGTCTGCTGGTTCCACCCGTCGGCGATCTCGAGCAGCTTGCCCTTGTCGTCGATGGAGTACGCTCGGTCATAGAACGTGCGCACGGCGTAGACCTGCTGTTCAGCCTCGCCACGGAACATGAAGTATGTACGGAAGTCCTCCCACGGCGCCACGAGGTCGCCCTCGTCGTCGACGGCGTAGTTGAGCTCCATCTGGTTGAGGAGCTGCTTGACCAAGTCCGGGTCGGGCCGGATCACCCCGCCGGACGGACCGGCCGGCCCTTTGCCCCCTTCCTGGCCGAAGTTCGGGATCGAGGATGGGTCAATGCTCACCGTAAATTCCCTTCATCGTGATATTCGCCATCCTCCCCCATCCTCGGCACCCTCTGGCAAACGGCTCACCGCGCAGGTCGGACCACCAGCTGCTCGCCGGCACCTTCCCCATGGGCCCCTTCTTGCCCGTTCCCGTTCCCGTTGCCGTTGCCGTTGCCGTTCCTG
>JAFAUH010000019.1 GCA_019243445.1 Streptomycetaceae bacterium | reverse complement strand
TCCGACGAGGTCTCATGAGAGCCATGTGGTATCCGTGGCCCTTCCCGTGTCGGCAGGTGCACTGGGCGCTGGCATGGGTTGGATAGTGAGTTCGGCGAAACAGCGGCCGTCGGACTCCCATGTGTCGACGGGAATCCAGCCCGCGGCCGTCGCGGCAGTGTGCAGCGCGGCCGGTCCGAGGCGGGCCCAGGGGAAGTCGCGGCTGTGGCGCCCACGGGCGTCCTCGACACGTACCGTCAGCCGTTCATCCACATCGTAGGCAGCCGCCTCGACGAGCAACCGCCCGCCAGGAGCGGTCAGTTGGCGCAGCCTGCACAGCAGGGCGCGCGGGTCGCCGCCGATGCCGATGTTGCCGTCGACCAGCAGCACGGTGGCCCAGCGGCCTTCGGCGGGCAGGCGGTCGAAGACCGAGCGGCGCAGCACGGCCGCGCCGGCGCCGCGAGTGCGGGCCACGGCTGCGGGGCTGACGTCAATGCCGAGGGCAGGCAGTCCGAGGGCGGTGAGGGCGGCCACCAGGCGGCCAGGGCCACAGCCGATGTCAAGGACGGGGGCGTGGCAACGGCGCAGCAGGGAGGTGTCGGCGGCGCCCGGTGCCGCGCACCAGCGTTCGACGTCGAGTGGCAGCAGCCAGCCGTCGGAGCGGCGCAGAAAGAGCGGGCCGCGTCCGGTGTGCAGGGCTTGTGCGTACGGGTCGTCGATCCACGGCTGGGGCCGGGTGGCTGCTGCCGGGTGGCCGGTTGTGCCCGTCTGTGGAGTCTCCTGAACCGCGTTCATGAGACGAACCGGGCCAGGAGTGCGGCGCAGAAGCACACGATGTCGGCGGTGGCGGCGCGTAGCCCCGTGTGGCAGGCGGCGCCGAAGCCCCGTACCGGCTCGTGGACGACGTACGGGCTGGGGTTCTTGGTCACGCCACTCACCCTACGAAGCCAAATGGGACATTTCAGACTCTGGTTCCTTACGAAACACGGACGTCGGGGGCGAGGGCGCCCACGGCGGGGCGCCGTTGTCAGAGGTGAGTGCCAGACTCGGGAGTGTGAGCACATCCGCCGACATCCCTGCCTCTCCTCCTACCCCGCGCCGTGTTCTCGTGGTGGACGACGACTCGACCGTCGCCGAGATCGTCGCGGGCTATCTGGACCGTGCCGGATTCACGGTGGACCGGGCCGCCGACGGGCCGGAGGCGGTGGCGCGCGCGACGGCCGTCCGGCCGGATCTTGTCGTGCTTGACTTGATGCTGCCGGGCATCGACGGCTTGGAGGTCTGTCGGCGGCTGCGCGGACAAGGGCCGATGCCAGTCGTGATGCTCACCGCGCGCGGCGACGAGGACGACCGGATCCTCGGGCTGGAAGTCGGCGCCGACGACTACGTCACCAAGCCGTTCAGCCCGCGCGAGCTGGTGCTGCGCGTCGAGTCGGTGCTGCGTCGCGCGGGGACGCCCGCGCCCGTGCCCGGGCCGTGGCTGCGCTCGGGGCCGCTAGCGGTGGATCCGACTGCCCGCAGGGCCACTCGGGGCGGCACTGAACTCGCCTTGACCATAAGGGAGTTCGATCTGCTTGTCTTCTTCCTTCGCCATCCGGGGCGGGCGTGGAGCCGCGAGGAACTGATGAGCCAGGTGTGGGGGTGGGAGTTCGGGGATTTTTCGACGGTCACCGTTCATGTGCGGCGACTGCGTGAGAAGATCGAGGATGACCCGGCGCATCCCCGGCTGATCAGCACGGTGTGGGGCGTCGGCTACCGCTTCGACCCGCCCGGCGGGACGGAGGCCAACGCCGGGAGCGGCGCACCTGAGGTCGACGCGGCCGGGAGCGAGGAGCCGCCACATGCATGATCTGCTGCTCATCGCCGCCTATGCGGCCGCCGGCGCAACTGCCGCCGGCCTGCTCGGGGCACTCGCCCTGTGGGCGCTGCGGCACCGCTCTCTGTCGCTGTCGCTCGCCGTCGTCGCGGCGGTGGCGGTGGCCGCGATGCTCGCCGGGACGGTGTCGGTGGCGTGGGCGATGTTCTTGTCCTCGCACGACCTGCGAGTCGTGATTTTGGTGTGTGCCATCGCCGGTGTCGTCTCGTTCGCCGTCACCCTGTTTCTCGGCCGGCGAGTGGTGGCCGGGAGCCGGGCACTGACGGCTGCCACCCGAGCGCTCGGCGACAGCGGCGGTTTCTTCGCACCCGTCGGCTCTCCGACGGCCGAACTTGCTGAACTCGGCCGGGAGTTGGCGGCTACCAGCGCCAAGCTCGCCGCGGCCAGGGAGCGGGAGCGCGCTTTGGAGGCGTCCCGGCGCGAACTAGTGGCGTGGATCTCGCACGATCTGCGCACCCCGCTGGCGGGACTACGGGCGATGGCGGAGGCACTCGAGGACGGCATGGTGCACAACCCGTCCGAATATCACGCCCGAATACGCACCGAGGTCGAACGACTCAGCGCCATGGTCAGCGACTTGTTCGAACTCTCCCGCATCCAAGCGGGTGTGCTGCCGCTCGCGCTCTCCCGCATGTCGGTCTACGACCTGGTGGGGGACGCACTCGCGGGCGCGGATCCGCTGGCCCGCAAGCACGGTGTGCGCCTCGTCGGCGATGTGGTGGATCCGGTACCGGTCGAGGTCGACGGTCGGGAGATGATGCGCGTCCTGGCCAATCTGCTGGTCAATGCGATCCACCGGACGCCGGCCGACGGCACGGTGGCGGTGGCGGCGCGGCGCGAGGCGGACACCGTGGTGCTGTCGGTGACCGACGAGTGCGGCAGCATCCCGGCCGAGGACTTGCCGCGCGTCTTCGACACCGGCTGGCGTGGCACGGGAGCCCGTACCCCACCGGCCGGGGCGGGCCTGGGGCTTGCCATCGTGCGCGGCATCGTCGAGGCGCACTCGGGGCGTGCCGCGGTCCGCAACGTGCCGGGCGGCTGTCGCTTCGAGGTCGTCCTGCCGGCGGCGCGCACCTGACGTCCGCCCGGGGTCAGTCCGTGCCCGCGGGAGCGTCCTGACAACTGAGGTCCGGCGCGCCCCCACTCCTTATCCGCGTCTGCTGGTCCCGGGAGCTTGCCTGCGACCCGTCTTCGGTCACGATCGTCAAGGACGCGGCCGGAAGGTACTTCGCCTCGTTCGTGGTGGAGGCCGAGGACGAGCACCTGCCCGAACTCGACGGGGAGGCCACCGACACCGGCATCGATGTGGGACTGTCGCCCTCCGCCGTCCTGCGCAGCCGGAAGATCACCTCTGTCAAGCTGCGTTCATACAGTCCCCAATTCTCCTGGTCAGGGCGCTGCCTGGCCGGTTGAGGTAGTCAATCGGCTTCTGATCCCCTTTTGGCTTTAGGCGGATCCGGGGCTGTCTTGGATCATGCTGCGCTTCCTGGAGTACTGTCAACGGATCGAAGGCATTGCCCCGTGTCTCCAGTCGTCCACCCGCCTGCGGATGCTCTTAACCATGGGAAGGGCATCTACTTCTTCTGGGGAGAACCACTGCACCTCGTAGGATTCCTCCGACACGGCGAGAGTGCCGCCGACGGGGCGACCCAGGAGACAGATTGAGAACTCCTGGCGCACCTCTCCATCGTCATAGGCGAAGACATGACCCGGATTGGTGTATACGCCAACGATGCCTGTGATCTCCACATCCAGGCCGGTCTCCTCGCGCGTCTCTCTGACCGCGCAGTCCGTCAAGGACTCCCCAAGGTTCATCGCGCAGCCTGGCAGTGCCCACATGCCGTTGTCGGCACGGCGGTGATGAAGTCGAGCGTGATGCGGGTCTATCAGGAAGAATCTGGCTCTGGCCCGTAATCGGTGGTAGCGTTGTGTAGCGATCACTGGAGGAGAATGCGCTGGCGGAGGAGGGGGAACCCGGCTCGGCCGTGCATCTGCCTCATGATCCGTTTGGTGCGGGTGTTGACGCCCTCGGTGCGGCCGTTGTGGTACGGGAGGGTGAGTCCGGCGTCGATGGCGGCGCGGTCGAGTTCGAGGCCGTTCGCGAAGGAGTGCAGGTGGGGCAGGTCGGCGGCGCGGACTGCCGTGATCCAGTCGGTGAGCTTGGCGTCGTTGCCCTCGGC
>JAFAUH010000017.1 GCA_019243445.1 Streptomycetaceae bacterium | reverse complement strand
TCGCTGCCTTGTCCCGTGAGTTCGCCACCCGTGACAAGACCGTCCTGCCCGCCCGCACCTTCGCCGCCGCGTTCGGAGCCGAACTGGTGGCGGGCTCGCGACTGCGTGCCCTCCTCGTCCCGCGCTTCACCGATACCACCCAGCCGGTCCGCATCCGCCCAATGACCAGGGAGAAGACCCTGGCCGCCTTGGCCCAGGCATGCTTCACCCCCACTGATGAGTTCTGGCGCCCCTGGCTGATCACCCGCAAGGACAGCGAGACCACGCTGGCGCACAGGTCGGCTGCCCTGTGCGCCCGGCTCGCCGCCACCGCGCCCTGCCATGAAGTCGCCTTCGGGGTGCGCGGCTCGATCGAGGACTTGCGCCGCGCCCTGGCCGACCTGATCGGAGACCTCCAGTGACAGTCCGTCCTTCCTGTCCCGCCGTGGTGACCGCGGCCGGACATGGGACCCGCTTTCGGCCCTTCACCCAGTACGTGCCCAAGGAGATGCTGCCGATCGGCACCCAGCCGGCCGTTGGCCACGTGATCACCGAGTGCCTTGCCGCCGGTGCCGACCTGGTGTACGTCGTCACCCGCCCCGGCGACCCGATCGTTCCCGCCTACGTCGCCGACCTGCGCCAGCAGGGAATGCCCGTGCAAGCCATCCCCGAAAACCTCGACCACGGGTACGGGAACGCGGCCCCGCTGCTCACCCTGGCCGAACAACTCGCCGGATGCGAGGTCTTCATGGTCGCCTTCGGCGACGACGTCCTCCTCGGCCACCCGGCCGGCAGCGACCTGTCCGCGATGCTGACCCTGGCCACCTCAGGCGCGGACGCCGTCATCGCCGCCCAGCTCATCGACCACGAACAGATCGCCTCGTTCGGCGTCGTCGAGGTCACCGAACCAGGTGGGGACCGGGTCAGCCGGATCCGCCAGCGCCCCGACCCGGCCACCGTGCGCGAACCCCTCGCAGTGGTCTCCCGGTTGGTACTGCGCCCGGCCATCCTGCGTCACCTGATCCCACGACCGGAAGCAAGCGGCGAAGTCGACCTCGGTCTCGCGGTCGGCGACCAGGCCGCTGTCACCGACGTACGCGTCCGACGGCTGACGGCGCATTGGGTCACCGTCGGAGACCCCCGCCGCTACGCTGACGCCCTCGCCCACCACCTACACGGCCACGAGCCCACGCCGCAAGGCCTCATCGGGGCCCGCACGGCCCGCACCACCTAAACGGAGGCTTCCATGAATCTCATCGACATCTTCACCGACCGCTACGAGCACACCGGAACCGAGGACAAAAAGATCGCGCACGAGAGGGGACTGTGGCACCGGACGTTCTCCTGCCTGGTCTTCGACCCGGTCCGCCAGACCGTGCTCCTGCAAAAGAAGGCACCCGGGCACACCGTGTTCGACCGGCCTGACTACGCGGACTTCACCGTCGGCGGCCACTACCAAGCCGGTGAGACCATTCCCGACGGTATCCGGGAGCTCCACGAGGAACTCGGCCTCACCACGATCTCCTACCCAGACCTGCACCCGATCGGAGTCCGCCAGACCGCGGTGACCCTCGCCCCGGGCTGGCTGGAACGGGAGTTCCAGCACTGGCACCTGCTACCGCTCCAGGCCGAGCTCGAAGAAATCCCGCTCGATGACGCCGAAGTCGCCGGCCTCGTCCAGCTCGACCTCACCGACGCGATCCACCTTGCCGCCGGTGACCGTAGCGAGGTACCCGCCCGCTACCTGATCCGCCACGGCGACGACCGCCGATACCAAGAAGGCGTGCTGAGCACCGCCGACCTCATCCCCGGATACCTGGCGATCGACCGGCTCTACCTGCGTCTGTTCACCGCGGCCCGCCGCTACATCCACGGTGAACGCACCCACCTGTTCTGGTAGGCCAGACCCCCGGTAGAAAGGCGCCCGGCCCATGCCCACACTCGCCCCCCGCTCCATAGCCGTCGTCCTTGGCACCCGCCCCGAGATGATCAAACTATCGGTCCTCATCGCACTGCTCGGCGACCAGGCCCGCGTCATCCACACCGGACAGCATTTCGACACCGCCCTGACCAGGCAAAACCTCTGGAGCGGCAGCCCACACCTGCAACTGAAAGTCGGCGGACACCACCGCGGCGTGCAAATCGGCAACGCCACCACGCACCTCACCCGAAGCTGGCTGAGCGACCCGCCAGCGGTGGTCATCGTCCAGGGCGACACCAACGCCGCACTGTCCGGGGCACTGGCCGCCAACGCCCTCCACATCCCCCTGATCCACGTAGAAGCCGGGCTACGCAGCCACGACCGGGCCATGCCCGAAGAGCACAACCGCGTGGTCATCGACCACCTCGCGGATATCTGCTGCGCGGCAACCGAAGGCAACATCGAAAACCTCCGGGCGGAGGGCATCCCCGATCACCGGATCATCCTGACCGGCAACCCGATCGTCGAAGCGGTCCACCTCACCGACCGGGACCACGCCACGGCGCGGGATGTCACCGCACCACTGGACGGTCGCCCCTACATCCTGTGCACCCTGCACCGGCCCGAGAACGTCGACGACCCCGACCGCCTCCACCGCGTATTGACCAACCTCGCCGCGCTCGACCTTCCGGTCCTGCTCACGATCCACCCACGCACCCAACAACGAGTACGACAATTCGGACTCAGCCAACTCCTCACCCAGCTGCACGTCATCGACCCGCTCAGCTATCCGGCATTCCTCGCAGTCGCCGAACAAGCGACACTGCTGATCTCCGACTCCGGCGGCATCCAAGAAGAAGCAACCACCCTCGGGGTCAATCTGATCGTGCTGCGCCGAGCGACCGAACGCCCCGAGGCGCTGGGCACCCATTGCGCTCTCGTGCCCCAGCCCGAACAACTCCACGCCGTCGCCATATCGATGACCAGGTGTTCCAATGAGCCGACGACGACCTCCAGTCCGTTCGGGGACGGCAGGGCATCCGCCCGTATCGCGGACCTCGCCGAGATGGTCGCAGCAGACAAAACCAGCCCGCACGTTCACTTCTGTGAGCCCGCAGCTCCCTCGAAGATCTCTCCCGCCCAGCAGTAGGACAGCCCCGCGCGTCGACGTGAGGGCCAAAAGCCGATGAAAGGCACCGAGATCTGCTGCGGTCCTCCCCGAGCCGTCCGTCGGCCGCGCCGTCCGCAACTGGATTCGCGTGTACACGCAATGCGCCCTGACTTCCGGGCGGGGTTCCGCCCCGAACCCCTGAACAGGCCCGGCGACGCGAGGTACCGTGACAGCAGGACCAGGACCGGAGGCATCCCGCATGAGCGCGCTCCCCAGCCACGAGGCACAGCCCGCGAACCCGTACCGGCTCCGCCGAGACCAGGGCCCGCAGACCGTCCGCGAGCTGCGCGCCGCACTCGGCGCCGTCGCCCCGGCCGACCTGGTGGCGTTCAACGAGGCGCTGGACGCCGCCCGGCTGGACGACGTGGCCCAGGTGGTGACCGAGTACCGGCACGTGTGGGCCCTGCGCACCCGACTGGAGGTGTCCGAGGCCATCTCCGCCGCGCTCGCCGATACCGAGCCGGTAGTGCCCGCCGCCGAGGTCTTCGCCCGGTACGGCCTCGGCGAGTCGGCCGCGTGAGCCCCGCCCGATGTCGCCAACGCGCTTGCCCTCGCGCTCACGGTGGGGCGCCGCGACCGTCCGTCGCGACGGTGTGAGCGGCCGGGACGGTTCGGCCGTCGCCAAGACGGTTGGCGCCGGGGTCGGCACGGGGAAGATGTGCCGGGTGTGGGTAGCTGGCGGGGCCATAGCCATGCGTCTGGACGGTCCGGAGACGGCTCGTGTAGCCGACTGCACTGACGCACCCGGTCAGCACGGCGGTTATCTCGGGTTGTGGCGAAGCATGAGACTTGTGAGGCAAGTGCCGATTTCCCGTACTTGCCTCACAAGTATCCGTGGGGCTGTCAGGCATGTTCGGCAACCGCCCACTCAGCTCCCTGTAGCTGCCTGCTTGGACGCCAGCCACGATGGCGAGAGACCTCGGTTCGACCGAACCAAGGTCCCACCTTCCGCGTGGCGTATCGGCCCTCGTGGGCGGGGTCATCGTGTGAGGCGGGCGTGGATGGTTTTGCCCCGTCCGGGGCCGGGGGTGATGGTGACGTTGTCGGTGAGGCGGCAGATCATGTGCCATCCGAAGCCGCCGGTGCCGCCGTTGGGGTCGGGGGTACGTTCGCGCGGGGGCGCCGGGTTGAGGTCGCTGACCGCGACGTTCACTGCATCGGCGGTGGCGCTGAGTTTGAGGGTGTAGTGGCCGCCGCCGTGGCGCAGGGCGTTGGTGGCGAGTTCGGAGACCACCAGGGCCAGGGTTTCCGCGGTCTCGGGGGCCAGGGCCGGGGCGAGGCTGTCGGTGAAAGCACGGGCGACGTTGCGGGTGCGAGGGATGCCGGCGGGGCTGTCGTCTTCAAGGACGACAGGGGGCCTGGGGGCTGTCGTGCTGGTTGTCGTCGTGTCGTTCATGCGCTCACACCCCGCCTGGGTCGGTTGCGTCGCCGGGCTCAGCTTGTGCCCGCTGAGCCGGTCTTCAACCCTGGATGGCACTCTTCCGGGTGTGTATGAGGCAGAAGTCCAATCACTGGCTGTTGAGAAAATCTGTCGTGGCAAGAGTAGACATGGGTGGGTGCGGGGGTTAATGTTTCCTCGTACCCAAGAAGTCGAAGAGGGCACGGCAGAGATGAACTGCCGTGTGAGCAGGTCAAGCAGGATGCGGAACGGCAGTGGAGTGGCGGGGCCGGAAAGGGTGGGTTCCTTCACTGACTGCCGGGCCGAGCGGCCCTAGGGGCCGCATGCAGTACCCGTGGTATCCAGCAGTACAACCGAGTAACCGAATGAGGTAAGGAGCAGACGCCATCAGGATCGCCCGGGCGAGGAGAAGTCCGCTCGGGTACCGCAGGCCCCGGATTGGAAGGTGGTCCCCGGTCACGCATCCGCGATCCCCGCACTTCCGCCCTCCCAGGCGGACCAGCGGAACAAGAAGGCCGGCGCAGTCAGCCGGTAGATGGTGTTGAAAGCTCGGGGCCCGGGTGCCAGTACGGCACTCGGGCCCCTCGACGCGTCCCCGAAAGAAGAGGTCTATGCCCCCTCGCAGTTCCCGCCCCGTCGACAAGCTCGACGATGACGACTACCCCGCCTACACCATGGGCCGGGCCGCCGAGATGCTCGGCACCGCCCCCGCTTTCCTCCGCTCCCTCGGCGAGCACCGCCTGATCACCCCCCTGCGCTCCGAAGGCGGCCACCGCCGCTACTCCCGCTACCAGCTGCGCATCGCCGCCCGCGCCCGCGAACTCGTCGACGGCGGCACCCCGATCGAGGCCGCCTGCCGCATCATCATCCTCGAAGACCAGCTCGAAGAAGCCCAGCGCATCAACGAAGAACTGCGCACCTGCGGGGCCACCTCGTAGGCCCAGTGCTCGAACGAGAGTCCGCGAAACGGTTCGCCCGAACCATTTCCACGTACGTTACGTGCCTAACGTGCCTGCACACGCTGGCAGTCGGGTGTGTAAGGAATCAGGCTCTGGCCCGTAATCGGTGGTAGCGCTGTGTAGCGATCACTGGAGGAGAATGCGCTGGCGGAGTAGGGGGAACCCGGCACGGCCGTGCATCTGCCTCATGATCCGTTTGGTGCGGGTGTTGACGCCCTCGGCGCGGCCGTTGTGGTACGGGAGGGTGAGTCCGGCGTCGATGGCGGCGCGGTCGAGTTCGAGGCCGTTCGCGAAGGAGTGCAGGTGGGGCAGGTCGGCGGCGCGGACTGCCGTGATCCAGTCGGTGAGCTTGGCGTCGTTGCCCTCGGC
>JAFAUH010000013.1 GCA_019243445.1 Streptomycetaceae bacterium | reverse complement strand
ACGTCCGGGGGCGGAAGCGGTTGGCGCGCTCCACCAGTTCGATTCTCTCCTCGCCTCGCTGGGCGAGCCGGGCCAGTACACGGTACGAGCGTTCCAACCCGAAGCGCAGCTCCCTTTCCTGTACTTCGCTGCCGAGCAGCTTGGGTTGCAGTTGCAGTTGCGGCACCGACGAAGGAGCGTATCCGTGCAGGCCGGCGAGCACCCAGTCCAAGGCGGTGTGCAGCACCTCCGTGGAGAGTGTCTCGCGGCGCACTGCGTCGATGCCCAACCGGTCCAGTTGTTCCACCTGTTCGGCCGAGGCGCGCAGGTCCTCCAGGAGCGGCTCCTGCGGTGCGCGGGCGCGCAACCGAGCGCGGATAGCGGCGACGCGCGCCGCCGTGAAGTAGATGGACGACTCCGGAATGGACTCCAGCGCGCGGACCGCCCCCGCTCGATCGCCGACTGCCAGGCGCACCCGCGCCAGGCCGAACGCGGCGCTGACATAGGACTGGTCGGCGCCCCACACCAGCCCGTAGTAATCAGCCGCGTTGTCCAACCGCCCCAACACCTCGGCGCATATGCCGAGTGCGAGCTTCGGCGCGGACTCGCCGGGGAACGCGTCGTAGATCGCGTCGAACGACACCGCGGCGGTCTCGTAATCGCCGCCGACAAGGCCCGCGAGCCCTCGGTACCAGACCACCCGCCAGTCCTCGGGGTGGCGCTCCTCCAGGGCGAGCAGTGCCCCTGCCGTCGACGGCCGGTCGTCCAGCTCGAGCCATGCCCGCAGCTCACGCAGCCGCTTTTCGACGGAGTCGGCCGGTGCCGACGCCAGTGCGCTGATCGCCTCCGCGGGTACCGCAACGATCAGGCCTGCGAGGAAACCGGCGTTGGGGTCGTCCGGATCGACGCGCGGCACCGGCAATGCCAGCGCGCTCGCCCGCGCGTCGAGGCTCGCCACCCACGGGCCCAGTACATCTGCGCCATTGAGTTCCGGCGTCACCAACTCGGTGTCCACGACCCGCAGCTCGGGGCCGAACAGCGACGACAGCGCCGGCCGCGGTCTGCCGGACTCCAGCGCGACGACTTCACGCAGGACGCCCGTCAGCTGGTCGGCCATCTCCTCTGCCGATGCGAACCGCCGCCCGGGATCCGGCTCCGTGGCGCGTACCAGGAGCCGGTAGAACGATTCATAGCGCGAGAAGACCTCGATGTTCTCCGGGTCCGGCAGGCTGTCCGCGTAGAGGTCGGTGTAGCCCTGGAAGTCGAAGGTGAGCACGGCAAGGGTGCGCGCGACCGTGTAGAGATCGGAGGCGACGGACGGGCCGATCTCGCCGACCTCCGGCGCCTGATAGCCGATCGTGCCGAAGATCGCGCTCTCCAGATCGTCCATGCGGCGGACCGCGCCCATATCGATGAGCTTGAGCCGGTCCTCCTGCTGGATCGCATTGTCCGCCTTGAAGTCGCAGTAGAGGAGATTGCGGCTGTGCAGATGGCCGAGTGCCTCCAGCGCTTCGATGCCGTACGCGATGGCTTGCGCGACAGGCAGCGGTTCACGGCGGCCGTCCGGGTCGCGCCGCTCGTTCGCTATCTCCTTCAGGGATTTGCCACCGACATACTCCATGACGATGTAACCGTCGAGCGTGCCGGTCCGCTGGTCGAAGTGTTCGACGAAGTTGTAGATCCGGACGATGTTCGGGTGCTCGACCTCGGCGAGGAACCGACGCTCGGAGACAGCGGCGGCGAGTGCTTCTTGGTCCCCTGTGTCCAGCAGGCCCTTGAGCACTACCCAGCGGTCGCTCACCGCGCGGTCGACGGCGAGGTAGATCCAGCCGAGGCCGCCGTGGGCGAGGCAGCCCACTACCTCGTACTGGCCGTGCACCACATCGCCGGCCTGCAGTTTCGGGGTGAACGAGTAAGGATTGCCGCACTTGGTGCAGAAGCCTTCGGTGCGGCCGGGACGGTTGCCACGCGTACGGCCCACCGGGGCTTCGCACTTGCTGCAATAGCGCTTCCGCTCGGGGACCTCGGGGTTGGCGAGTACCGCCACGCGCGGGTCGGGCCGGAAGATCGGTGGTACGGAGACCAGGCCGGCCCCCAGCTTGCCGCGCGTCGAGCCACTGCTGCCGCTGCCGCGGGGGCTGCGCACCGACACCGAACGGGCGGTGGAACCGGGGGACGAGCGCGACAGTCTCCCGGACACAGAGCGTCGCGATCTTGAGGAACGAGAGCCGCTGGTACGCGAGGAGGTGTGCGACGACGCCGAGGACGAACCGCGCCCGGACGCAGCCCCGGACGCAGCTCCGGCCGGCGCTGACAGCGCTGACGGCGTGGAGCCACCGCTACTGCTGCTTGCCGCTGCCGACGTAGACGCCAAGCCGCATCTGTCGCAGTGCAATTCGCCGCCACTGACGGCAGCCAACCTCCCCTCGCAGCCAGAACGCCCGCATTTCATCCCGGTTCCCCTTCCCCCTGCCGATGCTCGGGCCCGGCCTGTCCCGGTGCCATCATCTCCATGACCGTCTGCTGGTAACGGAGCACCGTGCGCTCCGCGGCCTTCAGGTCGCACGGCGCGCTCCACAGCAGCCGCCGAGCTTGGTCATACCTCTCCATGAGCAGCGGATCATCCGCCGTCCCATACTGCGCAGACTTCGCCTTGTAGGCGTCGAGCCGCCCGCGCAGCTCGGCCCGGACCGCCAATGGCGCCGTCACTGCGGTCAACGAAGCGCGTGCCCTCTCCAGTTCCTCGTCTGCTTGCTGTTCGAGACCGTCGAGCAGCGGCGAGAGCCGGTGCCACTGGCCGGACCGGCTGTATTCGGCCGCCGTCGCCAGCTGCTCGCGAAGCGCAGCGGCCGGTCCGCGCACTGCGGGCACCTCGGAGGCGGCGATCTTCGCGAGCACCTCGCCGCGTGCGCCACGTGCTTCGGTGAGTGTACGGTCGGCGCGCGAGAGCACATCGCGCAGGCGCAGCAGCCGGTGCTCGGCGTCGTCCCGGACGTGCAGGACGGCCTCCACTTCGCGGCGGATGTCCTCGAGTTCGCGCTCGACGCGGTCGTAGCGGTGGGTGCCGGTGCGTCCCGGGAAGCCGCCTTGGCTTGGGCGTCCCCTCGCCGGCATCCAGAAAGCGAGAGGATCGGCCACCACTTCGGCACGCAGCTGTGCCAGGCCGACGATCAGTTGTTCCAGTTCATCGCCGGAGGGATGCGCGCCCGGCGTGACGCCGACAGACTCGGCGAGCGACTGCACCCGTTTCGCCTCCGCCGCCAGTAGATCGACCCGGGCCAGGAGCGCCGACCACACCGCGCCGGAGGCCGTGACTACCGCCATGACCTGCTCGTACCAGCCGTTCATTCGCTCCACGAGCTGTTCGAGACTGATCTGCTCGCTGAGCTTGGCGGATCCGGTGAGGGCGCAGGCGGTGTCCGGCAGGGTGCCTCCCGCCACTGTCACTCCGCTGCCGCGCAGCAGATCGGTGAGCTCGGCGAGATCGCCGGAGGAGGGCCAGCGGCGCCGTGCGCGCACCTCGCAGGCGACCTGCAGCGCGGTGCCGTACACCTCGAAGTGGGTCCACAGCAAGGGGATGGCGGGCGCGGCGGCGGCCCACCGCTCCTTGGTGCGGCCGGTCAGCTCGGTGCCCTCCAGCAGCCTGCGGCCGGAGTGGTCCTTGAGGGCGAACAGCGACTCCTCCATCGCCTCGTACTCGGAGCCGAGTCGTGTCAGGGCACGATCCACCTCCTCCCTGCTCATCACCGGACCGATAGGTCCCGCTACCGCCATCGAACTCCCCCCGAACCGCTTACACCGCTCACTCTGCTTCTCTGCCCATTGCTCATTGCTCAGTCTTTGTAGAGCGGTGTCGGAGGACCGCTCACGCCCGGGAGGTTGTGGGCCAGCCACTTGTTGTACGCCTGCATCCACTGACTGTTGACTCCCCCTTTGGTGTACTGCTGCAACACCATATTGACCCTTCGCACCAGGTCGGTGTCGGCCAGGTTCATTGCCACACCGTACGGCTCGTGCGTGAGCGGCTCGCCTATCAGGTGCACTTGTGGATCTTGTGCGGCTTGGCCGGCTGCCAGTGCGTTGTCGGTGAGCACCGCGTCCACTTGGCCGAGCTGCAGCAGCACCAGACAATCGAGCTGGTTGGCCGCCAGGACAATACGGGAGCCGTGCGGTTCGCGCTGCAGCTGTACTTCACCCGTCGATCCGGCGGCCGTGCAGACGCGTTTGCCCGTCAAGCTGTCGTCAAAGCCGGTGATGGTGGTGCCGATCCTGGGGACCAACAGCTGCTGACCTGCCTCGAAATAAGCCGTGGAGAAGGCAACTTGCTTGATCCGGTCACAGTTGATGGTCATGGTACGGACCACCATGTCCACTTCGTGCGACTGGATCGCGGGTATGCGCTGATTGGTCGGGACGGTCTTGAATACGATCTTGGGAGTGGAAGTGTTGAGTATGTTGCTGGCGATCGCACGTACCAAATCGATGTCAAAACCGATGATCTGACCCGACCCCGGATCCCGGTATCCCCACAAATAGCTGTTCTGGTCGACGCCGACGATCAGATAGCCGCGATTCTTGATGCGTTGGACAGCGGGACCCGTCGCATCCGACGGGCGCAGGCTCGCCGCCGGGTTGGTGCACGAGTCGTCGGCTGCCGCTTGCCGGGCGTGGGCCAGTCCGCTGCCGGTCTGCAGGAGGGCGCCTCTGCCGACCTCGTCGGGCACCGATCCGCACAGCAGCGGAACGACGACCGCGGCGAGAGCGAGCAGGCACACTGCGACCATTGCGCTCACGCCACCCCAGCCACGCAGGCTCGACCGACCGGAGCGGCCCGCACCATTCGCGCCCGTTCTGCTCATCGGCTCTCTTCCCTGCACGCTCTGCCCGTTCACCGGTACTCCGAAAGCCGTCGCCCAATACCCAAGACAGAACCGGCCGCCCCGAGCAGCGCGAGTACCGCAGCCCCCACGCTCAGGCCCGTCAGCGCCTTCCGGCCATCGCCCGACGCCTGCTGGAACTCGATTCCCTCATGGGTGATCGCCCGCTGCAGGCTGCTGTCCACAGAATCGAACGACTGCCCGCTGGCGGCCGTCACCCGCATGCCCGATGTATCCGTACCACCGATCACATCAGCCACGGCAGTGTCGTAGTCACCCGCCGTATCAGCCCTATTGGCGACATCGTGACGGCTCCGCCATTGGACGACGTCGTCAACTGCCGCCTGCACCGGCGATCTGCCAGCAGAGTCATCGGCGAGCGAGAGCGCCTGGGCGAGCAGTCCGCCTGGCGCTGTCCCGCTCCGCGGGCCATCGAGCGTGGCCATCTCCTGCTGATAGCTGTCCTCGTACGAGGTGTCCGTGCCGCGTGCGACCAGTGTCAGGTTCTCGTTGCCGCGTGCCTGAAGCGAGTCGATGCGCGCCTGGTTGAGCACCTGCATCGATTTCGCGCCATGATCCCAGGAGTCGGCGAGATCCTCACGAGCCACGGTGTGCGCGACCACCAGCCACAGCAGGAGCACGCCGACTGCCACCGTGCCCGCCAGCATCCCCGGGTTGAACACCCGGTGAGTACGCCGGTAGGTGCGCCGCTGCGCCCACACCAGCGCGCCGAGCACCAGCGCGCCCAGCGCCCAGGTCCCCCAGGGCAGCGACTCGGCTGAGGAGTAATCCTGCCGCAGCCGCCCGGTCTGAAGCTGATAGAGCTTCTGCGCGGCGGGCAGCAAGGTGCCGCTCATCTGCTCATTGGCATATCGCAGATAGGCGCCGCCGAGTGGCAGCCCCTGCCGGTTGTCGGCGCGTGCCGTTTCCACGAGGCCGTTGTACACGGGTAGTTGGTTGCCGAGCAGCTGCATCTGGTTCTGGCCGGCCGATGACCCCTGGCTGTTCGCCGCCGCCTCGGCTATCAGCTGGGCGGCGGTGTTGATGTCGTTCTGGTAGCGTCGGCGGACGGCGCTCGGTTCCACGCCACCGGCCAAGAAGCCACCCGCCTCGGTGGTGTTGGCATCGGCGAGCGAACGGTAGATCTCGGCTGCGTCGACACTGAGCGGCTCACTGCTGCTGGTCACGCTCTGGGCTGCTGAGGAGCGTTCAGCAATCTGCCAGGCCGTCACCGCGCCGAAGGCGAGGATGAGCGTGACGAGTGCAGCGCCGATAATCCGTAGCCGACCGGGCTCCGTGCTTGAAGCAGCACGTATCCGGTCGGCCGCTTCGGCCCAGGCCGTACGCAGGGATGCGGGCGTCTTTGCAGCCATGAGGGCCTCGCTGGGCCCTGGTTGAGCCGTCCCGGCCTGCGTCGAAATCTCCCCTGGTGCCTCCAGCGACTGCGCTCCTGACGACTGCGCCCCTGGAAAACCTGTCGGCGTACGTGGCAACTTGACCCTCCCCCGTGTGCGCTGACCGAGCATCGTTTCCTCCCCGCTGCGAGCGGGGAAATACCTTTTCGCCAAGTATGGCTGCCGAGACTGACATCCCACCAGGGAACAGTGTGATCTTGAGTCTCCAGGCCGTTGGAGCTCAGGTCGTCGGAGCCCATTCTGCGAACGGTTCTGAACCGCCTGCGCAGGCATATCCCGCCGGTGCGGCGGGCATGGTTCCCTGAAGTACACGTACAGCCGGGGACTCGGAACAGACCCTACGACTGCAGGTGCGGAGCCGAGTGCTCCTCGATCGGAAGCGGCGCGGCCTTGCTCGCCTGAGGCGAGCTCGGGTTGGCGAGCGCCGACGGAGCAGCCACCGCGGCCATCGGATCCACGACATCCTTCGATGTGACCTCTGCCGATGTGTCGCGGGCGAACTGGATCCCTGCCTCGTCGAACGACTTCTTGATCCGCCAGCGCAGCTCGCGTGCGACCCCGGCTGCCTTGCCCGGCATGGTCTTCACCTGCGCGCGGATCACCGCTGCCTGCGCACTCACTTCCTCCAGGCCCAGCACCTGGATCGGCTCCCACAGAGTCTCGTCCCACAGCTCGTCCTTGGCCATGTCCTCCGCCGTCGAGGCGATGAGCGCCCGCGCCTGGTCCAGGTCCTCCCCGTAGCCGACCCGGAGGTCGAGGGTCGCCATCGACCAACCCTGGCTGAGGTTGCCGATCCGCTTGACCTCGCCGTTGCGTACGTACCAGATCTCGCCATTGTCGCCGCGCAGCTTGGTCACCCGCAGACCGACCTCGATCACCGTGCCGGTCGCGACGCCCGCGTCGATCACGTCGCCGACCCCGTACTGATCCTCGATGATCATGAACACGCCGGAGAGGAAGTCGGTGACCAGGTTGCGTGCGCCGAAACCGACCGCGACGCCCGCCACACTCGCGCTCGCCAGCAGGGGAGCGAGATCGATGTGGAGCGAGGAGAGCACCATGAGCGCCGCGGTACCCATGATCAAGAACGATGAGACGCTGCGCAGTACCGAACCGATCGCCTCACTGCGTTGGCGCCGCCGCTCCGCGTTGACCAGCAGCCCGCCCAGTGCGCTGCTCTGGGTGCTCGCCTCGGTGTTGCGGTTCATCCGGGCGATGAGCTGCGTGATCATGCGTCGCACGGTGCCGCGCAGTACCACCGCGACCGCAAGGATGACCACGATCTGGATGCCGGTGGAGAGCCAGTCCATCCAGTGCTTTCCGATGTAGCTTGCCAAGCCGTCGGCAGAGCGCGCGGCGCGCGTCACAGCGGTAGTGGAGCTTGTCTGGGCGGCGGTCGTTGTGAACCAGGACCCGGGCACAGCTGAGAACCCTCCATGGAGAAGACCTGCCCGCCGGGTGCAGGATTTGTGAAGGATGCGGGCAGTCCTTCCACCCTAACGGTGCAATCTATGGCCTCTGGTCATCGTTCCGTAGGACTCTGTCTGAAATGCTTAAATATAAAGGCCTGTGGTCGAAAACACCACGAGCTCGTTACCTGGTCATGGTGGCGCCACGACCGGGCTTCCGGCGACACTGAGGGGAGATCGTCCCGGCGCGAGCCACGCGCCGCTGGCGTACAAGGGAGGCATCCGTGCCGCATGTCTTGGTTCTCAACGCGTCGTACGAGCCGCTCGGCGTCGTACCGCTCCGCCGCGCGCTCGTCCTCGTCCTCAACGACAAGGCAACATGCCTCGAGGAATCCGGCGCCCTGATGCATAGTGCGAGCCGCGCCCTACCGGCGCCCAGTGTCGTCAAGCTCAACAGATTCGTCAGAGTCCCCTTTCGGGGGAGCGTCCCGCTTACCCGCCGGGCGCTCTTCGCGCGTGACGGCGGCAAATGTGCGTACTGCGGTAGCACCGCCACCAGCGTCGACCACGTTATCCCACGCAGCCGTGGAGGCCAGCATTCCTGGGACAACGTCGTCGCCGCGTGTCGCCGCTGTAATCATGTCAAAGCCGACCGTCACGTCGCCGAGCTCGGCTGGCGCCTGCGCCATCAGCCGGCCCCGCCGACCGGCCTGGCCTGGCGGATCATCGGCACAGGCCATAGGGACCCGCGCTGGCTGCCATACCTGCAGCCCTATGGCGCGGAGGACGCGATGGCCCGGATAGACGGCATCTCTGCCTGATGATCCGGGCCATCACCTTTTTGAATTTTTGAACCCGCGGGGCTGCGGCAGGCTTGACTGGCTTGCTTGACTGGATCAAGCAGGCTGTGCGACACGCAAGTCGCATGAAGAGAGTGGAATTACCGAAGGAGGATCGACGGATGTCGAAGGTGTAAGTCCCGAGCCAGTGCACAGGGCTCGTTCCCGCCTCAGCGTGCGTTGCGAGTAATCGTGGGGTGCGAAGCCTGAG
>JAFAUH010000082.1 GCA_019243445.1 Streptomycetaceae bacterium | reverse complement strand
GGGGCCACGGCGTGGGTATTCGTCAACATGCCCGATCCGGTCCCCGCATAGCGCGGGGACCGGTAGATGTGACCCGTGACCGTCCTGTCGTAGAGGGCAGTCGGGAGCATAAGCAAAGCCCTCACAGGGACTCAGCTTCCAAGCTCGGTCCCTTTAGGGGCCGAGTAGTTGACCGCTCCACGCCACCTGGCCGTAGCAGTTTTCCCTGCGCAGATACTCCCCGAGCCCCTCCCCCCACAGTACTTGACTTTACCTAGTACCTGAGAGAGTCTAGGTTTTGTGACCTCCAGCCATGACCCGCAACTACTCAAAGGTGTCCTGTCGCTCCTGCTGCTGCACCTGCTCGCCGAACAGGAGTCCTACGGGTACGAAGTGGCCCAGCGCCTGCAGGCCGCCGGTTTCACCGACGTCCTGGAAGGCACGGTGTATCCCGCTTTGGCCCGACTCGAACGGGAGGGGTGGCTGGCCACCCGGCTGGTCGCCTCCTCCAGCGGGCCCGCACGCAAGTACTACCGGCTCACCGAGACCGGAAACGAGGCCCTGGCCGCCGGCACCGCCGGCTGGTCCCGGCACGTCGCCGGTGTCGACGCCGTCCTGTCCCGTCCCCTGCCCGCCGCCCCGCAGAAGGGTTTCTGACATGCCGCACACCGTCACCTGGCTCGACCGGCTGCGCATCGAGTGGGTCATCTGGTCGCTCGACCAGCGCCTGTACGACCTGCCCCACCGAACCCGGATCGCCCGGCGCCGCGAGGTTCGCGCCAACTTGCTGGCCGCCGCCGCGGAGGTGGGCGCGGCGGAGGCAGTGCGCCGACTCGGCGACGGCCGGGAACTCGCGGAGGAGTACCTGACCGCCGAGTTCGGCGAGGGGCCGCGGCATTCCTGGATTGCCGCCATGCTGTTCCTGCTCACCACGCCGCTAGTGCTCAACTTCTTCCTGAGCGAGGCGGCTAACGCCTACCAGCAGGCGATCTCCGCCACTGGCGCGCACACGGAGGGCACATTCACCTGGAACGGCGTCACCTGGCTGCAGAACTCGGTCACTTTCGTTTTCCATCAGGGCCAGGCCACCCACGCAGGCGGTGCGTGGACGCCGCTGGTCTACCTACTGCTCGTCGCCGGGACCGTCGCCTGTGGCCGCCTTTGGCGGGCGCTGCCGCGCCGTCGGGCCAAGCAGCCGACGTCCGCTGCGGACGACCTGACGGACTGAGCTCATACTGTCGAGTCGCCGCGAGGAACGGCAGGGCCCTCATCTGTGCGACAACCCATGGGGTCGCCCCGGTTTCCCTCCGCTGTTGCCGCAGTTCGGTCCAGGCAAGCGGAGCAACAGGCCAAAATGGATCATGAGGATCCCTCAGGTTTTCCGATTTTCCGAAAGCTCCTCATGATCCAGGTGGAGAAGCATCGGCCGAGGATCGCGAACCACCTGATCACGCTTGACAACGACTTCAAACCAGAGAGGTCAAAAAACGAGCCTACGCGATTCTCCACGCCCTCAGACGGTCGGCAGTGCCGAACACGTCGGTCTTGCCGGTGATGATCTCCCGTACGAGATCAACAAGGCCGCCGTAGGGGGGGTCCATGCCCTCGCCTGCGGCGGTCATGTAGTACGTGGCGACCGCACACGCATAGAGGGGGTTGCGGGCGGGCAGTGGGTTGAGCAGGACGATCGTGTGAAGCAGGGCGGCGGCCCGCCATGCAGCGTCCGCCTTCACCCCCAGTTGCGGGGTGTTGACGCGGTGCCGGGCCACGGCGGCCTGCAACGCGGAGAAATCCCGGACGCTCAGATCGCTCAGCGCGTCTTCCTGCACGTCCAGCAACCACCGGATATCAACGGTGAGGTTGTCCATCAGGCGGCGTTCGCCGGGCGGCGCGGGGCCTGATCGGGAAACGCCATGTCGAACTCCTCGGCGTGCTGCCGGATGAACGCGGCGGCGCCCTCCACGAACACGCGGCGGGCCTGCTCTCGCACACTCAAGTCATGCACGTACCCCTTGACGGACTTGCCGGCGGCAGCTGCTGCCAGGCGGAGCTCGGCGAGCTCCGCCTCGGTGAATTCCACGTTCAGTGCGGGCATACCCACCACGGTACCGGATCGGTACCTAGCGAGGTAGCGGTACGCCCGGCCTGGCTGAGGCTGAGCGGTTCACTTGGCGCCTGCGCACTTGAGTGGACACCTTGGGCGTCAGAGATGGCGCGCAGGCTCGCGCCACACCGCTGATCAAGGGCTTTCCCCGATTTCGGCTTCTGTCGGCGTGGAGTAGTCGTACAGCAGGTCGGAAAGCGAGTACGTGCTCATAAAGCGAGTACGTGCCCATAAAGGGAAGTGGCCCCTTTCAACGCCAGCCCATCTCCGCCGGATCGGGCGCCAACGGTCGCCGTGCGACCCCGACCCGGCGAGCCTACGATGGGGGTATCCGCAGTTCCTGCTCCAGCTTTGGGAAGCCAGGAGGGCCGGGATGCACGAGATGCGCGCTACGTCCGCACATGACGACAAGGATCTCGTTGTCGAATGGCACGTCGTTCCCCGCCACGGCGCAGTTGCGTTGTGCGGACGGGATTTGCCGTGTGCCTCATCAGCACCACCCGAAGAGCAGCACGAACACGCGCATGAGCGGTGGTGCCGACCATGCCTGGCGGCATTCGCCCAGGTAGTGACGCCCGTCGCGTCCTGACCTCGATCAACGGAGTAATGCCGCCACGCACACCAGCGCAGCGGCTGCAGATCCATAGTGCCACGGCCTTGCGAATCCTCGCCGTCACCGCCACCTACTACGGGGCCGGAAAGCTCGGGCTGCTGGAGCAGTTGGTGCGCGGGCAGGTCACTCCGCTGTGGCCGCCGACCGGCATCGCAGTCGCGGCGCTGCTGGTCCTGGGGCCGTACGTCTGGCCCGGAATCACGCTCGGCGCATTCCTGGTCAATGTGTGGATCAGCCCCTCGCCCCTGGCGCTCGCGATGATCGTTGCAGGCAACACGGCCGCCCCGCTCTGTACATACCTCCTGCTGCGCCGCACCGGCTTCCAAACCGGACTGGACCGGTTGCGGGACGCCTTTTTGCTGGTCTTCCTGGGCGCCCTCGGACCCATGTTGATCAGCTCCACGGCAGGCAGCGCCGCTCTTGTCCTCACCGGCGCGTTGCCAGTGAGCCGCTTCTGGCCGACGTGGTCGGTGTGGTGGACGGGCGATGCGATGGGTGTACTCGTGGTCGCGCCACTGCTGTTCGTCGCTCATGAGATGACCTGGCCACGCGACGTGCGGCCCGTTCGCTGGGCCGAAGCCGCCGCACTGGCTGTGGGAACGCTGCTCATTGCCACGGTCATCACGACGACCTCGTTCAACCTTCTCTTCTTGGCGCTCCCCTTGCTGATCTGGGCCGCCTTCCGCTTCCAGTTGGCCGGTGCCGCGCCGTGCGCCCTGCTGATCTCGACCGCTGCCGTCTTCGGCGCCGTGCGCCACGCCGGGCCGTTCACGAGTCACGACCTGTTCCGGGACATGGTCACGTTGCAGACTTTCAACGGATCTGTAGCGCTCACGGCCTTGCTGCTCTCAGCGCTGATCACGGAACGCAATCACACCCAGCTGCAAATCCAGCAACTGTGCCGACAACTCGGAGAGATCGTGGGGCAACTGAGCGTCACGGGGTCCCTGCAGGGACTTCCGTCCCGGCTGCGTGGCCGGCACCAGGACGATTCGTAAAAGATTCGTAGACGAGCCGTAGTCGATCCACGGGCGATTAGCGGGCGGTCCGCGGAGATCCGCGGGCGATTCAGCGGATGCTCCCTATGAAATTCCTGCCGCTACTTGTCAACTCCGCCTCATGTGGCGGGATCCAGGACGAGGCAGGAAAATCGGAAGCAGTGTGGACTGGCAATCGGCCAGTGAGTGGTCGGAGCATTACAGGCTTGACCATCGCACTGACCGCAGCAGGTCTGCTCACCTGTTTGTGGTCCGCACACACAGGTGAGACGAATCGCCATGCGTCTGCTGCCATCGGGAAAGGGTCGGGCGCCGCTAGGGCTGCCATTCCGCACCGGGGTACGCTCCCGGTCAAGGTGAGTCCGGAAATAACCCATACCGCCGAGAGCGGCGGCAAGGCCGTCAACATAACAATCGACGACGGGCCGGATCCGGTCTGGACGCCAAAAATACTGCAGGTCCTGCACGACAACGGCGCCCACGCGACCTTTTGCATGATCGGCCCGCACGCCGCGGAAAATTCTGCCGTCGTCAAGAAAATCGTGGCGGACGACGACCGGCTCTGCGATCACACAGTGTCGCACAACATGCGAATGAACCACCGCTCCGATGCCTACCAGAAGTCACAGATACTGGATGCCGAGCGCATGATCCAGCAGGCCTCCGGCGGCGTGGCACCCATGTACTACAGGGCGCCGGGTGGTGCATTCACTCCGTACAGCCGTCAGGTCGCCGCGACTCACGGAATGCGGCCGCTGGGCTGGAACATCGACAGCAAGGATTTCTACCGGCCCGGCGTCAACGCCATCATCAACACTGTCAAGTACGAGCTGAGAAACGGCCCGACGATTCTTTTCCATGATGGTGGCGGAAACCGTTCACAGACGTACGAAGCGCTCAAGCAGCTTCTCCCCTGGCTCAAGACGCAGGGCTATACGTTCAGTTTCCCTGTCCGCTGATCCCGCGATCCTGCGATCCCGGCGTAGGCAATCCGTCACCGGGCGCCGGGAGCAGGCCAAGGACCAGATCTCGCTGGATCTCGGCTTCGCGGCGCACCAACCGCAACCAGATGAAGACGGCAAAGCCCGCGAAGACGAACCACTCGCCGGTGTAGCCGAGGTTTTGGAACGCATGCATGTCGAGCCCGGTGTTCGGCGCAGCCTGCGGCGGGACGGGCTTCATTGGCGCGGTGGCCTGGTCGAGCGTGATCCAGCCGTTGTAGACGGGGTACGGGACGAGGTTCACCAGCGTCGCAGCGTTGATCATGCCCAGTTGACCGGAAGGCAGGGTGCCCGAGGTGTCGACGTCGGCGCTGCCTTCGCTCTCCGGCGCCTGCAGGACGCCCGTCACCGAGAGCCGGCCGCCCGGTGCTGCCGGCACGTGCTGGGCTGTGGAGGCATTACCCGCCAGCCAGCCGCGCACGACGGGCAACGCGCCTGCGGTCGTACGCAGCAGTGTGAGGACGTAAAAACCTTGCTTGCCGTCGAGCACTCGGCCGGGGACAAGGAACTGGTGCGCAGTGTCGTATGTGCCCGTCGCTGCGATGTTGCGTCCTGAGGTGGCCTGGGTGACCTGATCGCTGACGCCTCCAAGGGCGTCGTGCAGTGCAATCGCAGGGGTGCTGCCGGGCTTGGGCGCCTGTTCAGCGGCCTGGTGGACGGCTACGCGTGCGTCGAACCGGCTCAGCTGCCAGGTGCCCATGAAGATGCAGAACGGGATCGCGAGCAGGACGAGCAGAGTGAGCCCCAGCCAGCGGGGGGTCAGCAGGAACCGGTACACGCATCAACGGTACGGGGGACTGGATCGCCGGCCAGATCCGCCCCCTCGGTGAGGCGAACGGAGAGTCCGTGGCCTTACGGAGGAGCTCACGGAGTGGTGGCCGCCGGCGCGGAGCGGTAGACGGTGCCGGCGCAGGCGCCGCTGATGCTCGTAGAGGCGACGGCTGGGCCGCTCTGCTGGGGAACATAGGAGAGCAAGATCCCGGCAGGGGTGGCGGGGGTCGGGGAGGGGTTGCCCGCGGCGCTCGGGGGGTTCTGCGGCGTGCTGCTCGTGGAGGTGGCGCTGCTACCGCTGGTGGTGTTTCCGCTTGTGGAGGTAGTGCCGCTGCTGGTGCCGCCGGAGCCGGAGGAACTGCCCGAGCCGCCTGTGCCGCTCGAGCTGCTTGTGCCGCTCGAGCTGCTTGTGCTCGCCGAGTCGCCTGTGCCGCTCGAGCCACCCGACGTCGTGCCGCCGGTGTCGCGGGAGCAGCCGTTGGCGCTGCCGGCGGCCGGCACCCAGGCGAACTCCACCTTGTAGCCCTTGCCGGGGGCGAGGACCAAAGGCAGCGTTGCCGAGTCGGGCAGACTGGTGGCCGGGTCTCCCGCGGTGTGATCGACGACTTGGATCTTGGAGGCGTCGGTGCCACCTTCGCCTGTCACCGTGATCTGGCCGCCGTTGGTCACCGTACAGCTGGCGTTGGAGGTGTTGAGCACTGTGAACGAGCCGTAGACCCGGCCCTGGGAGTCGGAGGTCCCGGTCTGTGCGCTGCCGTTGCCGAGTTGGGCGCCGGCACAGAGCGGAGGTGCCGCAGCGAGCGTGCCGGGCGGCTGTGAACTGGCGCCAGGCGAGGTGTTGGACGCGTTCATGGGCGGCTTTCCGCTGCCGGTCGGCGCACTGCCGCCGCCATCGCTGCCCAGGGCGCCGGCGGACATGCCGGAGTCTCCCCCGAATTCGTTGCCGCCGTGGCCGTCACGGCTGGTGCCGAAAGTCCGACTGGTTGAGGTGCTGGCGGTGTTGGCGGTGTCCTGACTGCTGCTGACCGCCACGTGGACGAGCGCGGGGACGGTGACGCCGACGAGCAGGACGCCGACGGCTGTGCCGGCCATCGCATGGCGGCGTCGTGCACGACGCGTGGGAATGGCCTGGCGCAGCTGGTCCAGTGTTTGCGGCGGCGGCTCGAGGTCGCGTACTGCGTCGTGCAGGAGGCGACGCAGCACCAGCTCGTCGAAGCCACGGCCGTAATCGTGGCTGCGGCCGTGGTCACGGTCGTGATCATGGTCGTGGTCGTGGTCGTTCTCACGGTTTTCGTCAGACATACCATCAGGATCGAAGGAGTGGTTCATGCCGGCGCCTCCATGGCGACACGGAGCGCTGCTATGCCACGCGAACCGTATGCCTTGACGGAGCCGATGGATATACCCAGCACCTGAGCAACCTGGGCCTCGGTCATATCGGCAAAGTAGCGCAGCACGAGAACTTCGCGCTGCCGCCGTTGCAGGCCACGCATGGAGCGGATCAACTGATCGCGTTCCAGTTGCTCATACGCGCCTTCCTCAGCGCTGGCCATGTCCGGCATCGGCTTGGAAAGCAGTTTCAGACCGAGGATGCGGCGGCGCAGGGCGGATCGCGAAAGATTGACAACGGTCTGCCGCAGATACGCCAGCGTCTTCTCGGGCTCGCTGACCCTGCGGCGCGCCGAGTGGACGCGGATGAACGCCTCCTGGACGACATCCTCGCACGAAGCAAGGTCGTCAAGGAGCAGCGCAGCGAGACCGAGGAGCGACCGGTAATGGGCCCGGTAGGTCTCGGTGAGGTGATCGACCGTCGTGCCCCTGGCCATCGCGTCGTCAGCGTTCTGGGAGTCGGCGGGCAGTTTGGTGGTGGGCCATGGGGAGATCACCGGCGGGCCGCCGGACGGAGAAGCGAAGGGAAAGCACGGAGCGCGCCGTAGGGACGACCCCAACGACGATCCCAACGACGATTCCAGGGAAGAGCCCAAAGAGGAGCCCAGGACTGCTTCGATCCCCAGTACTTCTGCCACGACTGTTGGACATCCTTCCCCCCGCCAGGGTTGTACGCACCGACCACCTCATTCAGCAGGTCGACAGAAATCCCCCTGCGCACCAACTCACCCCCATTGCCCCGTTTTTCGATGGACCGCCTCCCAGGAAAACGCGTATGGCAGCACGTTAGAGCAGGGCACTGACACAGCGACGCTCCCCGCCTGCAGCAGGCGGGGAGCGCATTGTCAAACACGGAGCGCGTTCGCATCAAGTAGGGCAGCCCCTTGAGACCGTCACAATATCTTCACAATATCTAGCGGATCTCCATGGATTCAGTCGGCTGTCAGCTCCGCGGCAACGAGCTCGGCGATCTGCGCAGTGTTGAGCGCCGCACCTTTGCGCAGGTTGTCGCCACAGACGAACAGCTCCAGCGCGTACGGGTCATCCAACGACCGGCGCACTCGGCCGACCCACGTCGGGTCGGTCCCGACGACATCGGCAGGAGTCGGGAACTCTCCCTCGGCCGGGTTGTCGCTCACTACGATGCCCGGAGCGCTGCCGAGGATCTCGTGGGCCCGCTCGACTGTCACCTCGTTCTCGAACCGTGCATGCACAGTCAGCGAGTGCGTGGTAATCACCGGGACTCGCACACAGGTTGCAGTCACCCGCAGGTCGGGCAGGCCGAGGATCTTCCGTGACTCGTTGCGGACCTTCAGCTCCTCCGAGGACCAGCCGTCCTCTTTGAGCGAGCCTGCCCACGGCACGACGTTGAGCGCGAGCGGCGCCGGGAACGGCCCGAAATCGCCCACTGCGCGCCGTACATCGCCCGGCTGAGTGCCCAGGTTCGACCCGGCGACCTTCGTCAGCTGCTCGCGCAGCGTGTCGATTCCCTGTTGCCCGGCGCCCGAAGCCGCCTGGTATGAAGAGACGACCAGCTCAGTGAGCGCGAACTCCGCGTGCAGCGCGCCCATGGCGACGATCATCGACAGCGTCGTGCAGTTGGGGTTGGAGATGATACCGCGCGGACGGACGCGCGCCGCATGCGCATTCACTTCCGGGACCACCAGCGGAACGTCCGGGTCCATGCGGAACGCACCCGAATTGTCCACGGCAACCGCGCCCTTGGCGGCGGCGATAGGCGCCCACTGCGCAGAAACCTCGTCGGGCACGTCGAACATCGCGACGTCGACGCCCTCGAACGCCTCCTCACTCAGCGCGATGACCTCAACCTCTTCACCGCGCACAACGAGCTTGCGTCCGGCGGAACGCGGCGAGGCGATCAGCCGGATCTCGCCCCAAATGTCCTCGCGCGAGGAGAGGATGCCGAGCATCACTGTGCCGACGGCGCCGGTCGCGCCGACAACGGCCAAAGTTGGCCGTTCCGGCGCGGAGCGCCGTCCACCAGGGGTGGTGGCCGGGTGGCGGGCGGGATTGCGTGCAGTGTTCGCAGTGCTCATCGACCCGTACCTCCGTACACGACCGCCTCGTCGCTCTCGCTGTCCAGGCCAAAGGCGGAGTGCACTGCGCGGACCGCCTCGCCTACGTCGTCAGCGCGCGTGACGACGGAGATGCGGATCTCCGAGGTGGAGATCAGCTCAATGTTGACCCCGGCGTTGGCCAGCGCTTCAAAGAAGCCCGCCGTGACACCCGGGTTGGTCTTCATGCCCGCGCCGACCAGCGAGATCTTGGCGATTTGGTCGTCGTAGCGCAGCGACTCGAAGCCGATGGCCTCCTTGGTCTGCTCCAACGCCTGGATAGCCTTGCGTCCCTCGGTCTTCGGCAGGGTGAAGGAGATGTCGGTCAGGCCGGTGGAGGCCGCCGATACGTTCTGCACCACCATGTCGATATTGATCTGAGCGTCCGCGATCGCTCGGAAGATCGTCGCGGCCTCGCCCGGCTTGTCCGGCACCCCGACCACCGTGACCTTGGCCTCGGACGTGTCGTGGGCAACCCCCGAGATGATCGCCTGCTCCATCGGCTGGTTCCCTTGCGGCTCATTGCTGACCCACGTACCCGGCAGTCCGGAAAAGGACGAGCGGACGTGGATCGGGATGTTGTAACGGCGTGCGTACTCGACGCAGCGGTGCAGCAGCACCTTCGAACCGGAGCTGGCCAGCTCCAGCATGTCCTCGAACGAGATCCGATTGATCTTGCGGGCTTTCTTCACCACCCGCGGATCGGCGGTGAACACACCGTCGACGTCCGTATAGATCTCGCACACCTCGGCCTCGAGCGCAGCAGCGAGTGCCACGGCGGTGGTGTCGGAACCACCGCGCCCCAAGGTCGTAATGTCCTTCTTGTCCTGGGAGACGCCTTGGAAACCGGCGACGATGGCGATGTTGCCCTCGTCCAGCGCGGTCCGGATCCGCCCCGGTGTGACGTCGATGATCCGCGCTTTGTTGTGGACCGAGTCGGTGATGACACCTGCCTGGCTACCGGTGAACGACTGCGCCTCGTGCCCGAGGTTTTTGATTGCCATCGCCAGCAGTGCCATGGAGATCCGCTCTCCGGCGGTCAGCAGCATGTCGAACTCGCGTCCGGCGGGGATCGGGGATACCTGCTGCGCGAGATCGATCAGCTCGTCCGTCGTGTCGCCCATCGCCGACACCACAACGACCACCCGGTGGCCGCTCTTCTTGGCATCGACGATCCGCTTGGCAACGCGCTTGATGCCTTCGGCATCCGCAACGGAGGAGCCGCCGTACTTCTGCACGACAAGGCCCACGTGCGCTCCTCACAACTATCTCTTCCGGGCCGGCGGCGAGCGCCGCGGATGTCACAGCCCAGATAAATGGGGTCGGCTCAGTCTAACGAGCGGCGGGAAAACACCCCGGGTATATCACATTGTGAGACAAGTAGCTCACTTCATGATCGCCCGCGGCCCACCAAGGGAGTCGGCTGATCTCACCTGCCCCCGTGTCGGCTCCGCAAAGACGCTTGCCCGCTCAGCGGCGAGACACACAAAGGAGTAACGCAGGTCACACTTACGGGTCACACCGAGCGACGGGCGCCCTCGCTTCAGACCGCCTTTCATGCCTTTTCGGGAATTTTCAGGGCCTTCCAAGGACCTTCAACCCTTTCAGGCTCCTTCAGGCCCCTTCAGGCCCCTTCAGGCCCCTTCAGGCCTTTCAGACCTCTTCGGACCCCCTCAGAAGCCTTCGGGCCTTTCAGACCATTTCAGGCCCATTTTTGAGGCCCAGCGGAGCGGCGATCTCAGCGGCCATGACCCTGCCCGCCTCCTTGGCGAGATCCTCCGTATCGGACTGCTCATCAGTGTCCAGACCGTCGAGCGCGCCCAGCGGCGAGTCAAGCCGTACGTGGGCGACCAGCGATTGCAAGGCGCGCAACGATGCGCTCGCAGTCGGCCCCCAATTGGACAGATACAAGAACTGCCACCACCACAGCGCCTCACTGACCCGCCCCTCCTGGTAGTGGGCCAGGCCGTGCATGAGATCGGTCACGACATCGGCGAGGTCGTCGGAGATACGACAGGCGACCGGCACGCTGCGCGGTACGTACGGATCGAAGACTTCCGAGTACACGTCGACCGGTTCGAGGAGCGCAGCAAGCTGCTCGCGCAGTTCGTCCGCATCCGGCTCGGGACCCGCGTCCGGCTCGTACCGCTCGTCCGGAACGAAGTCCTCGTGCGCGCCGAGCCGGCCACCGGCGAGCATCAGCTGGGAAACCTCGAGCAGCAGGAACGGCACCGCGCTGTCCGGCTCGTCGCCTTTGGCGACTTCCCGGACCGCGACGATGAAGCTCTCGATCTGGTCTGCGATCTGGACCGCGAAATCGTCCGGCTCGCCGGGCTTCTTCGAATGTCGCGCGGCCTGACGCGTCACGGTGTCGCGGTTTCGGTTGCGTACTGCGGTGTCAGACATCGAGCAGTCGTCTCCCTTCGAAGGCCCGCCCGAGCGTGACCTCGTCGGCGTACTCCAGGTCGCCCCCCACGGGCAGCCCGCTCGCCAGCCGCGTCACCTTCAGGCCCATGGGCTTCACCATGCGCGCTAGGTACGTCGCGGTGGCTTCCCCCTCCAGGTTCGGATCGGTCGCGAGAATCAGCTCGGTGACCGTGCCGTCGGCGAGTCGGGCAAGCAGCTCGCGTATCCGCAGGTCATCGGGGCCAACTCCCTCGATGGGGCTGATCGCCCCGCCGAGAATGTGATACCGGCCGCGGAATTCCCGTGTTCGTTCGATCGCGACGACGTCCTTGGGCTCCTCGACCACGCAGATCACCGCGGGATCCCGGCGCGGATCCTGACAGACCCGGCACCGCTCGGCCTGCGCGACATTGCCGCAGACGGTGCAGAACCGCACCTTGTCCTTGACCTCGGCCAGTACATGCGTGAGACGGCGCACATCGGCCGGATCCGCCTGCAGAATGTGGAAGGCGATCCGCTGCGCGCTCTTGGGCCCGACGCCGGGCAGCCTGCCCAGTTCGTCGATCAGGTCCTGGACCACGCCTTCGTACACCGAACGCCTTCTCTCTTCGCTCTCTTCGACAGATTCCGATCAGCGCAATCAGATCAACGGGATCTGATCAGGCCAGATCAGCCCAGCTCGGACTAGCTCGGACTAGCTCGGACCAGATCAGAACGGCATACCGGGCAGACCGCCACCGCCCAGTCCCTGGGCAAGCGGACCGAGCTTTTGCTCCTGCAGGGTCTGCACAGAAGCATTGGCATCGCGTACCGCCGCCAGAACGAGATCAGCGAGGGTCTCAGTGTCTTCAGGATCCACCGCCTTCGGATCGATGACCAGACCCAGCAACTCACCGGCACCGCTCACCGTCACCTTGACCAAGCCACCGCCCGCGCTGCCCTCGATCTTGGCCTCGGCGAGCTCCGCCTGCGCTGCGGCGAGGTCCTGCTGCATCTTCTGGGCCTGCTTGAGCAGTTCCTGCATGTTCGGCTGACCGCCACCGGGGATCACGGACTCGCTCCTGCCTGTTGGACGTCGTCTTCGTATTTGGACGTCGTCTTCGTATGTCGTCTTCGTATGCGGTAGGTAGGGCGAGCCTACGTGTTCGTACGGCCGAGCGCGCTACGCCGTGTCAATCGTGAGTGATCTCCTCGATCACTGTGGCGCCCAGTTCGCGCACGATCAGATCGTGACCGCTCACAGCGGTGTCGTCGAGATCGGGGTCATCTTCCTCCGGGATGTCGTCCTCGATCAGCACGGCCGAGGGCGGAGGCGACTCCGGCGCGGGAGCCTCAGCGGACGACGCGGAGGCGTGCGGGGGCGCAGGAGCTTGGAAGGGCACGGGCCCGGGCATCGCCAGATCCGGTGCGGGTACCGACGTCGGGGGCTGCGGTCTGCGGGGTAGCGGTGCGGAACGCGGAGCGCCTCCGCCAGGGCCGCCAGGGCCGGTGCCCCCGCCGCCGGACGGATCAACAATTGCCTCGATCTTCCACTGCTGACCGAATGCGTCGCTGATCGCCTGCCGCAGCACGTTCTCGCTGCCGCCACTCATGAAGCTGTCTCGTGCACCGGGGTTGGCGAAGCCGAGCTGCAGTGTGGCGCCGTCGAAGCCGACGACCTGCGCATTCTGACTGAGCAGGATCCAGGTGAAACGGCGGCGGTTCTTGACGGCCTCGAGAATGTCGGGCCACATCTGGCGTACCCGCGACGGATCCCCGAGGGGTGCGCCCACGCCAGTGGTGGCCGGTGCGGACGCCGCCGGTGCCGGCGCGAGAGGGGCGAGGGGGGCGGGAGGGGCAGAGGGCTGCCCGCCCCGCGGGGCCTGCGTCCCCACGGGCCACGCCCCGGGCGCCGGAGGTGCGGCTTCGGCGCGGGAAGCCGCCACGGGACCGCCCGCGTGGGCGTAGGAATCCGGCACATACCCCGTGGGCGGCTGCCCGGCCGGCGGCGCAACCGGTGCAGAAACCGGGACCGGGGCCGACGGGGCTGCAACCGGCGCAGAAGCGAGGGCGGGGGCCGCCACTGGCACCAGGCCACCCGCCAGTGCCTGCCGCTCAAGCCTGTCGAGCCGCGCCTGCGTCGATCGCTCGTCCTCATACGCCGCGGGCAGCAGCACCCGCGCACAGATCAGCTCCAACTGCAGCCTCGGTGAGATCGCCCCGCGCATCTCCGTCAACCCCGTATTGACCAGGTCAGCGGCGCGGCTCAGCTCGGCCGCACCGAAGACCGACGCCTGCCCGCACATCCGCTCGACCACGTCCGCAGGAGCGTCGATCAGCCCCTTCTCGGCCGCATCCGGCACCGCGGCCAAGATCACCAAGTCACGCAAACGCTCCAGCAGGTCCGCGACGAACCGTCGCGGATCATGGCCGCCCTCGATCACTCGGTCGACGACCTCGAAAGCCGCGGCCCCGTCGCCTGCCGCGAAGGCGTCCACGACGTCGTCGAGCAACGCACCGTCCGTATATCCGAGCAGGGCGGTGGCCATCGCATACGTGACGCCGTCCTCACCCGCGCCCGCGAGCAGCTGGTCCATCACCGACATCGAGTCCCGCACCGACCCGGCGCCGGCCCGCACCACAAGCGGGTACACCCCGTCCTCGACCGGAATCGACTCGCGCTCGCAGACCTCGGCCAGATAGTCGCGTAGCGTCCCTGGAGGCACCAGCCGGAACGGATAGTGATGCGTGCGCGACCTGATCGTGCCGATGACCTTCTCCGGCTCGGTCGTCGCAAAGATGAACTTGAGATGCTCCGGCGGCTCCTCGACCACCTTCAGCAGGGCATTGAACCCCGCTGAGGTGACCATGTGCGCCTCGTCGATGATGTAGATCTTGTAGCGGCTGCTCGCAGGCCCGAAGAACGCCTTCTCCCGGAGATCACGCGCATCCTCGACACCACCGTGCGAGGCGGCGTCGATCTCGATCACATCGATCGAACCCGGCCCGTTACGCGCGAGATCCCGGCAGGACTGGCACTCGCCACAGGGCATGGGCGTCGGCCCCTGCTCACAGTTGAGACAACGCGCCAGAATCCGGGCGCTGGTCGTCTTCCCACAACCGCGCGGGCCACTGAACAAGTACGCGTGATTGACCCGGTTGTTGCGCAGCGCCTGCTGCAACGGGCCAGTGACATGCTCCTGCCCGATGACCTCGACGAAGGTCTCGGGCCGATAGCGGCGGTACAGAGCGAGGGACACGCTTACGACGATATCGGTGCCCACTGACAGCCGAGGCCGCCCTGAGTGCCTTGCCCCGAAACCCGAAGAAAAAGACCCCTCACGCACCCGCCAGAGCTCACCTACCCTTGCTGCCTTCCGGCCCTGGGGGGTTTCAGCGAGATAGCGCCACGCGAGGGGCTGCGCCCCAGCCTACCCGATCGAACCAGCCAGGATCGAGTTCGCTACCACCCCCTCGAGTCTTGTAAGGTTTGCGGCGGAGGATTCGCCTAGAGGCCTAGGGCGCACGCTTGGAAAGCGTGTTGGGGGCAACCCCTCACGAGTTCGAATCTCGTATCCTCCGCCTTTGCCCGCCAGGGCAACCGAAGGCCCCGACCGCCCAGCGGTCGGGGCCTTCGTCGTTCCGTGGTTGCAGTTTTGGTTGCAGTTGCCGGGATCCACCGGACGGGGCGGCTGCACGACCGCATCCGGCTGACGGCCTTCCTGACCGAGCCATTGCATTCGCGCCCGCTGGGCACCGCTCCTCTGGCAAGGTGCAATCCATGGCCGTGTCCGCAAAGACCCGCAAGATCATCTGGTGTGAAGCAGGCGGCAGATGCGCGATCTGCCGGGCGCCGGTGGTGACACCCGGGACTGACTGGGACGACCCCTCGGTCTTCGGCGAGGAGGCCCACATAGTCGCCCGCTCGAACGGTGGACCGAGAGCTGGCGCGCTGGACGACGCGTCCATCGACAGCCATACGAACCTGGTCCTGCTGTGTAGCAAGCATCACAAGCAAGTCGATGACCAACCAGGCCACTTCACGGTGGATCGACTGCGCGAGATCAAGGCCAAGCACGCCGCATGGATGCGCTCGCTCGACGAGACAACGCCAGGCCGGCTGAAGTTGGCGCCCGACCCGGAGTTCCCGCAGCCTCGGATCCTGAAGCTGATCACCCGCGGCAACCCGCTGTGGAACATGATCAAGTCCAGCGTCACCTTCGAGTACGCCCTGCCAGACGGTCTCCCCGAGGAGGATGAAGACCTCATTCTGGAGTTCCTGGACGCGGTCCAGGACTACTGCGACATCGCAGCCGAGCTGCACAGTGTGCGCGAGAACCGCGACGCCGAGAAGGGGTTGCAGACCTACATAGGCAGGCTCGCCGAGCGCAACTTCCTGGTGGGCGCCTTCGTACGCCACATGCTCTTGGTCGATGGCTCCGGCCAGGAGGGCACGCCCTGGCCCATGCTCCGCGTCGAGGTTCAGCCAGCTTCACACGCCACGATCACGGACGAGAGCGGTAGGCCCTATCCCAACGAGCAGTCGAGCACGGGAGCACCTGACGAGGAGCAGAGCGCATGACTGAGCGAACGATCTACCTCGACCCCGATCGACGCGACCCCAGCTCTCGTAAGATCAATATCCGGGCCCACCGTTGGTACGTCACGGTCGAGCTCGACCGCGACGGGTACGTCGATACCTCGACCCGGCGGGGAGACTCCCCAGACCTGCCCGCCGCCTACACGGAGGCCGTCACCAGGGCGCAGAACACGTCTGCTGATCGACTCCGGTACGACGGGTACCTGGGCATGCTCTCGTGGGGCACCGGACCGGGCTGGGTCAGTCTGACTGTTCCCTTCGCCCATGTCGGAGCGGCTGTCGAGGCACTGTGCGGTGCCGAGCTCAAGCATGACTACAGCGGACTTCAGGCCCTCGCGGACCGACTGGCACTTCCCATCGAGGACTGGCTCGCCCCCGGCGAGCGGGAGCTGGTTCGCGGCGTCGACTTTTCCGCACCACCTGGCGTGTTTCTGCGCTTCCTGCGCGGCAAGGCCAAGCAGCACGGAGTACGCCTCAACGGCCGGGCAACCCTAGGCAGTGTGTGGGTTCGCCCGACACTGCCGCTCGCCGAGAAGCAAAAGCGGGAGCTGTTTCCCGAGCAGCACCCCGGCTGGGTGGACCGATGGACCGGGTACGTCGAGCCAGACGATGCGCCGGACCGGCCATGGGTGGGCGGCAGAGAACAGAACCTCAGTTACCGCGCGGCCCCCGTCCAATTCCGGCATGTACAGACACCGAGTGGCGGCAAATGCGCCTGCGGAATGACCTTGCGAGCTCCTGAGGACGGCGGGAATGAACACGCTGCCCACCATGCGATGTGGGCGATCGGCGTTCGGGCACCCAAGAACTTGGATTGGTGGAGCGACCTGGCAGTGGTGACGACCGAGTCGCCGATCGCCTGGCGGAAGCTGACCTACCAGGTGGGGCGGATGCCTCAGCGAGAGAACGGCTACGACGTCAACTCGTGGTCGCACCTTGGCGAGCCTGAGCAGACCCCAGACAACGTACGCGCATACCTGCTGCAGGCCAACGGATACGTCATCGGCTACCTGGCGACCCACGACGTCAGCGAACACCGCCGCTGGGACCTGCTCGACGAGTCGGAGGATGGTGATCAGGACGACACCCTGCGTCCATGCATCGATCTGATCTGGGTGGCAGACTCCTACCGCCGAAAGGGCCTTGGCGCAACGCTCGTACAGACCCTCGCAAACGACTCCGGCTGCGAGGCCACCGATGTGTCCTGGTCGATCCCAATCAGCGACGCTGGCCGGCGCCTCGCAGGTCGGATCTCGCCGGGGGGCATCTGGATCAGCTAACGCGGCAAGCGGCGTCCCCGCGACAGGCCCCGGCGGGAGCAGCGACTCCGCGCCAGCGGCCGCACCGCGCGACCTGCGATAGCGCCGAACGGACTTACGCCGGAGCCGTGCCCTCGACCGGAGATGAGTCAAGGGCACGGCTCCGCTTCGTCCAGCTCTATTCGGTCGTTCCGGAGATACCGGGCCAGAGCAAGCCGCCGATCTTGCTGGCAGTCTCCTTGAGGATGGGGCTCGTCAGGTGCTGGTAACGCCGGCGCATCCGAGCGGACTTGCCAGGCTCCCACCCCATGATCGCGTCGACGACCGCATCGGGAACGCCGAGGATCAGCAGGACAGTGGCAGCGGTGTGGCGGGCATCGTGGAGCCGACCATCGCGAACATTCGCCGCCTTCAGTAGGTCCTTCCACCGGTGGTAGTCGGTGTTGGGGTTCAGCGGCTGGCCGGTCGGAGAGGTGAAGACGTACCCCTTGTCCTCCCACAGGTCGCGGGCAAGCCGCCGTTCACGGTCCTGCTCGACCTTGTGCTGCGCAAGCAGCTTCATCAGCTCATCGGGGACACCGATCGGGCGCCGGCCCGCACGGGACTTGGTGTCCTTGGTCTCGCGACGGATGCTGATCTTCTGCGGGCAGTAGCCCGGCTTGCGCCCGCAGCGGTCACCGCAGCCGTGCTGGTAGCGGGGCCGCAACCGTCCGCGCCGCACGCGGATGACGCTGGCTTCGAAGTCGACGTCGGTCCATTGCAGGCCCAGCACCTCACCCTGCCGCAGGCCGAGGGCCAGGGCGATCACCCAACGGGCGGCGTTCCGCTGGCGCTCAGCTTCGATGAGAAGCCGCTGCACCTCCTCGACCGAGTACGGCTCGACCTCCTCTTCCTCCAACCGCGGGGCCTTGGCCACCGTCGCCGGGTTATCGGTGATGTGCCGACGCCGCTTCGCCTCGTTGAGCGCCGCGCGCACCGTGCGGTGGACCTGGTGCGCAGTGCCGGCGGCGCTGCCGTTGTCCCGCATCTTCTTGTAGAACCGCTCCAGGTGCTCCGGCTCCAACTTCTCCAGGCGGTGAGCACCGAGGCCGGGGATGAGGTGGTGGTTCACAGCCACGTGGTAACCGTCGATGGTGTTCTCGGAGACATGCAGAGCAGCGATGTTCTCGACCCAGTGGGTGAGCCAGGTCTTGAGGGTCCAGGTCTGGCCGTTCTTCCGCACCGCGCCGGAGTCGCGCTGCCGTTCCAGCTCGCGGACCGCCTTGGTGACGTCGGCCCGGGTCTTGCGAGTGACGTGACGGCGGTCAGGACGACCGTCGTCCTTGACACCGACGGTGACGTAGCCGTGCCAACGGCCGTCCTTGGCCTGGTGGATGGATGAGGCACCGTTGGGCTGACGGGAGTTCGCCATGTCCGCTCCCTCAGGCCGCAAGGTCGATGCTGGCGGATCGGAGGCGCTTCGCAAGGAACGCACCCACCGCCTCGGCGGGTATCCGGCGGAGGCTTCCGATCTTCACTGAGGGGATCTCGCCAGAGGCGACGAACTCGTACATCTTCGTGCGCCCTATACCAAGTCGGCGGGCAGCTTCCTCGACCGTGAGTGCGACCAGAGTGAGGTCGGCCGCGACGCCGTCCTGATCAGCGATCAGGCGGAGGAGCACGTGCTCGGTGGCGCCGAGGGCGTGGGCCACTCGGGAGAGCTCGAAAGACGTTTCGGACATGGGTGTCCTATCCCAGCGGCGCTTTCGGCTATGCGCCACCGTTGTCGATGTTCCAGGGAAGGGCGATTGGTTGTTCGGGTCCGCGTGGCGACCCCCGGCGTTCGTAGCGCCGAGGGGCTGCGGAGGGCATGGCTGGTCGAGGGTCCACGGGCTGGCGAAGCCCGTGGTCGGACCGGCGGGACGGGACGTTAGCCGCAGATTCCGGCCGCACCAAACCGCCGGACGCCCGGCATGATGCCGGTCATCATCGGATCGGCGACGGGACTGGCGTGCGGAAGCAGCGACGGATAGCGGGCGGCCTCAGGTGGTCGGGGCACGCCCTCGGGTGCTCTGGCTACGTCTCGGTTCCTGGGTCGCCGAGACCTTCGGCGTCGGAGGCGCCCGGCGGGAAGTTCGGCGAGCGGTAGTCGTCACCGGCCGCGTCCGCAACGACCCGCGTGATCATCGCTCTGATGAGCTCTTGGAGGTTCGGGTGGGCATGGCCATAGGCGTCGAGCGCCTCGCGGGCCAGGTCCATCTCCTTGCGAGCGGCGACGGACTTCTGCCAGCTCTCGGCAAACTCGGCTAGCAGCCGCTTTACGTGGGCGTTCGCGGCGATCTCGGGTGGTCCGACCAGGTTATCCAGGGAGATGTCGAAGACCTTGGCGAAGCCGATGGCCTCGTCCAGGTTGACCCTGCGGCGTGGCTCGCCGCTCTCGATGCGCCACACCGCCGACTGGTTGAGCGGGTAGCCGGCCTCGGTCAGGCGCTCGGCGAGCGTGGCAGTGCTCCACCCGCGCGCCTCGCGCTCCATCTTGATGCGCCGGGCGACGTTCTCCTCCCCCTCCAGCCGTTGTCGCCGGTCCTCTTCAGCCACGATCAACCCTCCATGCATCGTCGATAAGCCCATTTGCAATGTGTCGAGCACGACGTTAACGTGATGCAAGATGAAACGCAACTGAGCCGAAACGCATCGACCAGCCGGGCCAGCCACCCGGTATCGCGACGAAAAAGGCCCCCAGTGCTACGAACACCGGGGGCCACAGCAGAAACCTCGAAACCGCCCATCCCTGGAACAGTCGACAACGGAGGAACCGGGTAGCCGCCCGAATCCTCCGAGTGAGGACACCGCTGTGGACAAGCCTACGGCCCCGCCGCCCGGCCCGTCAGCCCACGACCAGCGACGGGACCGCCGCGCGTCGGACCCCGGTCCCGCGCTCGTCGGCACCACCTTCGGGGAACCACCGCACAACATCGACGCCGAGCAGGCGGTCCTCGGCACGTGCATGCTGAAGCACCAGGCGGTGGATCAGGTCCGGGGGACGCTGGACGCTGGCGACTTCTACCGGCCAGCCCACGAGACCATCTGGCGCGCGATCCTCGCCCTTCGCGGCGAGGACGCCCCGACCGACCCCATCGCCCTCACAGACCACCTGCGGGGCAAGGGAGATCTCTCCCGCATCGGAGGTGCGGCCTACCTCCACACGCTGGTCGCCGTCGCACCGCCCTCGACGGACAGCGCCGACTACTACGCGCAGATCGTGCGCCGAGACGCCCAGCTGCGGACCCTGCACGCGACCGGGATCCGCACCGTCCACCACGCGCTGACCCCTGGTGCCGACCCGGACGAGATCCGCACGGCCGTCGAGACGGAGATCCGTGCCGAGCGCGAGCGCGCTCTGGTCTCCGGCAGCAGCCGCCTGTCCCGCTACATCGTCAACGGCTGGGACTTCGTCACCAAGACCGGCGCGGACAAGGAACCCCTCTGGGGCACCCGCGAACAGACCGCCTGGGCCTCCGGCGAAAGCCTGATGATCGTCGGCGCACCCGGCGTCGGCAAGACCACCCTCGCCCACCAGGTCGTCCTCGCCCGCCTCGGCTTGCAGGCCGCCGTCCTC
>JAFAUH010000120.1 GCA_019243445.1 Streptomycetaceae bacterium | reverse complement strand
CATCTTGCAAACTCGTCGGCAGGTCGTGGACAGCATCGCTGACACGACCCGCCTTCACCGGCCCGTCGAACGAGGCCGCAGACTCGACCAGAATCGAGCCTCCACCCTCCAACGCCACCCGGGCAAGTTCTGCCACACACCCCTCCTCGCACGCCGTGGGAGCCGCCCCGCAAGCAACGGCGAACTATCGTAATGGAGTTACCGTCCCCGCGCCAGGCCGTCGCAGCATCGGCACCCGAGACCAACCGATGCCGCCAGCGGGTCCTCTGAAGGGAGTTGGGCGGAGCCCGGGACAGCCACACGTGAATCGCTCCACGTGTCTGTGCACCACACCTGTTGCACCCGCCATGGTCGTCTCGACTGCTTCTGAACTGCGTGAACTCGAACCGCACACTCGCGGACCCCTGGAGAAAGTGGTACCCCCTCGATAACCTGCCCAACGGCGTCGTGCCGTACCTCGCTTACGCACTCGACCGGATCACCAAAGGGGAAATCTACTCCGAATACGGATGGGAGACCGCATGAGCGGCACGTGGCTACCCCGCGACCAGTACATCGCAACACTGCCGAAAGCTACCGCCTACGCGTGCATGTACTTCACCGACACAACAGGCCGGCCGTTCCAGCTCCGCTCGACGCGCCCCACAGAGGTCTGGCAGCACGCCGGAGGGAATATGGACCCCGGAGAAAGCCCGTGGGAGACCGCCGTGCGCGAGTGCCGTGAGGAAACCGGACTCGACGTCACCGCCCATCGTCCCACACTGCTCCTCACCCATTTCGTCACGCCCCGGCACGACTGGCCGCACCCGCACATCGGCTTCATTTTCGACGGCGGAATCCTCACCCCGGAACAGCTGGAAAGCATCGTCCTCGACCCCCACGAACACACCGAGTGGAGCATCCGCAGCATCGACGAGTGGGAAAAGGAGATGAAACCCCCCATCTTCGCACGTCTCAAAGCCATCGATCAAGCACGTCGCTCCGGTATCCCCGGCTACCTGGAGTCCGACGAGAGCAGGGAACCCCTGGGCTCCGCCGAGCCGGGAGAACCCGCGTGAACCCCGCCCAGCAGCCCGCCGCCCCCACGGGCCCGCAGCCAGGGGATCACCCGGCCTGGCCCGAGAACTTCGCGCAGCACAAGGCCGGCGTGGACTGCCCGATGTGCACCAACGACTTCACCGCCGACGACATCGGCTGGGGCCTGCTGGTCAACAAGGGCCGTTTCACCAATGCCTACTTGTGGCGCAGCGGCCAGGTCCGCGGCTACCTTGTCGTGATCTTTACTGTGCGGCATGTCGCCGAGCCCACCGAGATGTCCCCCAAGGAGGCCGCCGGGTTCTGGCGGGAGGCGGTGGCGGCCGGCCGGGCGGTCGAACGGTTGTTCCGCCCGGTAAAAGTGAACTACCAGCTGCTCGGCAACGCCGTGCCGCATGCTCATTTCCACCTCACTCCCCGATATGACGCCGAGAATGATCCGGCTCCCGGCGGGCCGCTGCCCTTCGCTGTCCTCGACCACGGCCGTCAGGACGAAGACCAGCTCCGCACCGATGCCGCCGCTTTGCGGGGGTTGCTCGGCTACCCGGCGCGTGAGGCCGGGTCCGGAGCGTGCGAGGTGCGGCGATGAGCGGCCGGAGCGGAGCGTACGCCCGCCGGCCCGACGCGGGCGCCCACGGCTGTGGTGAGGCATCCGGCCCGGGTCGGCGGGCGCGAGCGATCGCCGTGGGACACTCACGGCGTGCGCCGTGTGCGGGGGAGGCCGCGGGCTCACGCGGGCTGGTCGATCCAGAACGCTTTGTAGCGGACCTTGGGGTGCCGGTGCGGGCGCTGGATACGCCCGCCCACGGTGTGACCGAGGGCACGGACCTGATCCTCCAACTCCTGGTGATCGGCCTCCTCGTTGAAGACACCGACCACCAAGCGCCCGCACGGGGCGACCGCGTGGGCGAGCAGGTGATTCAGGTAGGGGCCGCGCTCGCTGGCCGGGATGTAGTCCAGGCCGGTGCGGACCACGTCGAAGCGGCGCGGCGGCTGCCAGTCGAATACGTTTCCGGTCCAGATGCGGTGCGCCCAGTGCGGGCAGCGGCGGCGGGCGAGGTCAGCCAAGGCGGGAGAGATCTCCACACCGAACGGCTCTACCATGTGGCCTGCTTCGGCGGCCCACGCCGTCCAGCATTCCATCAAGTGGCCGTTGGCGCAGCCGACGTCGAGCACCGTGATGGGCCTGCCGGTGCGGTCCGGGAGGGTGTCGACGAGCAGGGAGCGGGCGTTGCGCCACTGGGCGGCATTCCCGCTGTGGCCGGACTGGGCGCGCGGGTTGTCACCGGCGAGGTAGGCCGGTTCGATCACGTCCAGCACCTTGGCATGCCAGGTGGCCCGGTCGATGCGGCCGGCTGCGAATGCCTCGTCGATCGGCGCCAGTTGCCGCCAGCCGCGCTCGCGCGCGGCGGCGATGTCCTCATCCTCGGATGGCTTCACCAGGCGAGCCTACGGCGAGCGCCAGATGCTTTTCGAGTCGAGTGGGGCACGGCCCTGGTCTTCGGCCGTCACCTTGCCCGGATCCGAGGCGGCCCACTGGCCGGCCAGCTTCCTCCCTCGACCAGGAGCTGTTTCGAGCAACTCACCGCGGAGCACACGCCCATGAGCAACACGTGGAATCCCTCGGACTCCTGCCTCGCCTCCTTCTACGCGCAGCACAGTACGTCTCTGCGGGGTGCGCTGCGCCATGCGCTGGTCACCCGCGCGCTCCTTGAACACCTCGCCGGTGGGCCGCTGAGGATCCTCGACATCGGTGGCGGAACCGGTGTGCAGGCCATCACCTTGGCCGGGCACGGGCATCATGTGACCGTCCTCGACCCGGACCAGACCATGCTCGCCCGCGCCCGGGCTGCCTGGGAGCAGCGCATCACCAGCCGCGGCAGCATCGACTTCCTCCATGGGCCGGGCGAACAGGCCCGTGACCTTGCCGGCGGCGGATGGGATGCGGTGCTGTGCCACGGCGTGCTGATGTACCTGGACGATCCCCAGCCGGTGCTGCGGCAGATCGCTCAGTGCGTCCGGCCGTCCGGCGTGGTGTCGATTCTCGCCAAGAACGCCGAGTCGATGGCGATGCGGCCCGCCTTGGAGCGGCGGTGGGCTGAGGCCCGCGAAGCGCTCGCCAGCAGCGAGGAGACCGGGCGACTGGGCGTGACCAGCCGTGGAGTTCGCCGGGACGCCGTAGAAGATGCCCTGGCTGCCTGCGGGGTGACCGCGACCGCCTGGTACGGGGTGCGCATCTTCACCGACCACCTCAAGGACACCCCGGTTGGCGAGGACTTTCCCGAGATCCTCCAGACCGAATGGCAGGCTGGCTGCCTGTCGCCCTACCGGGACATCGCCCGTCTGTTCCACCTCATCAGCCGCCGCGCCCCTGATGAGCACACTCAGCGACTCCTCTTCAAGGCGGTGACCCCATGATGAACGATTCCATCACCGGTACAGCAGCCCTGATCGTCAACTCGGCCGGGCAGTATCTGCTGCATTTGCGGGACGACCGGCCTATCTGCGACCCGTTCGTCTTCTCGCTGCTGGGCGGTGCCCCCGAGAACGGTGAGAGCCCTGAGATGGCGATTGTCCGCGAGTTGAAGGAGGAGGCGGGACTGGATATCCCGGACCTGGTGCCCTTCGGGCTGGTGGGGTCCCCGGGGCGGCGCATTCAGGTCTTCCTTGGCCACTGGGACGGCGACGCTGCCGCCCTGCCTTTGAGCGAGGGCATCCTCGTCCACTGGTTCGACTATGACAAGCTGCCCGACCTGAAGCTCTCACCCGGCACTCGGAAGATCATCGACAAGCACCGTGCCCACCTCACCAACCGCCCCCACCCCTCAGCAGTCCACGATCCCACGGCGGCAACTACCGCGCTCGAGCTGCCGGATCGTCGCCGGGCGCGCCCCAGCGGCGTGGGAGGACATCTGTATCTGGTTGTCGACGGCCGGGTGCTGCTCGGCAAGCGCAGCCCCACCGCCCGCTTCGCTCCCTCCACGTGGCACGCCCTCGCCGGCCATCTGGACGATGGAGAATCGGTGCGTTCCTGCGTGGCGCGGGAGGCATGTGAGGAGGCCGGACTGCTCATCGCGGAAGGTGAGTTGGACCTTGTCCACGTGGTGCACCTGCGCGAGGGCAACACCACGTTGATGGAGATGTTCTTCCGCCCGCGGCGCTGGGTGGGCGAGCCGCAGCTGCGCGAGCCGGACAAGTGCACCGAGTGGAAGTTCTTCGGCCTCGACGCGCTGCCGGAGGACCTGGTGCCGTACACGCGGGCGGCGCTGGAGGGGATCGCCGCTGGCCGCCCGTACACCGAGCTCGGCTGGGAGGCCTGATCACCCTGCCCACGCCGACCAGAACCCGGACCCGCTTCACAAGGACACCTCGATGACCGCAGCCGCCAGCACCGCGCCCCGCTACCAGGTGCCCGTCGACGTCCACTTGATCTTGCGTCGGCGTGGAGACCACGGGGCCGAGGTACTCCTCTCCCGTCGCGCAGGCGACGTCTACGCCACCGGCCTGCTCCACCTGCCGAGCGGGCACTTGGACGGTCCCCATGAGGATGTCGTCACCGCTTTGGTGCGCGAGGCGCGGGAGGAGACCGGCATCATCGTTGACCCGGCGGATGTGCGGGCCGCCGTCACGGTCCACCACAAAAGCCCGGGCGGTTCCTCTCGCATCGGCTTGTTCTTCGAGGTCCGGCGGTGGGAGGGCGAGCCCTGGATCGCGGAGCCGGAGGTGTGCGACGCGATGGACTGGGTGCGCCTTGATGATCTGCCCGGCGGGATGGTGGCGTACTGCCGAGCAGGTCTGGACGCCTACAGGGCCGGTGCGCGGTTCGCTGTGCACTTCCAGCTGTCGGGCGACGACATTGTCTATGACCCCGGCGCCGACCGTCTCCGCCTGGTACCGGACGCGATCGGCCCGGCATCCGGCAGTCGGCCCGATGCCGCCGTCGTGGCCTTCGCGCAGCGGGCGGTGGGGGCGATCACCGAGTGGACGGATACGTCGTGGACGCGCGAGGACAGCTGTGTGTGGCGGGTCCGGGGCGCCGGGGGCGGCACCTGGTACGTGAAGGTCCACCAGAACGACAGGTTCCATGCGCGGGAAGTGCGGGCGCTGCGGACGTGGGCTGTGTCGCTGGGTGCGGCCGCGCCCCGGCTGGTGGCCGCCGACGCAGGGCTGCGGGCGGTCGTCGTCACCGCGCTGCGCGGTCGGCCGCTGCACGGTGTGGTCCTCGCTCCCGGGCAGGAGTGTGAGGTCTTCTGTCGGATCGGTGCGCTGGCGCGCCGTATCCACCAGGCCTCGCCTCCGCGCCCGGCCCCCGTCGGCAGCGGTCCGGCTGTCGGCAAGGCCGCGCGCCATTTGGAGGCGGCGTGTTCTCATCTTGTCCCGGGTGATGAGGAGTTCGTCCGTGAGCTCGTCCGGCGGGCCGAGGAGCTGCCGTCGCTGGAGTGGGTGGAGACCCACGGGGATTTCCAGCTCCGCAACATCCTGTGCGACGCCGTCGACGGCTCCGTAGCCGTGATTGACCTGGAGAGAAGTGAGCCCGGCCCTGCGGTGCGCGATCTGGTCCGCCTGTCCGACGCCTGGGCCAGCCGGCCCGACCTGTACGAGGCGTTCCTGGCCGGGTATGGCAGGGTCTTGACCGGTGCCGAGGAAGCATGGCTGGTCATCGATACGGCTCTCGATGCGGTGAGCGGCGTCGCGTTCGGTATCGCCCACGGCGATCCGGAAGTGGTCGAGCGGGGCCATCGTACTCTGGCCCGTCTGCGCGCCGAGCACCTACGCAACTCGCCGGTGGGAGATGCCTCGTGAGCCGCGATATGACACCTGCCACCACGGTCGGGCCGCCGGACGCACCGGGCACTTCCGGGCGGCCGTCGGTCCGCGCGGCGACGTCCGCCGATGCCGAGGGCATCGTCCGGATGCGCTCCGGGTACGTCTTGTCCGAGCCTTTGAGCGAGGAGTGGATCCGGCGGTGCACCTGCGAGTTGGCACCGCGGCTGGACCCGGCGGGGGACGCGCGGGCCTTCGTCATCGACGCCCCGGACGGCTCGATGGCCGCCTGCGCTCTCGGTCTGATCCACCCCGTGCTCCCGGCGCCGGCTTACCCCAAGGGGCTGGCCGCGCGCGTGCACGTCGTCGCCACGCGCCCGGATGTCCGGCGCCGCGGTTACGCCAGGGCAGTGGTGATCGCGCTCCTCGACCAGCTCCACACGGAGCACGTCACGCTGTTCGAGCTCCACGCCAGTAAGGAGGCCGCACCGCTGTACCGCGAGCTGGGGTTCGCGAGCAGTGCGGCGCTGATGCGGATGACCCGCCTGGAACAGCCGGCCGCCTTCAATACGCGGAGCAGCGGCGGCAGTCCGAGGGGAGCCTGTGATGGCCCCGGCTGGATGCCGCCCGAGCAGTACGCCGGGACGGTCTTGAAGGCCACCTGTTTCGCGTGCCTGTACTTCACCGACGAGGACGACCGGCCGCCGCAACTGCACTCCGTCTATTCGCCCGCGCACCCGTGGCAGTTGGTTGGCGGCACGATGGAGCCCGGCGAGCGCCCTTGGGAGACGGCCATGCGTGAGTGCGAGGAGGAGACCGGCCTGACGCTGGTCGGCCCGCCGCGGCTGCTGGCGACGGTATACGGACTTCCCGGCGCCCAGTGGCCCTACAGCACGGTCGGGATGGTCTTCGACGGCGGCCGACTCACCGCAGCGCAGATCCGCAGCATCGCGCTGGATCCGCGCGAGCACGACGAGGCGCGCGTCCTGCCCCTGGCCGAATGGGAACAGCGGATGCCGCTGCGGGACTTCGCGCGACTGCGCGCGGTGGCCAAGACCCGCCGCACCGGAGTGGCCGCCTATTTCGACGCCTGGGACTGGGAGACCGAGTGAGCAGCATTGTGTTGATGTCCGACCGGAAGGTGGCCGCGATCCCCGTGCAGGAGTGCGACGAGGACCTCGTCGACGTGCGTGCGCACGGCCTGACGGTCGACGCCCGCAGACAGGATCCGGCCGGGGCCTTTGCCCACGTGCGGCGAGGGGTTTTGACCCGGCTGCTGCACGCGCAGTCACTGCTGCCCACCGGCGTGAGGCTGCTGTTCATCGAGGGATACCGGCCGCCGGCACTGCAGCGGCGGTATTTCGAGAAGTACTCCGACGAGTTGGCCCGCTCCCATCCTGACTGGCAGGCCGCCGCGATCCGGGAAGCTGCCAGCCGCTACGTCTCGCCTCCGGAGATCGCTCCGCACTCCGCCGGAGCGGCCGTCGACGTGACGCTCGTCGACCACCAGGGCCGCGAACTGGACATGGGCACCCGGGTCAACGCCTCGCCGGAGGAATCCGCCGGCGCCTGCTACACCGACGCCGCAGGCCTCAGCCCCCGGGCCCGCACGAACCGAAGCACCCTCAAGGCCGCGCTGTCCACAGCCGGGCTGGTCAACTACCCGACCGAGTTCTGGCACTGGTCCTACGGCGACCGGTACTGGGCGCTGCAGACCCAGCAACCCGCCGCCCGGTACGGGCCCGTCGAACTGCCGCAGCAGCGCAACACCACCCGCCATTGACCTATCGAGGAGCGATCTGTGGGACACACCCAGGCCGACTGGTCCGAGCACTACAGCGACGGCCGCACCTTCCGGCGGCTCGGAGACGAGGAGAAGCGCCTGCTGGCCAAGCACGCACCCGTACCCGAATCAGGCGGCCGGGCGCTGGAGGTCTGCTGCGGCACGGGCGAGATGGCGGCCTTCCTTGCCTGTCTCGGGTACACCGTCGACGCCGCGGACTTCGCCGAGGACGCCCTGGCCCGGGCCCGCGCGGAGCACGCCGAGGCAGAGAGGGTGCGCTGGCTGTGCCTGGACATCGAGCACGACGACCTGGCCGACCTCGCCGACGACGGCTACGACCTGATCACCATCCGGCCCATCGCCCACATCCACGATCGCGCCCGGGCCCTGCGCCGCCTGGCCGCAAGGTTGCGCAAGGACGGGCTCCTGGTGATCATCACTCCCGTCGTGGAGCACACGCCCGCCGAGCAGCGCCACATCGCACTCGACGAGGACGAACTCGCCACGCTCACCGACGGGTTCGACAACGTCGAGCGGTTCGACGCCGAGGGCCTGGCGGTGCTGGTGCTGCGCGGCCAGGGGTTGAGCTTCACCGCGGAGGAGAAGCGGCGGCCTGAGCCGCAGGCGGTCTTCGGCGCCGCGGTGGTCGTCACCGACGCGTGTGGGCGGGTGCTGCTGGGCCGCTCCACCCGGGGCATGTGGGAGCTGCCCGGTGTTCATTAGGCAAGTCGGTTGTCGGGACGGGATGTGTCGGCAGGGTGTCGGGCGTGGTCGGAGGCGTCTGCCGCGCCGGTAGGGTCTTTCTCATCCAGGTTTGGGATGAGAGAGAAGAGGACGCTGCCAGTGCTGATCGATACCGTCGCCTGGGTGCGGATCGAGGGTGGTCATCCCTGAAGGAGCTCTGTGAGTCAAGCGTGGTGCTGATTGCCTTGGTGTCCATTTTTCTGCCGTTCCCGGCTGGTTTTGGGCGTGCCGGGATGGCGTTCGGGGTCAAGGTGGAGCGCCCGCAGGCGAAGCCGAGGACGTAC
>JAFAUH010000114.1 GCA_019243445.1 Streptomycetaceae bacterium | reverse complement strand
GGGCCTGCCCAAGACGATCGACAACGACATAGCCTCGACCGACGTCACCTTCGGCTTCGACACCGCGGTGACGGTGGCGACCGAGGCGCTCGACCGGCTCAAGACCACCGCCGAGTCCCACCAGCGGGTGCTTATTGTCGAGGTGATGGGCCGCCACACCGGCTGGATCGCCCTGCACTCGGGAATGGCGGCAGGAGCGCACGCCATTGTCGTCCCGGAGCGGCCGTTCGACATAGATGAGCTGACGAGGATGGTCGCCAAGCGATTCGAGGCAGGCAAGAAGTTCGCGATCGTGGTGGCCTCCGAGGGTGCCAAACCCTGTGAGGGGACGATGGAGTTCGACACCGGCGGCACGGACATCTACGGCCACGAGCGGTTCGCGGGAGTTGCCCGGCAGCTCTCCGTCGAACTGGAACAGCGGCTGCAGAAAGAGGCCCGGCCGGTGATCCTCGGCCATGTGCAGCGCGGCGGCACCCCCACCGCGTACGACAGGGTGCTCGCCACCCGCTTTGGCTGGCACGCCGTGGAAGCCGCGCACAACGGCGAATTCGGGATGATGACGGCGCTGCACGGCACCGACATCACCCTGGTGCCGCTGGCAGAGGCCGTCGAGCAGCTCAAGACAGTGCCGGCCGAGCGCTACATCGAGGCCGAGTGCGTGCTGTGACAGGTGATGAGCGCCACGCCAGGCGTCAGGGAGAGAGTGGATGGATCACAGCGAGCACGGGATGACCGGGCCGGGGATGGCAGGCATGCCCATGGACCTGCCTCCATTCACGCTCGGGCGAGGCCTGGAGTACAGCAATGATCCGTTCTTCCTGATCGGCTGCCTGCTCGCACTCGCCCTCTACGGCTGGGGCGTGGTGCGGCTGCGCCGCCGCGGCGACGCCTGGCCGGCCGGACGCGTCGTCGCATTCGCCCTGGGCGTGCTGACCGTGGCCGTGACCATGTGCACCGGGCTGGACGACTACGGCATGATGATGTTCAGCGTGCACATGGTGCAGCACATGATCATCAGTATGCTCTCCCCCATCCTGCTGCTGCTCGGTGCGCCGGTGACGCTGACCCTGCGGGCGCTGCCGACGGCAGGGCGTGGCCGCAAGGGGCCGCGCGAGTTGCTCGTCGCACTGCTGCACAGCCGCTATCTGCGCCTTATCACCCACTCCGCTTTCACGATCCCGCTGTTCATCGCGAGCCTGTACGCGCTGTACTTCACCCCGCTCTTCGACTTCCTGATGGGCAGCAGAGCCGGGCACATCATCATGATGGTGCACTTCCTCGCCGTCGGTCTGGTCTTCTTCTGGCCGATCATGGGTGTCGACCCGGGGCCGCACCGGCCGGGATATGTGATGCGGATCCTGGAGCTGTTCATGGGGATGCCGTTCCACGCGTTCTTCGGCATTGCCTTGATGATGGCCTCCGCGCCGATGGTGAAGACCTTCGAAAACCCCCCGACCTCGCTCGGTGTGAACGCCCTTGCCGACCAGCACGCAGCAGGCGGCATCGCCTGGGCCTTCAGTGAGATCCCCTCGGTGCTGGTGCTGCTGGCGCTCGTCTTCCAGTGGTATCTCTCCGAGCAGCGCCATTCCCGGCGCAAGGACCGGGCTGCGGACCGGGACGGCGACAAGGAACTGGCGGCGTACAACGCCTACCTGGCTTCGCTCCAGAGCCACGGCCGCGGCTGAACCGGGCCGGCGTCCCGAACCCTTGGCGTGCGGCCGGCCCAGAGCAAGGATGGCCGCCAGTTCATCTCCGCTTGGAGGCACGTCTGGAGGCATACGAGGCATACCTGGAGGCACATCGACTTCTGCCAGATGCGACTCCGCTACCTGGGGCACTCGCCGCATCCGAAAGCTCTGCGGTCTGATGCCACGGCTCTGACGGCGCTGACCGCGCGGTCGAGGAGCTGCCGTACGCGCAGCGCGTCCGGGGCGATGGCCGTGGCGAGAACGGCCGGGCCGGCGAGCGGTGTCAGCACTGCGTCACCGTCGTGGCTTTCGTCGCCCAGCAGTCGCGGCTCGGGCGGGGTGTCGGCGAACGCCGGGTCGACGACGAGGAGTTGCCCGGCCGCACGGTGTTCGCCGAGTACGGCCGGCCCCGACCAGCCCGGCACATCAGGGCCGAAGGCGAGTTCCTGGTCGAGCAGCGGATGTCCGTCGTGGCGGACCAGCAGCCTACTGAGGAGGCGTCCGGTCTCCTCCCGTGCGCGCCCCAGCACCTGCTCCTCGCGGAGCATCAGGCGTGCGCCCGGGGCGAGTTCAATGCGGGTGGTCATGATGAGATCGCTGCCCGCCGCGGCGATCACCGGCTCGGGCAGCCAGCACAGCTGTGCGCCTGCGCCGACGGTCAGCCGTACGTCGTACCAGGCGCGTTCGCCCATACGTCCCGGCAGTGACACGGTGGCGGCCGATGCGCCGACGGTCAGCTGTGCTCCGGCGCCCACGGTCGCTTCCACGGCAATCCGGTCGCCGCCCAGGGGTGCGCTCATAGCGCCGACGACGGTCACATGAGCGTGCGATCCGGGGCCTCGCGTCCGGCGCAGCGCGAGCGGTCCTTCCCCTTCCAGTACGGGAAGGGCAGTACCCCCGCGCCCGTCGGCCATCGCGGTGATGCGTGCGGTGGCCCGCACACCCGCGCCGGGGGCGCTCTCGGCAGTGGTCATTCGGCGTCCGGTGGCAAGGTCCAGGCCGTAAGGCGTTCGTGCACCCACTGTGCGACTGGTGCGATGCCGCCCTCGGTGATGAGCGAGGTGAAGACGACGGGCAGGTCACCGCGCTGGGCCTTGGCGTCCCGCGCCATGCGTTCCAGGTCGGAGCCGACGTACGGGGCGAGGTCGGTCTTGTTGATGACGAGCAGGTCGGCGGTGGTGACCCCGGGCCCACCCTTGCGGGGGATGTCGTCGCCACCCGCGACGTCGATGACGAAGATCTGGGCGTCGACGAGGCCCTTGGAGAAGGTTGCAGTCAGGTTGTCGCCCCCGGACTCGACGAGCACGAGGTCGAGCGCTCCGAGCTTCTCCTCCAGTTCCTCGATCGCTTCGAGGTTGGCGGAGATGTCGTCGCGGATCGCGGTGTGCGGGCAGGCGCCGGTCTCCACGGCGGTGATCCGCTCCGGCGGCAGGACGGCGTTGCGGAGCAGAAACTCGGCGTCCTCGCGGGTGTAGATGTCATTGGTGACGACGGCTATGGACAGTTCGTCGCGCAGCTTGCGGCACAGCGCGGCGACGGTCGCGGTCTTGCCGGAGCCCACCGGACCGCCGAGGCCGATGCGCAACGCGCGGCGGGTGGAGTCGGGGCGTGCGGCGGGTGCGCTGTGCGTATGGCGCTGTGGGTAGGTCTCGGGATGATCGAGGTGCATGGTGCGCTCCGGGCTCCGGGTGCTGTCTATGGGTGCTGCTTACGGGTGCTTAGGGCTGAGGCAGAAGGTATGGGGGTATGCTGCCCGAGTTTCCCCGTGCCGTCTGCCGGAACGCACCTACACACCCGTGTAAACCCCTCAGGAGCGGGCACCCGCAGCACATGACGGGGCGCGATGGTGGACCGCAGGCCTACGACGCAGGCCTGTACGTCCCCGAGGGCGTAGACCTGCAAGGGTTGCGGGATGCGGCAGCGAGCTGCCATGGCTGCCCGCTGTACCAGCACGCTACGCAGACCGTCTTCGGCTTCGGGGACGTCTCCGCCCGCGTCGTGCTCGTCGGCGAGCAGCCCGGGGACCAGGAAGACCGGCGCGGTCGACCCTTTGTCGGCCCGGCCGGAGGGGTGCTGATGCGCGCGATCGACGAGGCGGGCATCGACCCTGCCGAGACCTATGTCACCAACGCGGTCAAACACTTCAAGTTCCAGCAGGCAGGGCGCGGCAAGCGGCGCCTTCACAAAGCGCCGGGTGTGCGCGAGATGGCGGCCTGCAAACCGTGGCTCGCCGCGGAGTTGCGCCTGATCGAGCCCGAGGTGGTCGTCGCGCTCGGTGCTACCGCGGGCAGGTCCCTGCTCGGCTCCGAGTTCCGGGTCACCAAGCAGCGCGGCATGGTCTTGCCGATGCCGCCGTTGGACGGCGACGGCGACGAGATGGCCCGGGGAGCGCTGGTGGCCACCATCCATCCTTCCGCCGTCCTGCGGGCGGAGGGCGCCGACCGGGCGGAGGTCTACGCGGGGCTGGTATCGGATCTGAAGGTCGCCGCGCGACTGCTGAGCGAGAGGTGAGGTAACGCGATGCTTGCGATGGAGTCTCAGTACGCTCAGTACGCCGCCGGGGAGGACCGTCCGCTGGGCGGCTTCACGGCACTGATGGGAACGTACTTGGCCGCGGTCGCGGGCCTGGCAGCAGCAGCCCGCCTGAGCGGGCGCCGAATCCCGGAGCCGACCGCCTGGGACGTCTTGCTGTGGGCCGGGGCCAACTACCGGCTCTCCCGCCTGCTGACGAAGGATCCGGTGACCAGCCCGCTGCGGGCTCCGTTCACCCGGTTCAAGGGGACCTCCGGGCCGGCCGAGCTCGCGGAAGATGTGCGCGGCAGCGGCCTGCGAAAGGCTGTCGGCGAGCTGGTGACCTGTCCGTTCTGCACGGGCCTTTGGATCGCCACGAGTTTCGCCGCGGGCTCCGTCTTCGCACCCGGCCCCACCCGCATGGCCGCGGCAACGCTTACGTCGCTGGCGCTCTCCGACTTGCTGCACTTTGCCCGTGCGCAGTTGCAGTCGCATGCCTGACGGCGCGGGGCACCGCCTCGGCCACACCCGCATAAAGCCTCACATAACCCGCATAACCCGCATAACCCGCATAAAGCTACGAGGCGAAGAGCCGTACCGGCCAGGTGGCGTGCCGTTCGGCGGCGATGTCGAGCAGCGGGGCGGATGCGGAGGGCAGTGCATCGGTGCCCTCCTGCAGTGCGCGGCGGGCCGCGTCCGCCGCGGCGGTGGCGGTGGTGTCGACTGCAGAGGCGAGCCGTGCCAGGACCGCGGTGGCCTCGAACGGATCGAGGCTGAGCAGACGTACAGCCGCGGTGGCCGGTCCGCTGACGGACTCGTATGCGGCGACGTGCGCGGCGTCCAGCGGGTTGAGGCCGGCAGCGGATGCGGCCAGGCCGAGCACGACGGGCTGGTGGACGCCGCGCGGGCGTGCCTTGGCCAGTGTGTCGAGCGCGGGTGAGGGCCAGGTGGCGCGGGCGGCGCGCATCATCTGGCGTCCGAGTTTGCGGGCGGTGGCGCGTAGGGCGGGCGAGGGGGTACGGGCGTCGGCGGCCTCGTCGAGGAGGAGAGGGTCGAGCCCTGCGGCGGAGGCGGCGGCGAGTGCCGCGGCCATCAGGCCCGTGGTGTGCAGGCGGCCTCGGCAGAAGGCTTCGAGGGTCGCGGCGTCGCGCAGCCGCCCCGAGGTGACGGCGGCTTCGGCGCCGCCGGAGTGTGCGTGCCCGCCTGCCGGGAACCGCCCGTCGGCGAGCAGCAGCAACGCGCCCCGGTTGGCGTCGGTGTGCGGTGCGGTGCTCATCACAAGGTGCCTGTCACAGATGCCCGTCACAAATGCCCGTCAGAAGAGGAAGTAACGCTGTGTCATGGGGAGTTCAGTGGTCGGTTCGGGGTCGATGGCATCTCCGTCGATGCGGACGGTGAAAGTATCGGCGTCGACTTCGACGTGCGGCAGCGCGTCGTTCTCTCGCATGTCTGCTTTGGTGACCGTGCGAGTGGAGCTGATCGCGCTGAATCGCTTGCTCAGGTTCAGCCGTTCGGCGAGACCGTCATCAAGAGCGGTCTGTGTGACGAAGTTGAGCGAGTTGGCGCCCGGTGCCCGTCCAGTGGCTCCGAACATCGGCCGTGGCAGCACAGGTTGGGGAGTCGGAATGGAGGCGTTGGCGTCGCCCATCTGCGCGTATGCGATCTGGCCTCCCTTGATCACCAGTTGTGGTCTGACGCCGAAGAACGCCGGATCCCACAGCACCAAGTCGGCGAGCTTTCCCTTCTCGACCGAGCCGATCTCCTGGTTGAGTCCTTGCGCTACAGCCGGGTTGATGGTGTATTTGGCGACATATCGACGAGCCCGGCAGTTGTCGGCTCGCCCGTCGCCGGGCAGGGCACCGCGCCGCCGCTTCATCACATGCGCGGTCTGCCAGGTGCGCAGCACTACCTCGCCGATCCGGCCCATCGCCTGGGAGTCGGAGGAGATTATCGAGATCGCACCGAGGTCGTGGAGCACATCCTCGGCGGCGATGGTGGAGGGCCGGATCCGGGACTCTGCGAAGGCCAGATCCTCGGGGACCGCCGAGTTGAGGTGGTGGCAGACCATCAGCATGTCGAGGTGTTCCTCGACGGTGTTGGCGGTGTGCGGGCGTGTCGGATTGGTCGAGGACGGCAGTACGTTGGGGCGGGAGACCACGGTGATGATGTCGGGCGCATGGCCTCCGCCTGCGCCTTCGGTGTGGTAGGCGTGGATACTGCGCCCGGCGATCGCTGCGAGAGTGTCCTCGACGAAGCCGGCCTCGTTCAGGGTGTCGGTGTGAATGGCGACTTGGGCGCCGCTCTCATCGCACACCGTCAGGCAGGCGTCGATCGCGGCCGGTGTGGCACCCCAGTCCTCGTGGATCTTGAAGCCGGCTGCTCCGGCCCGCAATTGGTCGCGCATCGACTCGACGTTGACCGTATTGCCCTTGCCGAGCAGGCCGATGTTGACCGGTGAGGAGTCCAGCGCGTCGAAGATGCGAGCGAGGTGCCAGGCCCCTGGGGTGATGGTGGTGGCTTTGCTGCCCTCCGCGGGGCCGGTGCCGCCGCCTACCAGCGTGGTGATCCCGGAGGCAAGCGCCTCGTCAACGAGCTGCGGGCAGATGAAGTGGACGTGCGCGTCGATTGCGCCAGCAGTGAGGATCTTGCCGTTCCCGGCGATGATCTCGGTCTCCGGGCCGATGACGAGGGCAGGGTGAATGCCGTCCATCGTCTCGGGGTTGCCGGCCTTGCCGAGGGCGGCGATCCGTCCGTCCCGGATGCCGACGTCGGCCTTGACAATGCCCCAGTGGTCGAGCACCACGACGCCGGTAATGACGGTGTCGGGTGCGCCTTGCGCCCGGGTGACGCGGGACTGGCCCATCGACTCGCGGATCACCTTGCCGCCGCCGAAGACCGCCTCGTCGCCTGCGATGCCGGGGCCGCCGGACAGGTCGCGCTCGATTTCGATCAGCAGGTTGGTGTCGGCGAGACGGATGCGGTCCCCGCTCGTCGGTCCGAACAGATCGGCATAGGCGGCACGGGTCAGCTCAGTCATACGTCCTCACCGGCCGCTTCCAGGGGGCCTGCCGTCTCGCCGCGCAGGCCGGCGACGACGCGCTCGCCCGCGAGGGGTACCAGTGCGATCTCGACGGGGATGCCGGGTTCGAATCGCACTGCTGTGCCGGCGGCGATGGCGAGCCGGAGGCCGCGTGCCGCGGCGCGGTCGAAGTCCAGGCCCGGGTTGGCTTCGGCGAAGTGGTAGTGGGAGCCGACCTGGACGGGCCGGTCGGCGGTGTTGAGCACGGTGAGGCGGATGACCGGCTTGCCCTCGTTGAGAGTCACCGGTGTGTCGGCATACAGGATCTCTCCGGGGATCATGGGAATCATGTGGGGGTCCGCCCGTCAGACGATGGGGTCGTGGACGGTGACCAGCTTGGTGCCGTCCGGGAAGGTGGCCTCGACCTGCACCTCGTGCAGCATCTCCGGGATGCCTTCCATGACATCGTCCCGACTGAGGACCTTGCGGCCGGAGGACATCAGTTCGGCGACGGTACGGCCGTCGCGGGCGCCTTCGAGGATGTGCGAGGTGATGAGGGCGACCGCCTCCGGGTGATTGAGCCGCAGCCCTCGCGCGCGTCGCTTCCCGGCCACGTCGGCCGCCACATGGATGAGCAAACGCTCCTGTTCGTGCGGGCTCAGTTGCACACGTACCACCTCACGACCTGCCTGCCCGGGATGCGCAATGCACCGTGCTCCTGGCTTTCGACCAGTTGCATCCCAGCATTTTGCATCGTGATTACACCACCGTGTCAGTGACGTTTCATCCCCATGAGACCTGCTCGCTACGCCAGGGGGAAGCTGAGGTCACGGTCCAGGCCTTCTCGCCTCGCGGCAGCGTACCGTCGCTCGCTTCTCCGCCCGCTCGCACTCAGTCGTGGCGGGCCGGGCGCAGATGCTGCGGGCGGCACGTGCGCTGAAGTACGAGCGCGGCGGGCGCGAGGTGCACGGCACCGCCATTGGTGTATGCGCTACGCGTTTTCGACAGGGAGCGGCGTACCCGGCTGCCTGCGATTTCTTCCGTACGCCCTTGAATCACCCGGCAGGCCGACATCCGTCCGGCCCCCTTTGTGATGCGAAGAATCTGATTGTGTGCGCGACTGTCCCTGGAACACCACAAGCCCCCGCCGTCGTGGCGGGGCGGTCCCGGCGGACGCCCAATCCTGCCGCTGCCGGGATGACATGACGACCAGTTGGATGGCAGGAGCGGAGGACCCGATTACGACGGGGCTGCCCGGTGTGACTGGGGGTGGCCCCTTGGGGTGAAGCCGCGGCAGCGGCCAGGCGTGACTTCGTCTGCCTGAACCCGACAGGTCACCCTTCGCAGGCGGACGACGAAGGGCAGCGCATGACCGCGCATCTGTACCGAGCGAGGACTTTCCCCGCGCTGTTTACCCGTATCGGCGCGACCTCTGTGCTCACCACGGCCGCACTCGCCGGAACCACGCTGGTACCGGCAATGGCCACACCGGCACAGGCCAGCGAGAGCCTGGCGATGCGGGCGTACCACATCGCGCAGTCCGAGAAGGGTGCGCCGTTCGAATGGGGAGCCAACGGGCCCTATGGCTTCGACTGCTCGGGGCTGACCCAGTACGCCTATGGGCGGGCGGGCGGGGATATCCCGCGCACCGCAGAGGAGCAGTACCACCACGTCCTGCATATCCGCCCCGAGCACCGCAGGATCGGTGACCTGGTCTTCTTCCACTACGGCCCCAACATCTACCACGTCGGTTTTTACGCAGGACGAGGCAGACTGCTGCACGCTCCCAAGGCTGGAGGCGTGGTGCGCCTCGAGCGGATCTGGTCGCACAACGTCTGGTACGGCCGAGTGGACGATTGACAGCATCCGGAGAGCCGACGGAGGAAGCGTCACCGTGCGGGGACGGCCCAGGGAAGGCTGATCCAGACCGTCTTGCCGCCTTCCTCCGTCGGGGTGACGGACAGTCGTCCGCCCGACTCAGCGGTCAGGTAACGCACGATCATCATGCCTCGGCCGTTGTCCTGTTGCACGGCAGCGGGCAGCCGCTGCGGCCAACGCGGATGGCTGTCGGTGACTCCGATACGCAACTGTTCGTCGCGAGCGAGCCGTAGATCGATGGTGAAAGTGGGCGACTGCCCGAAGGTGTGCTGCACGGCGTTGGTGGCAAGCTCCGAGACGATCAGCGCCACGGTGTCACCGGCCGGTGCGCCGTCGGGCAACCCCCACTCACCGAGGATTCCAGCCACGTATTTCCGGGCCACGGTCACCGAAGCAGGATCGCTCGGCAGGGTGACGGATGCTTCCTGATGGTCTGCCATGGCGACGTCGTCCCTTTTCCGCCGACTGCGGGGACTCCGGCGGTCGACATACCCGAGCGCTCTCGCTGAGGGATATGTCAGCGGCAACAGTCCCGGACAGCTGCCACCCACCGGAGTGCCGTCCATGCTGCCGCCGAACCGGGCGATCCACCAACCTCTCCATAAATCTGTCCCTCAATGCGGTGAACTCTGCTACCGGATACCGGATTTACGCGGCACACTGTCACCCTGGCACGCTGGTGGCCACCGCACATCACTGGACCGAAGGTGACGCGGAGCGCGGAACTGCACCGTCTGCTCAGGGCGCTTTCCGGGGAGCGGGAGATCAGCCCCCGTCTCTCATCTCCGCGGCGCGGTGCGGACGATCACGTCCAGTGCCTGATCGATCTGCTCATCGGTGAGGTCCGCGCGTGCGGACAGCCGCAGGCGCGAGATCCCGTCGGGGACGGACGGCGGACGGAAGCAGCCGACCGCGACTGCTGCCTCGCGGCAGTCGGCTGCCCAGCGCACCGCCGCCTCGGCGCTGGGCGCATGCACCGAGAGCACACACGCGTCGGGCGCTACAGCGTCGAGTCCGGCCGTGGTCAGTTCGCGGTACAGCCTGTGCGCAGCCTCACGGCCGCGCGCCGCACGTCCGGGATCCCTGCGCAGCAGCCGCAGACTCGCCAGTGCGCCACCCACGGCCGCCGGTGCAAGACCGGTGTCGAAAATAAACGTACGCGCGGAGTTGACCAGGTGGTCGATCACTGATGCCGGACCGAGCACCGCACCGCCCTGGCTGCCGAGCGACTTCGACAAGGTGACGGTGCAGACCAGGCCAGGCGCTCCGGCGATCTGCGCGGCATCGGCCGAGCCGCGTCCGCCGTCGCCCAGGACGCCGAGCCCGTGCGCGTCATCGACCAGCAGCGCCGCACCCGACTCCCGGCAGACGGCGGCCAGTCGGCCGAGCGGTGCGGCGTCGCCGTCGACGGAGAAGACCGAGTCGGTGACTGCGAGCGCGGGCCCATGGTGTGCGCCGAGTTCCTTGGCCATCGCTTCGGGGTCGCTGTGCGGTACGACGCTGGTCTCGGCACGGGAGAGGCGGCAACCGTCGATGAGCGAGGCATGGTTGCCCGCATCGGAGACGATCAGCGTTCCGGGCCCGGTGAGTGCCGTGACGGCGGCGAGATTGGCCGCGTAACCGGTGGCGAAGACGAGCGCCGCCTCGAAGCCGCAGAAGGCGGCGAGTTCGGCTTCGAGTTCGGCATGCAACTCGGTGGTCCCGGTCACCAGGCGCGATCCGGTGGAGCCGGCGCCCCAGCGCAGTGCGGCCTCGGCTGCCGCCCGGGTGACCTCGGGGTGGCGGGCGAGTCCGAGGTAGTCATTGCTCGCGAGGTCGAGCACGTCGGCGTCGGCCGGCCGTGGACGCAGTGTCCTTACCATCCCGGCGCGGCGGCGGGCCGCGGCACGGTCATTGATCCACTCGAACGGGTCACGGGTCATGGCCATCCTGGTCCGGTCGGTGTCAAAAGGTCGGTTGGGAAATGTCTGGTCGAAAAATCCCTGAACGCAACCTAACCGCCGATGACGCGTCACTGTGTGTGGCAATACACACACTCCGATCGGCGTGTGTTGTACGGTCTGCCATTGGCTGTAGGCCGCACCGTGAGCGAGGATCAACGCCATGGATCTGCTGAAGACGCTGGTGGACAAGGGGCTGCGGCGGGAACTGCCGACCCGCCAGGAAGCGCTGGCCGTGCTGGCAACCTCCGACGACGATCTGCTCGATGTAGTGGCTGCGGCGGGGAAGGTGCGGCGTCAGTGGTTCGGCAAGCGGGTGAAGCTCAACTACCTGGTCAACCTCAAATCCGGGCTGTGCCCCGAGGACTGCTCGTACTGTTCGCAGCGGCTCGGCTCCGAGACCGGGATCTTGAAGTACACCTGGCTCAAACCGGACGAAGCGGTGGCCGCAGCGGGCGCGGGTGTCGCCGGCGGTGCCAAGCGGGTCTGTCTGGTGGCCAGCGGACGCGGCCCGACCGACCGGGACGTCGACCGCGTCTCGCAGACCATCGAAGCCATCAAGAGCAAGCACGAGGGCGTCGAGGTCTGCGCGTGCCTGGGACTGCTCTCCGACGGGCAGGCCGACCGGCTGCGTGCGGCGGGCGCGGACGCCTATAACCACAACCTCAACACCTCTGAGGCCACCTACGGCGACATCTGCACCACGCATGACTTCTCCGACCGGGTCTCCACCGTGCAGCAGGCGCAGGCGGCGGGGCTTTCGGCGTGCTCCGGGCTGATCGCCGGAATGGGCGAGTCCGATGAGGATCTGGTGGACGTCGTCTTCGCACTGCGTGAGCTCGACCCCGACTCGGTGCCGGTGAACTTCCTCATCCCGTTCGAGGGAACTCCGCTGGGCGGCGAATGGACGCTCACGCCGCAGCGGTGCCTGCGGATCCTGGCGATGGTGCGATTCGTCTGCCCGGACGTGGAGGTACGGCTCGCTGCCGGGCGCGAGATCCACCTGCGGACGCTGCAGCCGCTCGCCTTGCACCTGGTCAACTCGATCTTCCTCGGCGATTATCTGACCAGCGAGGGCCAGGCGGGCAAGGCGGACCTGGAGATGATCGCGGACGCGGGGTTCGAGGTGGAGGGCACGGGGACCACGACGCTGCCGGAGCACCGCACGCCGGCGGACAGCTGCGGCTCGCACAGCGGCGGCTGCGGGCCATGCGGCGGCGAAGCGAACGGGGGAGCTGCTGCCGCCCGTACCGATCTGGTCGCCGTGCGCCGCCGCGGCGCCGGCACCGATCTGCCGCCCAATGCCTGAGCGGCCCGATCAAGACCGGATCGGCGAGTTGCTCGCGCTCGACCTGCAGCACGTCTGGCACCCGTACGGGCCGATGCCAGGACGCACCGAACCCCTGCTGGTGGAGTCGGCGAGCGGGGTGCGGCTGCGGATCGCCGAGCCGGGCGGAGTTCGTACCGAACTGGTAGACGGGATGTCTTCGTGGTGGTCGGCGATTCACGGCTACAACCACCCGGTGCTCAACGAGGCCGTCCGCAGCCAGTTGGCGCGCATGAGCCATGTGATGTTCGGCGGGCTCACCCATGAGCCCGCCGTGCGGCTCGCCGAGCGGCTCGTCGCGATCACCCCGGAGCCGCTGCAGCATGTCTTCCTCGCCGACTCCGGTTCAGTTTCGGTCGAGGTCGCCGTCAAGATGTGCCTGCAGTACTGGCGTTCGCAGAGCCGGCCCGGCAAGCGGCGGCTGATGACGTGGCGCGGCGGCTACCACGGGGACACCTGGCAGCCGATGTCGGTCTGCGACCCGGAGGGGGGCATGCACCATCTGTGGTCGGGCTTGCTGCCGGTGCAGGTCTTCGCCGACGCCCCGCCCGCGGGCTTCGACGCCGCACCTGACCGCGCGTATGCCGACCATCTGCGCGAGACGGTCGCCCGCCACGCCGACGAGCTGGCCGCGGTGATCGTCGAGCCGGTGGTGCAAGGCGCGGGCGGCATGCGGTTCCACTCCCCCGGGCTGCTGCGAGTGCTGCGCGAGACGTGCGACGAGCACGACGTGCTGCTGGTCCTCGACGAGATCGCCACCGGATTCGGGCGTACGGGAACGCTGTTCGCGGCCGGGCACGCCGGGATCTGCCCGGATGTGATGTGCGTGGGCAAAGCGCTCACCGGCGGATATCTGACGATGGCGGCTGCCTTGTGCACGACGCGGGTGGCGGAGGGCATTTCGCGCGGCGAGGTACCGGTGCTTGCGCACGGACCGACGTTCATGGGCAATCCGCTCGCCGCGGCCGTGGCTCTCGCCTCGGTCGATCTGCTGCTGGGCCAAGATTGGCAACGCGAAGTGAAGCGGATCGAGACGGGGCTGCGCGAAGGGCTCGCACCCGCGAAACAAATCGCGGGGGTTACAGACGTACGGGTGCTGGGCGCGATCGGCGTCGTCCAACTGGACCACGAGGTCGACATGGCGGCGGCGACTCGCGCCGCCGTCCGCGAAGGCGTGTGGCTGCGGCCGTTCCGCGATCTGGTGTACACCATGCCGCCGTACGTCACCGGTGACGAGGATGTGGCCGCGATCTGCCGCGCCGTGCTCGCGGCGGCGCGCGAGGGCTGAAAGGCGGGAGGCGGAATGGCAGTGCTCGTCGTGACGGGAACGGGTACGGAGGTCGGCAAAACGGTGACGACGGCCGCGGTAGCCGCTACCGCGCTGAGCGTCGGCCGCAGTGTAGCGGTACTCAAACCCGCCCAGACGGGCGTCCGTTGCGACGAACCCGGTGATGCCGCCGAGGCGGCACGACTGGCCGGTCCGCTGACGGCAGCCGAACTCGCCCGCTACCCCGAACCGTTGGCACCGGCCACCGCCGCCCGGCGCGCCGCGATGCCGCAGATCGGCGCGGAGGCGGTCACCGAAGCGGCTCAAAAGCTGGCCGCCGAACACGATCTGGTGCTCGTCGAGGGGGCGGGCGGGCTGCTGGTGCGCTTCGACGACCATGGTGCGACGCTCGCGGACGCCGCGGCGCTACTGGGCGCGCCGGTGCTCGTCGTCGCACCGGCCGGGCTCGGCACGCTCAACGCGACCGAGTTGACTGTACGTGAGCTGGGGCGGCGGGGCTTGCGGTGTCCGGGCGTGGTGGTGGGCAGTTGGCCGCGCCTGCCGGATCTGGCTGCCCGCTGCAACCTCGCGGACCTGCCCGACACCGCCGGAGTGCCGCTGTTGGGAGCGGTCCCGGAGGGCGCAGGCCGCCTTTCGCCGACCGTATTCCGCCGCAAGGCCCCTGGCTGGGTGGCTGCGGAGTTGGGCGGAAGCTGGGACGTCGGCGCGTTCACGGCTTTGTCGGCCGCCGCGGTCTGATCGGCTCGCCCAACGGGACACGTGCTGAAGTTGCGCCGGGAGCGGGGCGGCCGGGCGCCATTGCGCGCCTGATCTTCACACAGCGGCGATCTCCCCCGAAGATCCACCTTGAGGTGGATCCGCTCCGTGCGCTCCGGTGCGATCTTTGACTTCAAGGTGCGTGAGGAAGGAAGAAGCGAGGAAGGAAGAAGCAAGGAGGTCATGCCATGGGGCACGTACTGGGTCAAGCCATCAAGGTGACGCTGTGGGTGTGGGTGGCGGCCGAAATCGGTTTGCAGATGCGGCAGTTGCTGCACAGCGAGCACACGGAGCGCACCGAGTGGCGCACCCTTGTGGTCTTCCCTGTGCTGATCGCCGCCGGCATCGAGCTCGCCGGGCCGGTGCGGCATGCGGTGCCTGCCTTGTCGTACCGGGTCACGGCACCATTCGCGCTGATCGTGCTCCTGGTGGCGTGGGCAGGGATAGCACTGCGGCTGTGGGCGATCATCACACTGGGCAGATTCTTCCGCGGCACCGTGCACATCCAGCAACACCACCAAGTGGTCACCTCGGGTCCATACCGCTGGGTCCGGCATCCGGCCTACAGCGGAATCCTGCTCGCTGCCGCCGCACTGTCGCTGATCATGGGGAATGTGGCCTCGTGGGCGGTTTTCATGGTCTGCTGCCTGCTCGCCACCTGCTACCGGATACGCGTCGAGGAGCGGGTGCTCACCGAAGCGCTGGGCACGGCCTATACGGACTACGCGGCGCGCACGCGGAGGCTGATACCGAAGGTGTGGTAAAGCTTAGGATGTGGTACGAGATCCCGGCCGTCGGGCGGCCGAGGAGCACCCAGTAGACTTTGGACGCGTGACTTCCAAGCCCCGCATCCCGAACGTCCTGGCCGGCCGCTATGCCTCGGCCGAGCTCGCCACTATCTGGTCTCCGGAGCAGAAGGTGGTGCTCGAGCGGCGCCTGTGGCTCGCTGTGCTGCGGGCGCAAAAGGATCTGGGCATCGAGGTGCCCGAGCAGGCGCTCGCGGACTACGAGCGGGTGCTGGAGCAGGTGGACCTCGCCTCGATCGCCGAGCGGGAGAAAGTCACCCGGCACGATGTGAAGGCGCGGATCGAGGAGTTCAACGCCCTCGCCGGGCATGAACACGTCCACAAGGGCATGACCTCGCGCGATCTGACCGAGAATGTCGAGCAGTTGCAGATCCGGCTCTCGCTCGAACTGGTCCGGGACCGCACGGTGGCCGCGCTGGCCCGGCTCGCCCGCCTTGCCGCCGACAACGCCGAGCTGGTGATGGCCGGCCGGTCGCACAACGTGGCGGCACAGTCCACCACGCTCGGCAAGCGGTTCGCGACCGCCGCCGACGAGCTGCTCGTGGCCTACGAGCGGGTCGAGGAGCTTATCGCCCGCTATCCGCTGCGCGGCATCAAGGGCCCAGTGGGCACCGCCCAGGACATGCTGGATCTGCTCGGCGGCGACACCGGCAAGCTCACCGATCTCGAGCGCCGGATCGCGGAGCACCTGGGCTTCGCACGGGCCTTCACCTCTGTCGGCCAGGTCTATCCGCGCTCGCTCGACTACGACGTCGTCAGCGCCTTGGTGCAGTTGGCTGCCGCTCCCTCCTCGCTGGCCAAGACGATCCGGTTGATGGCCGGGCACGAGCTGGTGACCGAGGGCTTCAAACCGGGCCAGGTCGGCTCCTCTGCGATGCCGCACAAGATGAACACCCGCTCGTGCGAACGGGTCAACGGGCTCGCGATGATTCTGCGCGGCTACGCCTCGATGACGGGTGAGCTCGCCGGGGACCAGTGGAACGAGGGCGACGTGTCATGCTCGGTGGTGCGCCGGGTCGCACTGCCCGATGCCTTCTTCGCCTTCGACGGGCTGCTGGAGACGTTCTTGACGGTGCTCGACGAATTCGGGGCCTTCCCGGCGGTGATCGCCCGTGAACTCGACCGCTATCTGCCGTTCCTCGCCACCACCAAGGTATTGATGGCCTCGGTCAGGGCCGGGGTGGGTCGCGAGGTGGCGCATGAGGCGATCAAACAGCACGCCGTCGCCTCGGCACTGGCGATGCGGGAAAAGGGCGTCGAGCGCAATGAACTGCTCGACCATCTTGCCGATGACGAGCGGATTCCCTTGGATCGTGCGGGACTTGACTCCCTGATGGCCGACCGGCTCTCCTTCACCGGAGCCGCCGCCGACCAAGTCACGGCGGTGGTGCGGCGCATCGAGGAGGTCGTCGAGCGCCGCCCGGATGCTGCCGCATATACGCCTGGGGCGATTCTTTGACCTTTCCCCTCCGGGGCGTTCTCGAGGGTGTCTGGCCGGCTTCGATGAGGCGGGATCAAGAGGTGCGGCGCGGTCGCCGCGGCCTGCGGTCATGCGGCATCCCGCGGGTCCAATACCGGGCCGAAGTCTTCGCCGTGTCCCCGACTTCGACAGTCTTTAGCAGCCTCGACGAGACGGTTCACGATTGCTCAGTGAGAGTTGGCGCAGCGCTCGTGAGCGGGGTGAAATTCCCTGCACATGAAGGGAGGTTGCTCGCCTGACGGTGGGCCATGCCGAGAAAGACAACGGGCCTGACGGTCCATTGGACGTGCGTGTCTGCCTGACGGATGGCCACGGCGCATGGCTCGGCGCGGCGCGCCAAGGCTTCGATGTCGGCCACGTACCCGCCGGTGAGCCAGTCCCATGCCGCGGTGAACGCCTCCGGATCGAGGGCTGAGGCTATCGTGCGAAGGACTACGCGGATCCAGCGGACGGCATGAACGGCGCTGGTGGTGTCGAAGGACGCGAGCAACACCGGGGCTTCGCCGGTCGCCGGGCTCTGGGTCCAGCACTCGCACCAGTAGCCATGACGAATAAGCGGTGTGAGGTGATTCATCACGCGTTCCCTGTGGGGTGAGCCGACAGCGCGTAGCGCGTTGTGTCGTCGAAGATCGTGAACGTGTAGGTCTCGCCTCGGGCGAGTAGCGACAAGGCCTGTTCATGCTCAACGTGGTCGTTGATCCAGTGCCGAGTTGGTCGGGCTGCTAGAGCGTCGAGCTGGTCGGCGATATCGCCGGCGCGGTACCGCAGCCAGCGCAGTGCCAGGCGGGGAGTAGCAGCCGGGTATGAGCCGAGGGGGAACGCGCGCCGTTCTGCGGCGTGTAGGCGACTGCCTCGCACCGAAGGACACGGTGCGATGTCGTCCTTCGGCGACGGTCTCGCCCGGCAAAGTCCGGCAGTTGATCAACGAGCGGACCAATGCGTGGTGCGGATGGCGGACCGCTTCTGGCGGCGATAAGCGCTTGCGAGTAGCCGGGCACGGGCGCCTCCACGGCGGTGACTTGCGATTTCCTGTGTTAGCTGTCGCGTTCCACTGAGACGAAAGCATCGATCCGCACAATAAGTACTAGCACGATACTCTAAGTGCCATCACTTCGAGTACGGGGTCGTACTTTTCGTACGGGTCATCGGCCGCATAACGTTCACTCCGTGGCGTGATGCTGCGCCGGGATACGACGGAGAGGGGAATCGCATGTTCGGTCTGATGGTGCGCTTCACGTGCAGGGACGAGTCCGCAGCCGCAGCGTTCGACGCCCTGGTGACGCGGACCGGTGAGCAGATCCGCGCGAACGAGCCAGGCACGCTGATCTACACCGTGCACCGGGTTGACGGCCGCCCCCTGGAGCGAATCTTCTACGAGCTGTACCGGGACGAGGACGCCTTCGAGGCCCATGAGCTGCAGGCCTACGTACAGACCTTCCTCTCCGAACGAGAGCGGTACCTATCCGCTGTCGAGGTTGATCGCTTGAACTTCGTGTCCGGGAAGGGTGTAGACGTTGAGTACTGAGTACGAGAAGGCGCTCGGCCGCAAGATTGCCTTCAACCGCAAGCGCCGCGGGCTCTCGCAGAAGGAGTTCGCCCAACTGCTGGACCGCTCAGAAGCCTGGGTGTCCCAGGTGGAACGCGGTGTACGCCGCATCGACCGGATGACGGTGCTGGAAAAGGTCGCCGACGTTCTCGCCCTCCCGGTCGCGGAGTTGGCAGCCGAGGCACCGATCGTGGCATCCGTCGCGGAAGGTGAGCCGCCCGAGGCCAGCCGACTCCGCCTGGTGCTCAGCGCCGCCCACTCCCTTAAGGCGATCCTCGGCCGACACGGGCCACCGGACGTGTCGGCGCTGAGAGCTCAAGTCGACCGCGCGTGGGCGCTTACACATGAGGCGAACTACACAGACCTCGCCGAACTTCTGGAACAACTCGTTCCTCGTCTGGAGGCGGCCGTACGGTCGGCTTCGGAAGAGGAGCGTTCCGGGCTGTTCCGGCTGCTGGCGACCATGTACCACACATGCAGCGCCGCTCTGGCGAACATTGGGGAGCCGGAGGCGGCCTGGGTCGCAGCGGATCGTGCGGTGATCGCCGCTGAGCGAGCCGACGACCCACTGCTGATGGCGGCTGGTGAGTTCCGGCTGTCGATCGTCTTCCTCGGCGCGCGCCACTTCGACCAGGCCGCTCAGACATCCGGCAGCGCCGCCGACGCGCTCGCACCGATGACGGAGTCCGGGCAGACCGAGGCAGTTTCCCTGCGGGGAGCGCTGACCCTGCAACGAGCCGTCGCCGCAGCGCGGATGAACGACGCAGACGCCGCATACGAGTATCTGCGCCAGGCGCACGAGATGGCAGAACAGGTCGGCGAGGAACGCAACGACTACAACACCGAGTTCGGGCCGACGAACGTCGACCTGCATGAGGTCGCCGTCGCCGTCGATCTCGGTGACGCGGGAATCGCCCTGCGGGCGGCGGAAGCTGTCGACGCCTCCGGACTCTCCACCGAACGACAGACACGGTTTCAGATCGACATCGCCAGGGCGCACGCCCAGCGTCGGCAGGTCGCTGCAGCGGTATCCGCCCTGTTCAAGGCGCATGAACTGTCCCCCGAGATGGTGCGCGCCATGCCGCAGCTCAAGCAGTTCGTCTTGGACCTGCTCACCATGAGCCAGCCGCCTTCTGATCAGTTGCAAGCATTGGCAAGTGAGTTGGGTATACAAGAAGTACCGGCTATCATCTAAATCAGGTTGCTTATACGATGACGTGCCCAATCTCCACAAGGACAGGTTGTGGACGTAGCACGCAGTGTGGTGACGCGCCATCACCTAGCAGCGGTCGCGCGTGCAGCTCTGGGAGCCAAGCGTCGCCTCATCGGTGTGTCACGGCTGCGCGGCGGCAGCAAGAAAGGCGTGTACCGCCTCACTCTCGACGATGACTCCACCGCGATCGTCTACATCTGGGACGATGCCGAGAACTACTGGCCCATCACACGTGCTGATGACGTCGAGGACCATGCGGACCCGTTTTCGCATGCCTCGGGCATCGATCTGTTTCAGGCCGCCAACAGACGCCTGGAGGCCCTTGGGATCCGTACGCCCCGGATTCATCTGACCGACCGGAGCAAGAATCACTACCCGGCAGACATCGCAGTGGTCGAGGACGTGCCCGGCGAGAACCTGGAAACACGGCTCCGCCGCGACCCGTGCGGTACGGAAACAACCTTGGCTCGGCTCTCCGAGGCACTCGACGTAATGCGGCAACACACCGGCCCGGGCTTCGGCAAAGTCGCCCTGATCGACAACGGTGGCGTCTCTCGGGACCGATCGTGTGAGCAGATCGTTCTCGACCGTGCGCTCGATGACCTCGCCGAAGCCGCTTCGCGCGACGCCCGGATCGCACGTGTCCGTGGCCGTCTGGAGGACAAGGTCCGCGAACTGGCCGCCGCAGTGTGCCCGCGCTCGGAATACGCGCTCATCCATGGGGAACTTGGACCGGACCACGTGCTGGTGGACCGGTTCGGGCAGCCGGTCCTGGGTGCGTTTCTTCCTGAGTGACCACGGCGGTGACCAGCGCGAACGTCTGCGCAGCGAGGTCGATTCGGTCGGCCTCGTGGGTGGTCCCAGGACGATGAGCTGCAACGCGATGTAGATGTAGGCGGCAACCGGTCCCTCAAGGAGAA
>JAFAUH010000109.1 GCA_019243445.1 Streptomycetaceae bacterium | reverse complement strand
TGATTCCTGCCGACCAGTAGCCCCACGAAGAGAGCCGGTCGCCCCGAGCCCCTCTCCAGCGCGGCATGCGGCTGCAAATTCCGTGAGCCGCGGGCGCGGTACCACGCCTCACGGTGACGAATCTTGGCTTCATCTTAGGCGGGTCCTAACCGATTGTTTGCGGTCTGCTTCCCTTTCCTCGCTTAGTGTCGTGAATTGGTGACTTTGAGCGATCGGATGTGGAGGTTGTGGAATGCGACATAGAGACATAGGGCAATATCTGCCCTCGCAGGGATACCCAGAGATACAGGGATACGCCGAGATATGGGCGTGCCAGATCCCCAATGCGGCGGTGGCTCTCGGCCGCGGCCGAAGGGCGGAGCAGCGATGACTCTTTCGCTCGTTGACGCGCTCACCGGCAGTCCCACCCAGCTGGCGGACACGGTGACCGCACACACGCTGCTCAACTGTCTCCTTCGTGAGGTGTCGGCCCCGGAGCGGCAGGTCACCGTCGCCGAACGCCATCTCCTGCTGCGCCTGCCAAGGTGCGGTGTCCTGCTTCGGGTGCCCTTGCGACGGGTCTCGATGATCGGGGCACATCGCTTCGGCGGGCCGGTCGAGCGCCATGAGGGCTCGATCTGGTCCCGTCTCGGCTGGGAGGAGCTGGCGGCGCTGATCCGCAATGAGCTTGCCTTGCGCACTGGCGCGGACAACGGGGAGTTTCTCGGGCAGGTGGCCGCCAGCCGGGAGACGATCCGTGCCGTGCTGGAGGCGCGCACACACCAGCAGCCCTCATTGCCGGACACGGACGCGGACACGGACGCGAACGCGAACGCGGACGCGAACGCGAACGCGAACGCGAACGCGTATATCGCCTCGGAGCAGTCCCTCGTCTACGAGCACCGCTTCCATCCCACGCCGAAGGCTCGTACAGGTGAGCCGGAGGAGTGGCTGCGCTATGGGCCGGAGGCCGGCGCGCGATTCCCGCTGCGCTGCCTGGCCGTACGGGCTGACCTGCTGTACGGAGACGGCGATCACCGGGCGTTGGACCAGTGGGGGACCGAGGTGGAGCCGGGTTTCGCGGTGCTGCCCGCTCACCCGTGGCAGTACCGGATGCTCACCGAGCAGCACCTCGCACTGCGCGCGGCGCTCGCCCGGGGCGATGTCGTCGACCACGGCCTTGTGGGACCGCACGTCGCGCCCACGGCATCGGTACGCACGGTGTATGAGCCCGACGGCGACGTGTTCTTGAAGTTCAGTCTCAATGTGCGGCTGACCAACTGCGTCCGCAAGAACGCCTGGTATGAGCTGGCGGGCGCCGTCCTCCTGAACCGGATCGTGCAACCGGTCTTTGTCGCGCTGTCCGAGCGGTTTCCCGGATGCGCCATGTTGGCCGAGCCCGGATACCGCAGCATCCGGCTCGGCGAAGGGCTCGGTGAGGGGCCCGATGACCGGGAGATACTGGAGGGCTTGGGTGTGATCGTGCGCGAGGGCTTGGGGCGGCATCTTTTGCCCGGTGTGACCCCGCTGCTCGCCGCCGCGGTCGCCGACGAGTATCCGACCAGCACCGCGCACATCTCGTACCTCCTCGCGCGCGGCGATGGCGATCCACTCGCCTGGTGGGACGCGTATCTGGGCCTGTTGCTGCCCCCGGTCCTGGCAGCCTATTTCGAGTACGGTGTGGTCCTCGAACCCCATCTGCAGAACGTTGTCGTCGGGGTGCGCGCCGACGGATCGCCCGCGCAGGTGCTCTTCCGTGATCTGGAGGGGACCAAGTTGGTTCCCGAACACCACCGCGATGCATTGGCTGTGGTGGATGAGGAGGTCCGCGGGCCGTTCAGCTACAGCGCGCAGCGTGGCTGGGACCGGGTGGCGTACTGTCTGCTGGTCAACCACGTCGCCGAGATGGTTGCCGCGCTGGCGGATGTCTCTCCCGAGCTGGAGCCTGCCTTGTGGGGCCTGGTACGCGACCATCTTGCCTCTTATGCGCAGTCCGTGGGGCATCCGCCGCGGCTGCGGGCCCTGCTGTCCGGTGTTCCGCTGCCGGCCAAGGCAAACCTGCTGCTGCGGTGGGCGCGTCAGGCCGACCGCCACGCCGGCTACGTGCCGCTGCCGAGCCCGCTCGGCGCCGACTTTCCACGAGACACGCCATGAGGCCGCCTGTGCTGCTCCGCATCCGGGAGCCGGCCGACGAGAATCTGCCCTCCTGTGTAGACGCCTGTGTAGACGCCTGTGTGGACACCTATGTGGACGCCTGTGTGGACGCCTGTCTGTACGGCTATGGGGACGACCTGGCGCGGCTGGACCGGCACGCGCGCAGGGCTCATCGGCACGAGCCGCCGCAGCCGGCAGCTCCGCGGCGCGGCGCGTCAAGCCGTCATGAGGCGCCCGTATGCCGAGGGCGGCTCGGCCAAGCGGCCCGTCCGATGATCGCCCGAAACGGGGAACCGCCGCGCCACCGTCCCCACCCTCTGCTGTCGTTGTGTGACCCTGCCAGCGTGCGGGTGCTGCTCATCGAGGACGACTACACCATCGCCGAGCCGCTGGTCGAAGGACTGGGCCGCTATGGCTTCACTGTCGACCACGTCCGCACCGGTGCGGACGCCCTCGCGGCGGACCTCGCCGAGTTGGTTCTCCTCGATCTGGGACTCCCGGACATGGACGGCATCGACGTCTGCCGCACGCTGCGGGACCGGTCAGGTGTGCCCATCATCATGATCACCGCACGCAATGACGAGGCCGACCGCGTGGTAGGCCTGGAACTCGGCGCCGATGACTACCTGTCCAAACCCTTCGGCCTGCGCGAACTTGTCGCGCGCATTCGGGCCGTCGCCCGCCGTCTCCACCCGGATGCGGCACTGTGCCGGGACGGCGGACGACGAAGGGGTGACAGCGTGCCGCAACATCTCGGGGACTTGGTCATCGACCGGCGAACCCGCCACGTCCAAGTGGGAGAGCGGCCCATCACACTGGCCCCCAAGGAATTCGATCTGCTCGCCCTGCTGGCCGAAGACCCCGGTGCCGTCTACTCGCGGCAGCACATCCTCGACACCGTCTGGGATCCCCATTTCTTCGGCCCGAGCAAAACCCTGGACGTGCACGTCGCTGCGCTGCGCCGCAAACTGGGCCGCCCGGCCTGGATCGAAACCATCCGCGGAGTCGGCTTCCGCCTCGCCGTGCCGACCCGTGCCCCGGCCGATCCGAGCGGAACTGGCCACGCCCTTCCTCAGTGAGCCCGCCCATGGTACGACGCCTCGTCCTCAGCTACCTGACCCTCACACTGCTCGTCCTCGCCGCCCTGGAAGTCCCCCTCGGCATCATCTACGCGCGTGCCGAGACCACCGCGGTCTCCAACACCTTGGAACGCGACGCCGCCGTGCTGGCCGAACTCGCCGAAGAAGACATCGAGAACGCGGACCTCCACGACTTGCCCGCACTGATCGCCAGCTACACCCACCGCGGTGGCGTCCACGTCACTGTCGTCGACCGCCACGGCACCGTGCTCGCTGAATCCGCCACCCTCTCGACCACGCACCCGCACAATCTCCGGGACAACCAGGACATCGCCACCGCCCTGCACAACCACCGCACCCACGGGATCACCCGCGATTTTGTCCTGCACGGCGACGCCTACTACGCCACCGCACCCGCAGCGGACGGTCCCGTTCCCCGTGGGGCCGTACGACTCACCACTGCGACAGCCGGCACGCTGGCTCGTATCCACGCGGCATGGACCGTGCTCGCCGTAAGCGGCCTGGCCGTACTCGGCGCCGTCACGGCGCTCGGATTCACCCTCGCCCGCTGGATCACCCGCCCGGTCCGCGACTTGGAGCGTGCCACCGCCCAACTCGCCAATGGCACCTTGACCCAACCTCCCACCGCCGATGTCGGCCCTCCTGAACTCCGCCAACTGGCAGTGACGTTCTGCCGAACGGCAGCCCGCCTGCAGCACCTTCTTCGTGCCCAGCATCGATTCGCCGCCGATGTCTCCCACCAGCTCAAAACCCCGCTGACCGCCCTGCGGCTGCGACTGGAGAACCTCGAACCCCACCTGCACACCCACGCCCATCACCACCTCGAGCACGCAATACGGGAGATCGACCGCCTCGTCCAGATGGTCCGCGGACTGCTTGCCCTCGCTCGCATGGAGAACACCGAAGCCTCACCCGAACCCCTCAACGCCGATGCGGTCATGGAAGACCGGGCCGAGACATGGTCAGCTTTCGCATCCGACCGGGATGTCGCCATCATTCTGACCGGTCCTTGTGTCGGCCATGTCTGGGCTGTTCCCGGAGCCCTTGAGCAGATCCTCGACAATCTTCTCGAGAACGCGCTGCGCGCCGCACCCCCGGGCAGCACCATCACCCTCTCCCGGGCCCTCAAAGCTCGTAGTCGGGACAGCCCGGAGACAGCCGTAGAACTGCACGTAACTGACGAGGGGTCAGGCATGACCGATGATCAACTCAAGCATGCCTTCGACCGCTTCTGGCGCGCCCCCAACGCCGACGAGAGCGGTACCGGGCTCGGCTTGACCATCGCCCGGCAACTCGCCCACGCCAGCGGTGGCGAAATCCATCTCCACACCGCCGCCGGCCAAGGCCTCGACGCCGTCATTCGCCTCCGGCCCTTCACATCAGGCCAAAAAGACCGCCTTCATGCGCCCCAACGTTGCGGCGACCAAGACCAGCGGCTGCTCCGGGAGTAACCGACGCCACCGGCTTGGGCGAGCATCTTTGGGCCTGACGATACGACTTCCCCTTGAATGGAGTTGGAGCCGCGATGCGGCTCGACCGTCCGGTCATTTGTCCGGTCATTCTTGTCTCGACAAGCGAAGGGGCATGCCCATGCGGCTTTATCTGCTTGCTCTCAACCCGACCGATTCCCTCACCGAAGGTTTCCTTCCTGCTGCCGCCCGGCTCGGTCTGCACGTCACTTTGCTGACCAACGACGCGGAACGACATCGCGGGGCAGGCGTCGAGGTCGTCGCATGCGACGTACGCGACATACGCGAGGTGATCGGCGAGATCTCGCGACGACCGGCGCCTGACGCTGTATTCAGCAACAGCGACCATCTGCAGACCCAGGCGGCCCTCGCAGCCCAGTACTTCGGCCTTCCAGGCAAGGACTGGAGGGCTGCGCTGCGTGCCAAGAACAAGGCGCTGCTCCGCCGCCACCTGGCGGCTTGCGGCGCCGACGCGGTGTGGTCAGCGGAGCTCGCGCCGGGTGCAGAGGTGGCGGAACTACTCGCACGTGACGTGCCCTATCCCTGTGTCGTCAAGCCGCGCGAGGGCGTGGCCAGTGAGGATGTGGTGCTCGTCGCCGACGGCCCGGAATTGGCGCTGCGCTGCAAGGAGATCAGGCAGCGCCGTGAAGGAACGGCGCTGGTGGTCGAAGAATTCCTGCAGGGCGAGCTGTACACCGTGGAGACGCTCGGCGACGGCACGCGGCGCCACGTGCTCGGCGGCTTTCACACCACGCTGTCCCCACCCCCGTACTTCATCGAAGAGCGCCTCACCTTCACACCTGCCTCCAAGCTCCCGCAGCCGGCCGTCGGCCAGGTGCTCGACCAACTCGATGCCCTCGATGTCGGATTTGGCGCGTGCCACACCGAATTCGTAGTGCAGGGCGGTCGAGCACGGATCATCGAGGTCAACTACCGCGCCATCGGTGACCAGTGCGATCTGCTGCTTGCGGGATTGCTGGACATCCCGCTGTTCGAGCACATCCTGCGCACACATCTGGGTGAGCCGCTGCCCGCAGAACTTGGCGCACGGACCGATGGGCGGGCGTGCCTGGTGTATCCGTGCGCCGTCCGGGAAGGGACGCTGACTGCGGCGCCCGCACGCTCCGATCGATGCGTGAATGGTGTCGAGGTGGCGTATCGTCCGCTGCGAGCGGTGGGCGAACGGCACGAGCTGTACCACACCAACCGGGATTATCTGGGCGTGTTGCGGGTCACGGGCCGCGATCAGGAGGCGATCGACCGCTGCGTCGAGGAGTTCCTTGCGACCGAGCGCTGGGAGATCACGCCGTGACCCCGGCGACACCGGGTGTACCGGTAAGCCCGGTGGTAAGCCCGGTGAAGACTTTCAGCCCGGCGACACCGACGGAGGCGGGAGCCGCCGAACAGGAGCTGTTGCTGCGGGTGCTGGGCGCGCTATTGCGCGAGGACGTAGTGGGGCTGCGTACAGGGAGCAGCCGAGAGCTGCGTCCGGACGGACTGTGGCTGCGTCTTTGCCCATCCGGGGGTGAGGCGCTGCTGCTGCCGGTGATCGAGGACGGATTCCAGGCTGCGTACACAGCGAGGCTCCCGCTGCTGCGCTGCGAGCCTTCGGGCACCGACCTCACCACATGCGACGAGGTCCTTCGGGCGCTGCGCGAGCGCGCCGAACCGGCCGACCGGCCGGGCTTCGACGCTTTTGCTGAGGAGTGTCGGCAGACGCTCGCCACGATGCGGCTGCACGACGAGACCCGCGACGAGGTGCTGAGCCGGCTCGCCGGCGCCTACGGTGCCGACACCTCAGCTTGGCAAGGCCATCGCGGCAGCCTTGCCCTCGACACCTTGGCCGCCCGCCTCGACCACCCTGTCTATCCCACAGCACGCGGCCGTTGCGGCCTCGGGGAAGATGACCTGCGCCGGTACGCACCGGAGTTCCACCCGCAATTCCGGGCACGCTGGCTCGCCCTGCCCAGCCGGGCCGTGACCACGGGCGGACAGCTGCCCGCCTGGTGGCCGGAGCGCGACAACGATCTGTTCGCGCTGCCCGTCCACCCGCTCACCACCGACAGTGCGCTGCGTGAGGCGCTGCGTGCCACCGGTCTCGACGATCAGGCGACGGTCATCGCGCAGCAGCCCCCTGTCGATCTCATTCCGACCCTGTCGATGCGCACCTGTGCGCTCGCGGATGAGCCGTCCCTCCACGTCAAACTGCCCCTCGCCACCGCCACACTGGGTCTGCGCAACCGGCGCACGATCAAACCGGGGACGCTGGTCGACGGCGCAGCATGCCAGCGCCTGCTCACGACAGTCATCGCACTCGAGCCGCACTTCCAGGGCAGGGTGCTGCTCGCTGACGAAACCACCTACGCGCACGCCGGTCACGAGATGCTCGCCGTCCTGCTGCGGACCTACCCGCCCGGCCTCGACACTGCCGCGCTCGTCCCGATGGCCGCCCTGCTCGCCCGCACTCCCGATGGCCTGCTCGTCATCGACCACCTCGCCGACCGCTACTACGACGGCGATCCGCTTGCCCTCATCGACGCTTGCTGGCGTCTTCTCTTCGACTGGCAGACCACGCTCTTCGGCTACGGAATCGCCCTCGAATCCCATCAGCAGAACATCCAGTTCGCCTTCGGCACCGAGACATCAGCCTCCTCCTGCCTGCAGGGGGTACCTCCCGCCGAAGGCAAGGGGAAGAAGGTACCCCCTGGCGTGGCGGGCGGCGTACGGCTGGTGCTCAAGGACAACGACGGCCCGCGGATCAACACCCGACGGCTGAACGCCCGACTCGGCGGACCGGCTCTTGACGGTGTCGAATTCGACGACGCCCGTATCTCCACCGATGGCGACGCTCCGCTTGCCGATCTGTTCACCACCATCACCGTGCACCTGTGCGCCGCCTCGTACGCCTTCGGGCTCGACCGGCACGGTCGAGCACCGCTGGCGGCGGGAGTTCGCCTGGTGCGCGAGCGGCTCACCGAGGCCGTCGACCGGCTTGAGCCGGGGCCACGCGCCGTGCTGCGCGAACGGCTCCTGGACGCCGAACAGTTGCCGGTCAAGGCGATGGTCAGCGCCGGCTCCCTGCTCACAAAGGAACGCTCGGGCGCCGCCGACATCAACAAGTACTACACGACAGGCCCCAACTATCTGCGGGCGGTTTCCCGATGACTGTGCGCCTACACCCGCGGACCGATCGTGCCACACCCACCGCTTCGCACCCGGGACTTGGCCGTCGTCAAGTCCACGCCGTCGCCGCCTGCTACTTCATCGCGTCCTTTGCGGCCCTCGGTCTGCCGCCGTACCTCACGGCGATCCTGCCGGAGTTCGGCGACCGGCAGGCCCGATGGGCCGGGCTGCTTTATGTTGTCCCCACCCTTTTCGCCGCACTCGGCGCACCCCTGTGGGGACACCTCGCCGACCGCTTCGGCCGTAAACGGCTTCTCCTGCGCGCCCAACTCGGCCTGACCGTCTCCTTCCTGCTTGCCGGGGTCGCCAACAGCCTGCCCGCCTTCGCGGCCGCGCTGATTCTCCAAGGCATCCTCGGCGGTACCTTCGCCGCCTCCAACGGCTACCTCGCCGCAGCGCTCGACGGGCCTGGTCTGTCGTGGGCGCTCACCTTGATGCAAGGCAGCGCACGGGCGGCGCTGGTCGCCGCGCCCATCGTTGTCGGCGCGCTCTCGCCGTGGCTCTCGCCGCACCGCCAGTACGCGCTCCTCGCAGTCTTGCCGCTCACCGCCGCAGGGCTGCTCGCACTCCTGCCAGAACCCCGCAAGGCCGACCTCAAGGACTCACAAGCCGATGACCAGCCAACACCGCATCCATCCGTCCCTATCGTCCCTACCTCGGCCGTCCTCACCCTCTACGCCCTGGAGTTCGCATTTGTCTTCTCGACCGTCATCTCCTACCCCTATCTCATTGCGCTGCTGCAGCGGCGCCTTCCCGGAGTCTCGGGTGCCGTAGCCGGAGCACTCTTCGCCCTGCCTCACCTGTGCTACCTGCTCCTCGCGGCGCCCACGCACCGCGCACTGCGCCCCCGACCGCGGACCGGCATCATCCTCGGCTTCGCACTGGTCGCTGCCGGGCTGGCGGGCAACGCTGTAGCCGGCTCCCTGCCGGCCTTCGCCGCTGCACGGCTGGTGCTCGGCGCCGGAATGACGCTTGGCCTGGTCGCCTTGTCGCTGCTCGCAGCCGAAGCAGCGTGCGGACGGCCGCCCGGCCGGACGTTCGGCTCGCTGGAGTTCGTCTCCAAGGGCGGGGCTGTCGTCGCCGGTGTCGTCGCCGCCATCGGCGCTGAGGCGACAGGCCCCACCGCCCCGGTATTCGCCGGCGCAGCCGTCGCCCTCGCGACCGTACTCGCCGCACTTCTCATCCCTGCCCTCGCCCCTGTTGTCTTTCGCATAAGCGGGAGTCGCTGATGTCCACCTCCCAGTTGTCGGTGCGTGAACTGAGGCCGATTGGCGCTTGGTTATGGTTTCGTAGACGACAAGTCGCTCGGACCAGGAAGTATGAGCCGTGCCTGCAGCCTCACAACCCTCCGCTGACTGGGGGAAGTTAGGATTCGACGGGGATCCGGTGCCTGGTTGCCCGGAGGTGTTGCGGCGGATCGTGGATGACTTCACGTATCTGCGCGATCTGGCGTGGTCGGTGTCCCAGGGGCTGGATGCGTTTGTGGCATCGGCGTCGTCGGGTGGGTTCGAGGGGGCGACGGCGGCCGGTTGGTTGTGTACACCGGAGCGGGCGAGAGGCTGCATCTGACAAGTGGTGGCCTGCTGGACTTCACGCTGCTCCAGCTGCCCGGTAGCGACTGGTGGCTGCGCATCGAGAGTTCCCGGCCGGGCCTCGCGCCGGTGCGGCTGGCTGATGAGGACGGGAAGCCGGCCCTGGCCGCACCCGCATGCACTGCCACCCCTATAAATGGTGGTGGCATGAACGTCCGTCTGCTGGTGCCTGGCACGGGCGAGCTGGCGAAATGGGGCATCGACCAGCTCCATGTGCTGCGTTACCGGGAGGTTCCGGTGACCCTACCCGGCGTGCTGCCGGGGTTGCGGGTACGTGTCGACTACGACTATCCGCATCCGGCCGCCGACGCGGTCACGGTGTCACACAAGGTGGTCGATGAGTCCGGGCGCGCGAGAGCGGACTTCGCCGCGGGGCTGTTGCCGGAGGGACTGGCCAGGGCACATCCAGACGGCGTGACGCTGATCGCGAGGACCACCGGCACGGTATTCCACCTCGATGGCTGGGGACGGGAACTTCAGACACCGGCGGCCATCCAGGAACCGGTTCCACCGGCTCCGACGGACTTCGACATCACCTCTTCGATGCCTGATTCGATGCTTGATGTGATGTCCGAGGAGGACATCCGGGCTGTCTGGGACCTGGTTTCCGCCCAGGACCCCGAGTTCACAACCGGATACCCGGACGGAGGGGAGCCGAGAGAAGACAGCGGGGTGGAAGGCGGAACTTCGGCGAAGCGGCGTCGAACTGCTGAATGACCGTCAAGATCGGGTGCGACGCCGACCCGTTCACCGTTTTCGTGCTGCGTTGCCGGACCTGCGAGGCCGTCCTCACCGACGCGGGGCCCTCCTCGCCGATAAGAACTAATGCATATTATGTGCAGGTGCATGCTTATGGCATCCGGCGGGCAGGCCCGGACGATCTTGGTGGCGCCAGGGCCGTGATGCTGGATGCCGTCTACCGCGACTTCGGCACCGGCTATGTGCCGCGTTGGCACGGCGACATCATCGACCCGCAGTCCTTCTATCTGGCGTCTCGGCGGCACACCCTGCTGGTCGCGGTCGATGAGTGGGATGCGACGGTGGTCGCCACGGCGGCACTGGACTCCCGAGGGCCGACGCATCCACCGAACCCGCACTGGTTGGCCGAGCGCTACCCGTCCGGAAAGACCGCGCAGCTGCGGCGGGTGTATGTGCGCTCCGAACACCGGCGGCGCGGCCTGGCCCGGCGGATGGTCGCGGAACTGCTGGATTTCGCGAAGGCGGACGGCGGCTACCGCACGGTGTATCTGCATGCGTATCCGGACTCACCTGGCGCCATGGACCTGTGGCAGTCGCTGGGCACGGTGGTGTGCGACGAGCGGAAGGAGGCGCCGGGCAGCGGGAGCGGGATCGTGCACTTTGAGATACCACTACGCTAATTGAAAATGATTTCCATGTACTCTTCTACTGCACTCCGGCTACGCCGCTCCCCGCAAAGAGAAAGAGGATCATGATATCGCTCCGCCGTCGACTGCTCGCCGGTCTGCTGTTTGCTCCGCTGTTGTCCGGCTGCTTCGCTTCTGACGGTGGAGCGTCGTCTTCGGGGGCGCCCCGCTCGGGGGAGGGCGCGCGGCTGCGAGTCGCGCTCGCTTTCCCCCCTACCGAGAACTACTCCCCTTACGGCCAGGACGCGTTGATCCTGTCCCGGCTTGGAGTCGCCGAGGGCCTGACCCGGCTGGATGCCAACGGGGCCGTTGTGCCGGCGCTCGCTGAATCCTGGAGCAGCGAGAAGGGCGATCTCAGTTGGCTGTTCACACTGCGGAAGGCCGAATTCCAAGATGGCAGCAAGGTGACGCCGACCGCTGTGGCTGCTGCTCTTACCCACGCCGCGCAGGCCAAGCCGCAGCCCGCCGCCTTGGCCGGAATCACCCTCACCGCCGCGCCGGCAGGCGGAGACCAGGTGCGGATCACGACCGGCACGCCCGATCCCGTACTGCCGCAGCGGTTGTCCAATCCGGACCTTGCGGTGTTCTCCCCCAAGGCGTACGGGGAAAACGGCAAGGTCAATCCGATCGGCGCTGCGACCGGCCCGTTCGAGATCACCTCGACCACCGGCACAACTGCGGCCACCTTGGAGCGTTTCGACGGCTACTGGGGCGGCCGCGCCCAGGCGTCGGGCATTGACGCACGGTTCATTGCCGACGGCACGGCCCGCGTCAATGCCCTGCGCACCGGTGAGGTGGACATCGCCGAGGCTGTCCCCGCCTCGCAGGCCGACTCTCTGGAGGCGGGAACTGTCCACCAGACGGCCACCGCACGCACCGTCAGCTTGTATCTCAACACGCAATCCGGGCCGTTCAGGGATCCGGGCTTCCGGGCCGCCGCACGTTCGGCCGTCGACACCTCCGTCCTGGCCAAGGACATGTTCGACGGGTACGGTGACCGCGCTGTCGGCCTGTTCGGGCCTGCTGTGACCTGGGCTGCGGGCAAGTGGATCGAACCGTCCGGGCGGGCGAAGGCCGCGGATGTCAAGGGCGTCTCCCTCACCCTGGCCACCTACAACAACCGGCCCGAATTGCCCGAAACGGCGCAGGTGCTGCAACAGCAGCTCCAAAAGGCTGGGTTTACGGTGAAACTGCAGGTGCGCGAGTATTCGCGGCTCGAAAGCGACGTGCTCGCGGGGAAGTTCGATGCCTTCATCGCCGCCCGCAATATGATGCTCGACACCGGCGATCCCGTCTCCGTCCTCGCGAGCGACTTCACCTGCCACGGCACCTACAACCTGGCGCCCCTGTGCGACAGCACGGTGGACAAGGCCGTCGCCGAGGCGGAGGCCGCGGCCGATCCCGGCAAGCGGCAAGACGCGGTGATGGCAGCGCAGGCTGCCATCCTCGGCACGGACGCGGTGGTCCCGCTGGTCCACCAACGGGCCCTCACTGGCGTCGGCCACTCCGTGAGCGGAGTGCTCTTCGATCCGTACGAGCGCACCCTCGTCGGCCTCGGAACCCGGCGTTGAGAAGGCCGGTGTTGAGGAGGCCGGTGTTGAGGAGGCCGGCAGTCAAGGGCGGCAGCGGGCTGGTCCTGCTGTGGCGGACGATGCTGGCGGCTGCCTTGCTGTGCGGAATCGGACTGCTGCCGTGGCTGTCGCACACCGACCCGGCGCTGACGGTGCTCAAAGCGCGGTCGGCGGAAAGCGACCCCACCCCCGAAGCGCTCGCGGCCGTACGCGAGGAACTCGGCCTGGCCGCCGGGCCGATGCACCTGCTCGCGCGGTGGTGCGAGGGGCTGCTGCATGGCGACGCCGGCCACTCATGGACCTCCGGGGAAGCCGTCATGCCCTCCGTGACCCAGGCCCTCGGCGTTTCGCTGCTGCTGATGGCCGCGGCGCTCGCGGTCGCCGTGGCCACGGCAGGTGCGGTCTGCGCCCGCACCCTGGGGCGCGGCTCCCGCCGCGGTCGCACGGGGCGTGCGCCGCGAGGCAGCACGGCGGCGGTCCTTGCGACGCTGCCCGAGTTCCTCACCGCGACGGTGCTGGCCCAGGTGGTCGGCATCCAGCTGGGCTGGCTGCCCGCGCTGGGCTGGTACGGCCCGCCGTGGATGGTGCTGCCCGCGCTCGCACTCGGCCTCCCCACCGGAGCGATCCTCGGACGATTGCTCGATGATCTGCTGCCCGCCGCCTTCGCCGAGCCGTGGGCCCTGGCCGCCACCGCACGCGGCCTGCCTCACCGAAGCATCGCCCGCCAGGCACTGCGGCGCTGCGTGCCCGGACTGCTGCCGAACTTCGGGCTGTTCGTGGTCGGCCTGACCGGCGGCTCCGTCACCGTGGAGCAGATCTTCGACATCCCCGGGATAGGCCGGCTCACCCTCCAGGCCGCCATCGCCCAGGACCTGCCCGTCCTACAAGCCGGCACTCTCGCCCTCGTCCTTCTCGCGGCCACTGCCGGGGCCCTGACCCGGCTCGCGGCCCGACTGCTGCTCGGCCCCGCCCTGCGGGACCGAGCCCTGCACACGCTGCACCGGCCGGCAACACCGACACCCCGAACCAGGCTGCCATGGATATACGCAGCCGCGTTGCTCACCATCATCGCCGTCGGCCTGCTGCGCGACCCACTGGCCGTGCACCCTGCTGCCCGCCTCCAGGCACCCACCTGGGCACGCCCGTTCGGCACCGACGCGCTCGGCCGCGATGTGCTGGCCCGCATCGGGCACGGTGCGGTGACCACTCTCGCTCCGGCGCTCGCCGTCACCGCGGCCGCCCTTGTGGCCGGAGTGCTGCTCGGCCTCCTGCCGCGGCTGTCCGGGCCGCTGGTCGACACCGTCAATGCCATCCCGCCTGTGCTTGCCGGACTCCTCGTCACCGGCTTCGCAGGCAGCGGCCCCTTCACGCCCCCGCTGGCCGTCGCCGCCGTTGCCTGGTCACCGCTGGCCACGCACACCTCCGCGCTGATGAGCCAGGAACGCGCCACCACCCACCTGGCCGCCACCCGCGCCCTGGGGGCCGGGCCCTGGTACCTGCTCCGGCACGAACTGCTGCCCGCCATCTTGCCGGACGTGGTCCGCCACGCCCTCCTTCGCATCCCCGGTATCGCCCTCGCCCTTGCCACCTTGAGCTTTCTCGGGCTCGGCGCCCAGCCTCCGTCCCCGGAGTGGGGGCTGCTGCTCGCCGAGAACCAGCCATACGCCGAACGCGCCCCCTGGGCCGTCCTTGCCCCCGCCGCCGTACTCGCCCTGCTCGGAGTGCTGGCAGTCACGGCAGCCGGCGCAGCGTGGCGCCCCCGGCTCCAGCGGCGCACACCGCGACCGCTCCCAACTCCGGCCACGGCAGACCCGCTCCCTCACCCTCCTCGCACACGGGAACTTCTCATCGTCGCACAGGGCGAATCCTGCTGACAAGAGAAGTGGCGCGACGGCGCCACTTTGCCGCCGCGGTGACCGAATCGTGTTCCGTCGTAGTGAACTCCATGACCCATCGAGGCCGTCTCTACCTTCACCCGCCGACGCTTGCCACTCGCCAGATTGGGCGAGTTCGCGTGGAGTGACCCGGTTTGGAATCGATTGGGAAGGAGAAGATCGCGATGAGAAAGATCAAAAAGCTCCGAGCGGCGATCGCTGCGATGGTCGGCATGGCCACCGCCGTGGTGCTGTCCGTGCTGTTCGTATCCACCGCGACTGCTGCGCAGGCCTCTCTCGTGGAGGTCAAGAACTTCGGCGCGAATCCAACAAATCTGAAGATGTACGAGTATGTACCCGCCAAGGTCACCGCCCACCCAGGAATTCTGGTCGCGCTTCATTACTGCGGCGGATCCGGGCCCGCGTTCTACTCACGCACCAAGTTCGCCTCGCTGGCGGACGAATACGGGTTCATCGTCATCTACCCATCGGTCACCCGTACCAGCCTGGACTGCTGGAACGCGTCCACCCCTGGCGCGCTGACTCACTACGGCTGGAGCGACCCGGTCGGCGTCGTCTCGATGGTCCGGTACGTCGAGGCACAGCACAACGCCGACCCCAATCGCGTCTACGTCACCGGTGCCTCGTCCGGCGCCATGGAAACCAACGTCATGCTCGCCGACTACCCTGACGTGTTCAAAGCCGGAGCGGCGTTCATGGGCGTGCCCTTCGGTTGCTTCGCCACCACGAACGGCACGTTGTGGAACAGCGACTGCTCCCAGGGGTGGGTCACCAAGACCCCGCAGCAGTGGGGCGATCTGGTACGCGCTGCCTACCCCGGCTACAACGGCCCACGCCCGCGTATGCAGCTGTGGCATGGCACCGCCGACTCCATACTGAACTACCACAACTTCGGCGAAGAGATCAAACAGTGGACCAACGTGCTGGGAGTCAACTCGTGGCCCACCCGCACCACCACCCCGATTTCGAACTGGACCCACACCGTCTACACCGACCACTCCGGAAATGTGCAGGTTGACGCCTACAGCATCGCGGGCGCCGGCCATACGCTGCCCGACCCCAATCTCTGGATGGAGGCTATCGCGATCCACTTCTTCGGCCTGGACCACCGCTGAGTTGTTGCCGGTGCCAGTAGTCCGCCCGGCGCCGCCTGGGCGCCGGGCCCTTCGAAGAGCACTATGCCTCCGGAGTTCCGTTGGCTGTGATACGGCGGAAACCGAGGTAAGGGGCGAGGGATTCAGGCAGGAGGAGGGAGCCGTCCTGTTGCTGGCACTGTTCGAGCAGCGCAGCCATGGTGCGGCCAATGGGAAGGCCGGAGCCGTTGAGGGTGGCGACCAGCGTGGGCTTCCCGTCCGCGCCGCGCGTGCGGATGTTCGCGCGACGGGCTTGGAAGGTGCCGAAGTCCGAGACGGAAGAGATCTCGCGGTAGGTGTTCTGGCTCGGCAGCCACACTTCGATGTCGTAGGTGAGCTGCGCAGAAAAGCCGGTGTCACCAGCGGCGAGGATAACCACCCGATACGCGAGACCGAGCTCCTTGAGGCATGCCTCGGCATGCCCGACCATCTTCTCCAATTCCGCCTCGGAGTCTTCCGGATCGCAAATTCGTACGATCTCCACCTTGGAGAACTGGTGCTGTCGAATGAGCCCGCGGGTGTCGCGACCGTACGATCCCGCTTCGGAGCGGAAGCACGGGGTGTGGGCGGTCAGAGCCAGCGGAAGATCAGCAGGCGGGATGACCTCATCGGCGTAGAGGTTGGTCAGCGGGACCTCGGCCGTCGGAATCAAGAACAGTTCGCGGTCGGCGACACCAGTAGCGAACAAGTCCTCCTCGAATTTCGGAAGTTGACCAGTGCCCGTCATGGTCTTGCGGGTGACCAGGTAAGGGACTGAGTGCTCGATGTAGCCGTGCCGACGAGTATGGATGTCGAGGAAAAGGGCCGCCAGGGCCCGCTCCAGAGCGGCGCCGGCGCCTCGCGATACAGCAAAGCGAGGGCCCGAGAGCTTCGTTGCCCGAGCGAAGTCGAGGATGCCCGTCGCTTCGCCGAGATCAACATGATCCTTCGGCTCGAAGGAGAACGTGGGTGGAGTGCCGACACGACGGACCTCGACCGCGAACTCGTCGGAGTCGCCGTCCGGAGCCTTGTCGTGCGGCAGGTTCGGGATGCTGAGGAGAAGGTTGCGGAGCTCTTCTTGCACCCGTTCCTGCTCAGCCTCGACCTCCCGCACCTCCTCCTTGATCTCGCGGGCACGTTCCTTGAGCTTGGAGATATCCCCGCCCTTCTTCGCGGTCTCCTGGACCTCCTTGGCCACGCGCTTGGACTCAGCCCGCAGCTCATCAGCCACGCGGATGCTCTGGTTCCGCCGAGCCTGGAGACCCTCCAAGGCGGACAGGTCCAGGGAGTAACCGCGTCGAGCGAGTCGGCGTACCGCTTCGGCCCCCATGTCGATCAGGGTGCGAGCATCATGCATGGCTGGGGTCCTTCTTCTTTCGGAAAGTGAGCTACCGCTCCGACGGTAGCAACTGCCGACACGGCGCCGCCCCGCTATCGGGACCGTCGGCAGCACTCTTCGAAGAAGGGCACCCGCAAAGGCCCGAAGAGGGGGCCTCCACACTGGACGGGGAGCAAACCGATACCGGCATCGATCTGGGCCCGACCTGCTACGCCGTGCTGCGCGGGCGGAAGATCGCTTCTGTCAAGTCACGTTCATACAGTCCTTGATGTCCCTGGTCAGCGCCAAGATCACCCTGGCAGGTGGCTGTGGCTGTGGCTGTGGCTCGGGGACGGCGGACTCTGTTCATAGGGCTACCTGTCGGTAGGGATCGCGCTTGCTCGGACGAACCGGAACTGTACGAACAGGCGGCCGATAGCCCGATCAATGGAAGCCCCGGCCACCACAGCGGGTAACCGGGGCAGGTAGCGGCTGCTCAGCGGTTCAGGGGATCTCGTCCAGCCGTTGCACCAGCGGCAGACGCGGAGCGTCTGCCTCCTCCTGCGCTTCGGGTCCCGGGCCGCAGGCCTGGGGCATCGCTTCGATGGCGTCGGTGATCCAGGCGGTCAGTTCGGCGATTCGGGCGTCGAGTTGGTCGATGAGGTCCAAGAGCATGCGGCACAGCCGGGCGTGGTGCTCTTCGAACCGTCCGGTCAGTGCCTCGATGAGGGCCGCCTTCTTGTTCCGCATCCGGGCTTTGGCCATCTTCGCGAGGACCTTGGGGTTGCGCCGGCCGGCGATCAGGGCGTCCATCATGGCGCGGCCGGAGACGCCGAAGATGTCGGTGGCCACGGTGGAGAGTTTGATGTGGGCGTCTTCGAGGAGTTTCTCCACGCGCTGCTTGTGCCGGGTGCGTTCCTCGGTCAGCACGGTGCGGG